>CAZENI010000262.1:0-11047 GCA_964513055.1 uncultured Opitutus sp.
AGGAAGTCCGTCTCGGCGCACGTGAGCACCAGCCCGTCGAGGTCCGGTAGCACGGTGTCGAAAAAGCGGCGGTATTTTTCGGCGAGGTGTTGCCAGAGCGCGGGCCGATCGAAGTCGAGTTTTCCTTCGGTGAGGCAGGCGGCGGGAGGTTTGCAGACCTCGTGCGTCCAGCACCACACGGCGAGCCCCGCGTCGCGACTCGCCTGCACGAGTGCACGGACGGACGCGGCGCGCGCCGGATGATCGAGCAGGTCATCCGCATCGTGGCAGATCGCGTGCGAAAGGTGCAACTGGCTCACGCCGCACGGGCGGGCGCGGGCGAGGACATCGCGGTGGAGCGCCGGGTCGGCGCTGAGCGGCATCCACGCCAGCGTGAGAGGAGGAGACGGTTTCAAGAAAGTGCAGGGTTGGGCCGGCACCCGGAAAGTGCCGGGTGCGCGCGCGAGGGAGAGTTTCTTCGAGCGTCAGAATTCGAAGCCGACCCGCAGGAATGGCTCGACGGGATCCTTCCAGACGAAGTAGGGCTCCGTGGAGTTGTCCTTGAACTGGAAGTAGCGCGACTGGCGCGTCACGTTCTTCAGGTTGAGGGTCGAGAAGAACTTCGTGCGGCCAAACATGCGTTCGTAGCCGAGGAAGAGCTCGACGTAGGGATCCGTCGTGTCGTTGGCGGGTTTGGGCACGCCGGCGATCGTGACGTATTGGCGGATCGCGCCGCTGTCGCCGCGGATACCGCCGCCGAACGAGACGCCCTTGAGCGCACCCTGGCGTAGGCTGTAGCGCGTCCAGAGCGAATAGTTGTTGAAGGCGTGGTTGTTGATCCGCTGGCCGATGCGCTGCGGCTGGTCCCTGCGGTCCTGGACCACGCGGGTGTCGAGGTAGGCGTAGCCGAGGATGATTTGCCAGTTGGGGCGCGGCGTGAGGACGAACTCGGTGTCGACGCCCTTGCTCCGATCCTTGCCGCCGGCGACGCGTTCGCCGGGGTTCGTGTTGCCGAAGATGTCGGGGATCGTCGGGTCGTTGAAATTACGATTGTAGGCATCGGTTGTGAAGAGGCTGAGCGTGCCGCTGTAGCGGCTGTCGGGCGTCTCGACCTTTACGCCGGTCTCGTAGTTGGTGCCCTTGACGGGCGGCAGGACGTCGCCGCGCGAGTTGCGCTGGTTCTGGCCCTGAATCGACTTCGCCATGACAGCGTAAACGCTGGCCCAGTCGTTGAGGCGGTAAACGGCGCCGACCTGCGGGTTGATGCCGTCGTTCTTGGCGATCGTGAGGGTGTTGTTCGTCACGCGCTGATCGCGGTAGCTGTAGTAGAAGAGGCCAGCGAGCGTGTGGATCTTGCCTTCCCACAGCTTGGCCTGGTGAACGACAAAGGCGTTGCGCTCGGTAGTGCGGGTGCCGGGCGTGAGCGGATCGCGGACCAGGTTGAGGTCGGCGGGCTGGCCGCGGTTGGGCGTGAGGTTGCCGAGGCGGAAATAGTAGCGCTGCTCGGCGTTGGTGCCGGGGGCGCGACCGCGGCCGCTGGCGGCCCAGAACGGGGCGAAGCCGGTGTTGCCGCCGAAGAGGAGCTTGGCGTCGGCGATTGTGCCGAGGCGATGCTTCCAGACGAAATCGAGTTCGTAATTGAGCGCCCACGGATTGACCTGCTCGCTCAGATCCCAGCGGACAGAGAGGTAGCGCTCGCCGGAGACGAGGCCTTGGGTGGGATTGGCGGTGACGAGGGCGGCGTTGGCCGTGACGAGACCGGTGGACGCGGGCCCGACGATGTAGCGCGCGCGGCGCTTGCCGTTGACGACAAGCTTGGCCTGCAAATCGCGCGTGATCTCCTGCACGACTTCGAAGTCGAAGAGCAGGTTGTGGATGTCGTCGATGGCGGCCGGTCCACTCAGGGCGAAGGATTTTGGATAATTGAACGGCGCCTCCGTCAGATAAACGGTCGGCTGGCCGGTGGCCGGGGCGATGCGGCCATAGGAGTCCCAGCGCACATTCGGCTGATCGCGGAACGGCCGATCCTGGGTGAGGTAGGTGACGTCCGCGGTGATGAGCGTGCGCGGAGTCGGCTTCCACTCGACCACGCCGTAGTAGGTCATTTCGCTCTTCTTGTAATCGTAGTAGTCCTGCTTGAGACGCTGCGAACTGAAGCCGTCCTCCTTGACGCGGGCCACGGCGGTGCGGATGCCAAGGTTTTTGTCGACGCGGTAGGTCGCATCCAGCTCCGTGCGGAACAGGCCGCGGTCGTTGGCAATCTGGACCAGCGAAAAACTATTTCGCGCGCGCGGGCGCTTCGTGAGCACGTTCACAATGCCACCGGGACCGCCCGAGCCGGAGATCACGGCGCCGGGACCCTTGATGACCTCGACGCGGCCGATCGAGATGGCGTCATCGCGCTCGCTGCCGCCAAAGCCGTTGACGCGCGTGTTGGAATTGAGCCCGCGGATGCGCGGGTTGTTCGGGCCGGTATTCGAGGCCGTCCACTGGAGGATGCTGTCCACATCGTAGATCGCGGCGTCGCGAAGGAACTCCTCCGACAGCACGCTGAGATTGAGTGGCAGGTTCTTGATCTGCTCGGCGACGCGGGTGCCGGAGATGGAGTTGGCGGTGAAGTAGCCGTTGGTGGCCTCGGCGTTGATGACGAATTCCGGCAGCAGCACGGCCTCCTCCTTCGGTTTGGAAGCCCCGGCCGGGGAGGCGGGCACCTGCGCTTGAGCCGACAACGAGTGGCCGGCCACGGCGGCCAGCACGGCCGCGAGCAACAATCGGGATGAACTCATGGGATTATAGGGGTGAAAGATCAGATCGGACAACCAGGTTCACACACGTGTGTGATTCCGGGCGCGGCAATGTCAATGGCAAAAAGCCGGTGCGCAGACTTACGGGCGGGTCAGCTCGTGCCAGAACGAGGGCGCGGGCCGATTGTCGTCGGTCACCAGCCGCTCGCCCCGGTCGCAAAACGCGTGGAGCGCTTCCGTCAGCGGCAGCGCGAAACCCGCGTGGCGCGCCTCCGCGAGAAAATACGGCAGCTCACGAAATTTCACGCCGAAGTGCGCCCCGGGATTCGCCGCCACCTTGCGGGCGTATTTCACGATCCCGCTCGCCTCCTCTTTCGAACCGGCCCCGAACGCCGCCGCCACTGTCTCGGCCGGCACGCCGGCCCGCACGGCAAACGCCAGCGCCTCGACCATCGCGGCCGTGCCGAGCGCGCTCTTCAGCTGGTTCACACCCTTGGCAATCTGGCCGCAACCGCTCGGACCGCAGTAGGTGAGCTTGTCGGGGCCACCCATGATTTCGAGGAGCGGGCGCACGCGGCCAACTACGTTCTCGTCACCGCCGGCGAACATGCGCAAGCGACCCTGCTCCGCTCCCTCACTTCCGCCACTCACCGGCACATCGAGCAGCGTGGCGCCGCGCGCGGCGAATTGCGCAGCCAGCCGCCGCGTCTCATGCGGAATCGTCGTCCCCAGATCGACGAACACCTGGCCGGCGCGCGCGCAAGGCAGAAACGTTTGCTCGGCGACCGCGACGAACGCCTCGTGCGTGGGCAGGCTGGCAAAAACCACCTCCGCGACTCGCACGACGGACGGCGCATCCGGCGAGGGCGTCGCCCCCGCGCCCACCGCGGCGGCCAGCCGCCCGGCATTGGGATCGAAGACATGGACGGCGCAGCCCGCCGAGACGAGATGGCGGGCCATCGGCCCGCCCATGGCACCCAGGCCAAAAAATCCCAGCGGAGAGTCGGTGATCTTTTTCATAGAAATTCAGTTCAGCGGGGCGCCCAGCTGCTGCAGAAGTGTTCGCGAATCGCGCACCAAGCCGACGATTTCGGCAACGCTCGCAGCGGCATCAGGAAACTCGAAGCCAAAGCACCCGCGATAGCCGGTTGCCTCGAACAGCGCGAACAACTCACCAAAATCGATCTGACCAGCTCCGAGCGGATACCGGCCCTTGCCGCCCGCCTGATCCTTGAGGTGCACGTGCTCGACCCACGGCCCAACGACACTCCAGGCGTCGGCCAGCGACCAACCGGCCCGCAGGTGGTGGCCGACATCGAAAACGAGCCGCGCATGCGGGTGGCCACACGCACGCACAAACTCAACGGCCTCCCGGGCGTCGAGAATCAATCCGCCACGGTGGGGCGCCTCAAAACTCACCACCAATCCCAACGCCGCGGCCGCCGCCGCCATCTCCCCAACGTGCGGGCGAATCCGAGCCAGTTCACCCGCCAGTGGACGCCGCGCGCGATCCACGACCAGGCCGGGCGCAAAGGTGACGCCGCGCGCGCCGACCGCTTTCGCCGCGTGCAGGCAGCGGTGCGCGCGCGCCATCACCGCGGCGGGCGCCTCGGCGTCGTCGTTGAAGGCGCCGATCCCGACATTGAGCGTGTGCACCCGGAGGCCGCTGCAACGCACGACGTCGACCCATGCCGCCAGCGCGTCAGGGCGATCATCGAGCGGCGAAAAGTGATCGCAGTAGCCCGGCAATCCGCCGATATCGACGAGCCCGAGGCCCGCCTCCCCCACCGCCGCCAGCGCCACGGCGAGCGGGAAACGACGAAAGCAAATGGTCGAGCAGGCGAGGCGGTCGGGCGAACGATTCACGGCACAGGGCGGATGGACTTCCCGGGATCGCGTGTTACACCATCCCTCGATTTTCGTTTACACGCGAAAGGAAGAGCACCAAACACGTGTGTGATTTTATTTGCTGTCAATGCCGAAACGCCGCTCACCCTCGACCGTTGATTCCACCGCGGCGCTCGCCCGCCACCTGGGGCTGTCGCGCTGGACGGTCTCCCGCGCCATCAACGGTCATCCGGAGGTGAATCCAGAGACCACCCAGCGCGTGCAGGCCGCGATGCGGGAACTGGGGTTCGTGCCGAACCCCTTTGGCCGCGCCCTGCGCGGCGCCCGCACGCACACGATTGGCGTGAGTTTCCGCGAACTCGAGACGCCCATCCTGGTGCGCAAGGTCACGGTCATCCAAAAACTGCTGCGTGAGCGCCACTACCGGCCGCTGTTCGAATTGATCGATGGCAGCGCCGACTCCGGCCTCGAGGTCGTGCGCCATTTCTCGTCGATGCGGGCGGAGGGCGTCGTGCTCGTCGATTCCCCGGTCGGCGACGAGAGCGCGCCGTGGCTCGAATTCCTGCACAAGGCACGCATCCCCTGCGTGCTGCTGGAACCGCGCGGATCGGTCGCTGAAAATGCGATTCTCCTCGATCGCCGGGCGGTGCTCGCGCACGTCACCGATCACCTTTATCAGCTCGGGCACCGCCATTTTGGTCTGCTCGGCATCGATCGCAGCTTTCCGCTCGGCGTGCCCCGTTGCGATGGCGTGGCCGAGGCGCTGGCCGCGCAGGGCGAGCGTTTCGAAGACTGCGTTGAAACCATCATGCAGTCGAACCGGCGCTTTGACTCGTTCGACTACGGCCGGGAACTGGCGGAGTATTTGCTCGGTCGCGCGACTTTGCCGACGGCACTGATTGCATTGAACGACGAGATCGCGACCGGAGCAATGTGGCGGCTCCAACGCGCCGGTCTGGTGGTGCCGCGCGACATCTCCATCGTCGGCTTCGACAATCTCCCGATCGCAACGCAATCCTCGCCGCGCCTCTCCACCGTGGATCAGCAGGTCCCGGAAATGATCGCCGCCACGGTCGAGATGCTGTTCGAACTCCTCAAATCGCCGCCGGGGACAAGACTGGCGGCCCGCCGCGTGGAAGCGCGCGTGGTGTTGCGGGATTCCATCGCACCCCCGGCGAAATCCATCCCGGGATTCAAGCTCCGGAAGCATGTCCGCGGGTGAGGCCGAGCCGTTCCTCGCCGCGGTCACGCAGCACGCTGACGCGGTCTTGCGCGAGGGTCGCGGGCGCTGGGGCCGCGCGGCGCCCGCCCTGTTCGCCGACGCCCTGAACGTCGTCACGCGCCAGCCTCCGCGCTGGGTCCATCCAGACGACGGTCACGAGATGGTGCTGAGCGACGTCGCCAACCAACAGGATCTATTCCGGACTCTCGTGGGGCTCTCCGCCCTGACGGGCGACGAGCATTACGCCACGGCCGCGAAAGACGCCTTGCGTGCGTGCTTCGCCCACGCGCGTGATCCGAGTGGCTTGTTCTACTGGGGGGGACACTGGGCCTACGACCTCGTGGGCGACGCGCCCTTCGGCATGGACAATTTCCACGAGCTGAAGACGCACTATCCCTTTTACGAGTTGATGTGGTCGGTCGATGCGGGTGCGACCCGCGGATTTATCGAGGCGTTTTGGGACCGCCACATTCTCGACTGGCGCAATCTCGACATGAATCGGCACGGGGAATACGGCCCGCGTCCGCCGGCCGCATCGCCCTGGTCGCACGCCCGCGATCTTGCGCCCGTTTTTTTTGTTGGCCGTGGACTCTCCTTCAAAAATACCGGCAGTGACTTGTTTTACTCGGCAGCCACCCTCGGCCGACTGACGGACGAGGCCGGTCCGCAATACTGGGCGCTGCAAATGGCCCAGCGTTACGTCGACACCCGCGACCCGCGCAGTGGTCTCGGTGGTTATCAATACAGCCAGATCGCGGGCGATCGGGCCGCGCTCCAGTTTGGCGCTGAGTTCGGTGAACGCGCCCGCGAACACACCGTGCTCGATCGCACGCGCGCCAGCCGCACCTTCGGGGACATCGTCCTCTGCCAGCTCGCGCTGGCCGAAGATCTCGGGCCCGGCGGCGCGGGCCAATCGTTCCTGAAGTGGGCGCGCGAGGATCTCCTCGCCTTTGCCCGCCATGCCTACGACCCGGCGACCAACACGCTTCACGCCATCCTGCGCGACGGGACCCGACTGACGCCCTCCGACGTGAGGCGTCCGGGCTATTACCAACCGGAGGTATTCAGCCCCTACCCTGCCGGGCCGTTATTTTTCTGGGCCTATGCGAAAGCCTTTCGGCTGACCGGCGACAGGGATCTTCGTCAAACCACGTGCGCCATCGCGCGCGGTCTTGGCCTCGGGGACATTGAAACCACCCGCATCACGGTGCCCGCGGCGATTAACGATCCCTGGACGCTCATGGGCCTGCTCGAATTGCACCGCGAATACGGCCGAAGCGAGCTGCTGCAGGCGGCGAGTGCCGTGGGCCACAACCTGCTGCGCGACCACTTCGTCGCCGATCTATTCGTGACGAGTGCGCGCCATCTCCATGGGCGACTGGGAGCGGAGGAACCGCTCGCGTTGCTGCACCTGGTGGCCGCCTGGCGTGGCGAGGCGCCCGCGACGGTGCCGACTCCGCTCCCCGGCAAAAAATATTTCACCGCCCATTGGTGGCAGAAGGGCCGCACGAGCGACTACATCGAATGGTTTCCACAGCTGCGCGACTAGGATGAAAACTCGCCCAACCGTCGCGGCCAGAACCCCGCTGTTGTCTGCCGCCCAGATAAAATCGCTGCGTTTCCCGCGTGGATTCGCGTGGGGCGTGGCCACGGCCGCCGCCCAGATCGAAGGCGCCGCGCGTGAGGGCGGCAAGGGCGAGTCGATCTGGGATCGGTTCTGCCAGACGCCTGGAAAGATCCACCGCGGTGCCAACGCCGATATCGCGTGCGATCACTATCACCGGTATCGCAGTGACTGCGCGCTGATGCGGCGGCTTGGTGTGCGCCATTATCGCATGTCGATCGCGTGGCCGAGAATTTTTCCCACGGGCCGGGGGGCCATCAATCAGACGGGGATCGATTTTTATCGGCGCTTGTTCGATGCCCTCGAGGCCAACGACATCACGCCATGGGTAACCATGTTTCACTGGGATCTGCCCCAAGCGCTCGAGGACGAGGGCGGATGGCGCAGCCGGCGGACGGTCGACGCGTTTGCCTCCTACGCGGACACCCTCGTCAAGCGTCTTGGCGCTCGCGTCAAAAACTGGATCACGCTCAACGAAATCATCTGTTTCACCCGCTACGGTTACGGCGGCGGCGACAAGGCGCCGGGCGTGAACGAGGGCGAGTCCGTCGTCAACCAAACCTATCATCACGCGCTCCTCTGCCATGGTCACGGCGTCCGGGCCGTGCGTGAACACGGTCGGCGCGATGCACGCGTGGGCCTGGTCGACAATCCCGTGGTGCCCGTGCCCGTCACCGAAACTCCGGCCGACATCGCGGCGGCAAAGCGCGCATTCGTCACCGCCAACATCCAGGTCCTCGATCCGATTTTCCGAGGGCGTTACGCATCCGAATACCTGCGAGGCGCCGGCGCCGCGCGCCCCAAGGTGAGCCGGGATGACTTTTCGCTGATTTCACTCCGCACCGATTTTCTCGGGCTGAATATCTACACCGGGCAATTTGTTCGAGCGGGCGCGCGCGGCCAACCCGAAGTCCTGGCGCTGCCCATCGGCTATCCGCGCGCCACACCTCCGTGGCTCCACTACGTCCCCCAGGCCATGTATTGGGGACCACGGCATGCCCGCGACATCTATGGCGCGAGCACCCTCTACATCACGGAAAACGGCGCCGGCTTCCACGAATCACCCGCGACCGGCGGCGAGGTGATCGATCTCCACCGCCGCGATTACGTCCGCCACTACCTGCGCGAATTGCACCGGGCGCTGGCGGATGGCGTGAACATCCGCGGCTATTTCCTCTGGTCGTTGCTGGACAACTTCGAGTGGCAGGATGGCTACGCCATGCGCTTCGGCCTCTGCCACACCGACTACGCCAGCCAGCGGCGCACGCCCAAGCTCAGCGCCCGTTGGTATTCAGCCGTCATGCGGGAAAACCGGATAGTCTAGCTCGCTCGGAAGTCGCATGGTGCGAGGAGCCTCCTCTGCCGAGTGGAGCATTCGATTTCGAGACGAGCGGCCTCGGCGATTCGTCGCGTGAATTCTTAGTGGCCCCTGCCGCTCGTCCGCATTTCCGGAGGATGAGCGGGTCGAAACGCGGGCATCTCCTCGTGCTGAATCCACGGCCGAAGATGTTCGCCGGGGCGTGCGAAGTCCCACGAAACCGCACGGCGCTGTTCCCGCCATCGAGGATGAGACCCCAAGTCGTGGGAATTCCCGACAAGCGATCCTCAGAAACAATCAGGCCTTCTGCGCCCTTCTCAGGACTTGTGCGCGAATCCGTCAATTTCTGACACGAAAACGCCCCCCACCCCCCCCTGACCTCGGCAAGTCCGGCTCGCTGCTCGCGCCTGCCACCACAAAACGCCTCCCGGGAGGCACTGACTTGCCGATTCTGACACAGCTTGCATCGCAGGCGGCTTCCGCGCCGGGTTTACCTGAAACCGGCGCCAGCGCAGGATCGTTCCGAACTGGCCGGAAGTTCAGTGCTGCGCCAAATGCACCCACATGCTTCAGCCCAAGCCGGGCTTTCGCGGGTCGAGCCACGCTGACTCGGCCATCACCGACGGGGGGACCGCCGCCGTCGTCCGTGAAACGCCTCGACGCGCTCGAGCGACACCCTCCGCCAGGCGTCCTTTCGAGTAGGATACAGTCCGCCCGCGCCGCCCGGCGCGCTCAGGCGGAACCGGCGGATTTTTCGCCGGACACGCCCGTGATGATCCGCGCGCCACGCTTGTAGGTGAGATAGGAGTAGATCCACTGCATCAGGACCGAGAACCGGTTGCGGAAGCCGACGAGGAAAAGCAAGTGCACGCCGAGCCACGCGATCCAGGCCGGATAGCCGCTCAGTTGCCGCCCCCCGATCAGCGCGACCGCCGATGAGCGCCCGATCGTTGCCATCGAGCCCTTGTCGCGATACGCGAAGGCCTTCCTCCCGACCGGCGCGAACTTCTCGCCGCGCAGCTCCCGCTCGATCAACGCCGCGACGTGCGCGCCCATCTGCATCGCGCCCTGCGCCACGCCGGGCACGACGACGCCGTTGGCATCCGTCAGCGTCGCCAGATCCCCCAGCGCAAAGACCTCCGGGTGTCCCGGCACGCTGCAGTCCGGCAGCACCTTCACGCGCCCCGCGCGATCCAGCTCGACGCCGAGCTGACGCGCGATCGGCGCCCCTCCGACGCCCGCACCCCAGATGATGTTGTCGGCCCGGATCACCTGGCCGCTCGCCACGAGTTCCCCGGCGCGGATCGCCTCGACGCGCCGGCCGAGTTGCACCTCGACGCCCAGCGCCTGGAGCTGCCGCAGCGCGCTCTCCCGCAGCTCCGGCGGAAACGGCGACAGGAGATGATCGCTCCCCTCGATCAGGATGACCCGCGCCTTGGTCGGATCGATCACGTCGAAATCCTTGTGCAGCACCGTGCGCGTCAGCTCGGCAAACGCCCCCGCCAGCTCGACGCCCGTCGGCCCGCCACCGACGACCACGATCGTCATCGCCGCCTCGCGTTTCACCGGGTCCCTTTCCGTTTCGGCCCGCTCGAGCGAACACAAGATGAGCCGGCGGATCCGCAGCGCGTCGTCGAGCGTCTTCAAGCCCGGCGCAAACAGCTCCCATTCCGGGTGTCCAAAATAACTGGTTACGCCGCCAGCCGCGAGCACCAGGTAGTCATACGTCAGTTCGCCGCGCGCGTGCGTCAGCCGGCGGCCGGCCAGATCGATGGCGGTCACCTCGGCCATGACCACGGCGAGGTTCGGCCGCGGGCCGAAGATCGCCCGCACCGGCTGGGCGATGTCCACCGCCGAGAGCCCCGCCGTCGCCACCTGGTAGAGCAGCGGCTGGAAAAGATGGTGATTCTGCCGGTCGATGACGGTGACCCGGGCCAGCCCCTCGGGCAGCCCGCGCACGAAGCGCAGGCCCGCGAAACCGGCGCCGACCACCACGATGTGCGGCAACGATGCATCGGTCGGGATTCTCATGCGCCCCAGCGTGCCACGCTCTGCCGCCGACGCAACGCGCCGCACCCCGGGAAATTTGCTGTTCATCCCGTCCCGTTCGCCCCTATCACCGAACCCGCGATGCACGTCCCACTGAACATCCAGCTCATCGGCCAGGAGGTCGCCATCGGCTGGGACGACGGGCTGGAAACGTATTTCCCCTTCGAGCGGCTCCGGGCCGCCTCGCCCAGCGCGTCCAACCTCGGCGAGCGCGACATCCTCGGCAACCGCCCGCGCCGGATGCTGATCATCACGAACGAGCT
>CAZENI010000263.1:0-3199 GCA_964513055.1 uncultured Opitutus sp.
GCGGGGTGGGCGAGCTGCCCTTCGCGCTGCGCAGCGGGATGGTGTCATCGCTCGACGCGGGCGCGGCGCAGGTGGCGCAGACGGTCGCGGTGCCGATCGCGAGCGAGGCGGAGATCGCCGCGCGCCTGGCGCCCCCCTACGATTTGCTGAAGCTCGACGTGGAGGGTGCGGAGTATGACTTCGTGCGGGACTACGGCGCGCTCTGCCGGGGGGCGCGCGCGCTCGTGGTCGAATGGCATGCCGACCACGAAACGGCGCCGCGGATCGCGGAGCTGCGGGCGAATCTGGCGCGCCACGGTCTCACCGGCGGCCGGGCCCTGCGCGGCCTGCATCGATCGGGCGGGACCGGGCCCCTCGCGGTGAGCGGGCTCGAGTTGTTCACGCGCGAAACCGGCGGGAGGGCGCGATGAGCGCGGAACTCTACACCGGGCGCGACTACGCGTTGCAGCACCCGAACTGGCACCGCGAGCATTCGGATTGGAAGGCCGCGCAGGTCCGCGGGATTCTGCAGCGCAACGGGCTCGCGCCGCGCACGGTCGTCGAGGTCGGCTGTGGCGCGGGCGGCATCCTCGCCGCGCTCCAGCGGGAGCTCGATCCGGCGGTGGGGTTCACCGGCTACGAGATCGCGCCCGAGGCGCTGAAACTGGCCGCGCCGCTGGCGAACGCGCGGCTGCGCTTCGTGCTGGGCGACCTGATCGCCCTGGCACCGCCGCCAGCCGACGTGCTGCTGGCGATCGACGTGGCCGAGCACGTCGAGGACTACCTGGGTTTTCTGCGGGCCCTGCGCCCGCGCGCGCAGGCGCACGTGTTTCACCTGCCGATCGATCTCACGGTGCTCAGCGGGATGCAGCCGCACCGGCTGCAGTGGGCGTTCGACAGCGTGGGGCACCTGCACTATTTCACCGCGGAGACGGCGTTGCAGGCGCTGCGCAACAGCGGCTATCGCGTGGCCGACTGGTGCCTGACCAGTGTCGAACTCGATCTGCCGCTGGCGCCGGGCCAGCAGCAGCGGCTGCGGCTGCTGCGGCGGCTGGGCCGGCGGATCTCGCCCGTGTGGACGTCGCGCGTGATCGGCGGCTTCTCCCTGCTGGCGCTGTGTCGATGAGTGCGGGCGGAGTTCCGGCCGGGCGCAGTGTCATCGGTTCGCCGCTGCTGCGATCGGACACGAGCCTGGCGGGAAAAATTCGCTGGCACCTGAACGCGCGGCTCTCGCGCCGCCTTCCGCTGCTCCACGCCGCCGGGGCGCGGCTGACGATCGTCGACGCCTATGGCGCACCCGGCGACACGCTGCTGACGGCGACGATCTGCCGGAATGTCCACGCGCGCTGGCCGCGGCTGCGGCTCAACTGCATCACGCCCAATCCGGAATTGCTGGAACACGATCCGGCGATCCAGAGCCTGAACCGGCCGGAGACGTTTTTCTCGGTGTGGTCGTGGTATCCCGATCTCGTGGGACGGCGCGACGGCACGACGCATCTGCTGCGGGAGACGTTCGATCGGCTGGGCTGGGGCGGGCAGTCCTACGATCAGCGGTGCCGGGTGCACCTCACCGCGGAGGAGAGAAGGCGCGGCCGGGAGCGGCTGGGCGTGACGGCGCGGCCGATCCTGGCGTTCAGCACGCTGAGCAAGGAGGTCGTGAAGAACTGGCCGGTCGATTCCTGGCGGGCCGCGCTGGCCGCGCTGCGCGGGCGATTCCACCTCGTGCAACTGGGCGACGCGAGCGAGCCGGAGTTCGAGGGCGTGCAGCGCTTCGCGGGCCGGCTCTCGCTGCGGGAGTCGATGAGCGTGCTGGCCCACGCGCAGGGGTATGTCGGAGGCGTGAGCTTTCTCATGCATGCCGCCAGCGGCCTCGACGTGCCGGGTGTCATCATCTACGGCGGCCGCGAGACGCCCGCGAATTCCGGATACACGGGAAACGTGAACCTGTATTCGGCCGTGCCGTGCTCGCCGTGCTGGATCCACACGAGTCGCGGGGAGCGGTGTGAGCACGGGCTGCGGTGCATGACGGCGATCACGCCCGCGGAGGTGCTCGCGGCGGTCGATCGGCTGGTGACGCGGGATGCGATCGCGGGATGACGGCCGCGACCTACAGCGCGTATGTGCCCTGCTACAACAACGCGGCGACGCTCCGCCGCGCGGTCGAGAGCGTGCTGGCGCAGACGGTCCGTCCGGTCGCGGTGCTGGTGATCGACGATGGATCGACGGACGATTCGGCGGCGACACTGGCGGATCTGCCGGTGCGCGTGGTGCGGCAGGAGCGCAATCTTGGCCGTGGCGCGGCGCGGGCGCGGGCGCTGCAGGAACTCGGCGGGGAGTTCGTGTTGTGCTGTGACGCCACGAACGCGTTGCGTCCGGATTTCGCGGCAACGGTGGCGCATTGGTTCGCTGACGGCCGGGTCGCGGCGGTGCACGGACGCTGGATGCAACCGCCGGGCGGGGGCGCGGTGCAACGCTGGCGCGGGCGGCATCTTTTCAAACTGGCACACACCGCCGTCGTGCAGCGCGGCGGGCTGCACGCGACCCACGGCGCGATGGTGCGCGTGCGGGCGGTGCAGGCGGTCGGCGGCTACGATGCGCGGCTCCGGCACAGCGAGGATGCGGATCTGGGCGTGCGACTGCGGCGGGCCGGGCACGACGTGATCAGCGACCCGGCGGCGGAGGTCATGAGCCTCTCGCGGAACTCGCTCGGCGAGGTGCTCGAGCGCTACTGGCGCTGGAACGCGGGCACGGACGAGGGCGTGACGTGGTCGCACTACGGGCGCGATTGCGCGTATGCGTTCAAGGTCATGGCCGCCGCCGATCTGCGCGAGCGGGATTTCGCAGCGGCGTTGATCAGCCTCGGGTGTCCGCACTATCGCTTCTGGCGGTCGTGGTTCCGCGGCGCGGGACGGCGCGTGCAGCAAGACTAAGCCTCGAGCGATGCCGCAGTTTTCCATCGTCATTCCCACCTGCCACCGGCCCGATCTGCTGGCGCAGTGCCTCGAGCGGCTGGCCGCCGGGCGCCAGACGGGCGCGACGCTCGGGGGCGAGGGGCCGGGGAGCTACGAGGTGATCGTCACGGACGCGGGGACGCGCGAGACGATGGCGGCGATGCTGGCGGCGCGGTTTCCGTGGGCGCAGTGGTCGCCGGCGCCGCGGCATGGGCCCGGTCCCAACCGCAACGCCGGGGCGCGGCGCGCGCGGGGCGAGTGGCTGGTCT
>CAZENI010000263.1:3209-10992 GCA_964513055.1 uncultured Opitutus sp.
GGCTGGTCTTCACCGACGACGACTGCCTGCCGGAGCCGGCGTGGCTGGCGGGCATCGCGGCGCGCGCGGCCGCCGGTGATGTGGACGTGATCGAGGGCGCGATCCTCAGCCCGACGCTGCCGGATCATCCGCTCTGGATGGCGCCGGTGAACACGCACGGTGGCGCGGGCTGGACGGCGAACCTCAGCGTGCGGCGCGCGGTGTTCGAGCGGCTTGGGGGCTTCGATCCCGATCTGGTGGAGACGGCGGAGGACATGGAATTTCATGCGCGGTCGAAATACACCGGCGCGCGGTGGGTGTTCGCCGCGGATGCGGTCGTGGTGCATCCGCCGCGGCGGCTGACGTGGGCGCAGTTCTGGCGCGAGACGCTGCGCTTCCGGTGGTGGTTCATGTATCGGTTGAAAGTGCGCTGGGGGCCCGGGCCGGAGGCCGGCGTGCTGGCCAGCGGGTGGGATGTCGTGACGGCGATGCTCCGGCTCTACGCGCAGACGTCGTGGCATCTGGTGCGGGACTTGGCGCGCGGCGAGCGGCGGCAGCCGCGGCGCGACATTTTTCTGCGGATACGGGACTGGGTGCTGTTCCCCGTGCTCGCCCCGTATTTCTGGCGCTGCGCGGTCGGCTATCGGCGGCAACTGCGCGGGAGGCGGGCGGCATGACGTCGGCCCCGGTCATCTCGGTCGCGCTCGCGACCTACAACGGCGCGGCGTATCTGCGCGAGCAGCTCGACTCGATCTTCACGCCCTGCGGCGTGACCTACGAGGTCGTGGCGGCGGACGACGGTTCGACCGACGGCACGCGGGAACTGCTCCAGCACTATGCGCACAAGCGCGGGCTGCGGGACGTGACGGATGGACGGCACCGCGGGCTGGTGGGCAATTTCAGCCACGTGCTGCAGCACTGCCGCGGGCAATTCGTCGCGCTCTCCGATCAGGACGACATCTGGGTGGACGGCCGGCTCGATCAGTTGCACGCGGCGCTCGGCGCGAGCGACGCGGTCTACTCGCTGATCGATCGCGTGCTGAAGCCGGACGGGGTGATCGGCGCCTGGAGCGCGCCGGTGGGCATCCGCGACTATGCGCGCCGCCATGGCACGGGGCGGCCGACGGCGCACCTGCTGGCGAGCAACTGGGTGATCAGCCACACGATGTTCCTGCGCCGGAGCGTGCTCGACGCCGCGTTGCCGATCCCGGCGACGCAGCCGTATCACGACGCGTGGCTCGCGCTCGCGGCCTGCGCGGGCGGGGGCGTGCGCTACCTCGAGCCGAGCCTGACGATCTACCGCGAACACGCGTCGTCGCACACGGCGGCGGCGGGCCGGCCGGAGGCGCGGCGCGTGCTCGGGGCGCGCGCCGGGCTCGGGCGGGAGGCCTGGCTGGCGAAATGCCACGGCGAGATCACGCGGCTGCGGTCCTGCCAGGAGGCCCCGTTTCTCCATGGCCCGGAGCGGGCGTTTGCCGGCCGGCTGCGGCGCTATTTCGAACGCGGACTCAGCCGCGGAGTCAGCTTCCGGATGGGGTTCGAGGCGCGCCGGCTCGCTCCGTTCTACTACTCGTCGGTCGACGGCCGGCAGCGGCGGAATTTCATCCTCCGGGGATTCTTCGGCGCGGTGTGACCGCGAACGTTCGTCCGGAGCCATGAATCGTCTCACGCTGCAACCCGACTGGCCGCAGGCCTGGCGCGAGGCGCACGGCTACGACTGCGCCGAGGTCTACGGTCCGCCCGAGCCGCGCGGCTACGCCTATGCGTATGACCTGCGGCGCCGCCACACGCTCGCGCTGGTGGCGCAGGCGGTGCCGGCCGGCGGGCGCGTCCTCGACATCGCGGCGGCGCAGGGGAATTTCTCCCTCGCGCTGGCGGAGCGCGGCTATCGCGTGGTGTGGAACGATCTTCGCGCGGACCTGCAGGGCTACGTGCGGCTGAAGCATGAGCGCGGCGAACTCGAGTTTGCGCCGGGCGACGCGTTTCAACTCGGCTTCGGCGCGGAGTTCGACTCGGTGCTGATCACGGAGATCATCGAGCACGTCGCGCATCCGGACCAGTTCCTGCGGAAGGTCGCCGGCCTGGTGAAGCCGGGCGGGCACGTGATCCTGACGACTCCGAACGGCGGATACTTCCGCAACCGGCTGCCGAAGTTCTCGGAGTGTGCGGATCCGTCGGTGTTCGAGGCGGAGCAGTTCCGGCCCAATGCGGACGGCCACATCTTCCTCCTGCACGAGGACGAGTTCGCGCCGCTGGCGCGCGCGGCCGGCCTGGAGGTGGTCGAGCAGCGGCTCTTCACGAACAGCCTGACCAGCGGACACCTGAAGACGGAACGACTCCTGCGCGTGCTGCCCCGGCGGGTGGTTAGTGCGATCGAGGCGGCGACGCAGATCCTGCCGCGCGCGCTGCGCCGCCGGGCCTGCGTGGCGGCGGCGGTGTTGCTGCGGAAACCACGATGACGGGCGCGGCCGGGCGCGAGGAAACAGCAGGTGGGAACGAAATGAAATGTGACGCAACACGCCGGCGAGTGTGAGCCACGCCCGGACAGAGCCGTTGCGGGTGGCGATTGTGAGCCCGACCTTCGGGGGCTTCGGGGGGCTCGAGGCGTTCGTGCTGGCGATTGTCGCGGGACTGCCGGTGACGCCGGACCTGGAGGTGCGTTTGATCTTCAAGGGCACGGTGAACTTCGCGCCCAGCCGCGAGCTGGCGGCGGCGGTCGCGCCGCTCGGCGCGCGGGTGCAGTTCGTGGCGCGCGGGAGCGCGGAGCTGCGCCGCGCGATCGGCTGGGCGCAGGTCGTGCACGCGCAGAACGCGAGCCCGGACGTGGTGTTGTTCGCGAAGCTCCGCCGCCGCCGGCTGCTCATCAACGTGATCAACCACCGCCAGCCCGGGCGGTCGCTGCACCAGCGGCTGTGGGATTTCTGCCTGCGGCGCGCCGACCGGCGCTTTTATATTTCAGATTTCGTCCGGCGCACGTGGGAGGGCGCGACGCCGTGGCCGCGGAGCGAGGTCGTGTTTCCGATTTGCGAACTGCCGGCAGGGCCGAAGCCGGTGGCGGTGCGGCGCGGGTTCGTGTTCGCGGCGCGGTGGATCGCGAACAAGGGCGTCGACACGCTGGTCGAGGCGTATGCGCAGGCGCAGCTCGATCCGGTGGCGTGGCCGCTGCGGCTGATCGGCGACGGGCCGCTGCGGCCGGAGATTGAGCGGCGGATCGCGGCGCTCGGGGTCCGCGGGATCGAGGTGCCGGGCTTCGTCGCGCAGGACGTGAAGGCGGAGGCGATCCGCTCGGCGCGATGGATGGTGGTGCCGCCGGACACAAATGAGGATTTTGGGCTGACGGCGATCGAGGCGCGGAACGTGGGCGTGCCCTGCATCATCACGCGCGACGGCGGCGTGCCGGAGGCGGCGGGCGAAGAGGCGCTGGCCTGCGCGCCGGGCGACAGCGCCGGGCTGGCGGCGTGCCTGCGCGCGGCCGCGGCGATGCCGGAGGCCGAGTATGTCGCGCGGGCGACGCGGACGCGGGACACGCTGGCGGCGCGGCTCGCGGGGCCGGAGTTCTACGCGGCGGCGTATCGGAAACTCGCACACGGATGAGAATCGCGTTCATCGCCGGCGGTCTCGAACCGGGCCGTGATGGCGTCGGCGACTACACGCGGACGCTGGCGGCGGAGTGTGCCCGGCGCGGGCACGCGGTGGCGCTCCTGTCCGTCGGCGAGCCGGCGCCCGGCGCGGGGGAGGAGGCGGGGGTGCTGCGGCTGTCGGCGGACGCGTGGATGGCCGGGGGCGGCGCGGCGGCGCGGCGGTGGCTGGAGGCGTTCCGGCCGGATTGGGCGAGCCTGCAGTTCGTGCCCTACAGTTTCGATCCGCGCGGGCTCTTCGGGCACCGCGTGCCGGCGCTGGCGGAGTTGCTGGGCATGGCGCCGCGGCGGCAGGTTTTTTTCCATGAGACGTGGATCGGTTCGCAGCAGGGCGCGTCGCTCAAGGCGCGCGTGACCGGCTGGCGCCAGCGCCGGGCCGTGCAGGCGATGCTCCGCGCGCTGGCGCCGGCGTGCGTGCACACGAGCAATGCCTACTACGGCGCGGCGCTGGCGACGCTGGGGCAGGCCGCCGGGGTGATTCCGGTGTTTGGCAGCGTGCCGCCGCCGGTGCCGCCCGCCGCGCCTGAGACGCCGGAGGGCGTCGATCCCCGCGCGATCGTGTGCGGGATGTTCGGCACGCTGCATCCCTCGTGGGAGCCGGGGCCGTTTCTGGCGGACTTCGCCGCGTGGGCGCAGGCGCGCGGGCGGCCGGCGGCGCTGGTGGCCGCGGGCGGGCTGGGCTACGGCGCGGCACGCTTCGAGCAACTGGCGCGGGAGTGGCGCGGGCGCGTCAGCGCCGTGGCGGTGGGGCGCTGCGACGAGGCGCGGCTGGCGCGGCTGTTCGCGCGCTTCGACACGGCTGTGACCTCGGTCCCGTGGAACATCCTCGGCAAGAGCAGCTCGGCGGCGGCGCTGCGCGAGCATGGTATTCGCGTGGTGGTGACGTCGGGCGGAACGCCGCCGCGGTTCGCGGCGCCGGCGTTCGACGCGGCGCCGGCGGACGATCCGGGGTGCGTGCCGTATTTCCGGGGAGCGGGCCTGTCCGAGGAGGTCTTCACGCGCACCCCGCCGCGTCCGGGCGTGGCGGCGGTGGCGGAGCGTTTCCTCGCTGATCTCGATGCCGCCTCCTGAATCAGTCCCCGCGCCGGTCGCGGTGCGCACGTTGCTCTGTCACCGCGATCTCGATCTGGCGCTGCACTGCCTCGGCACGCTCGTGAAGTGCTGCGCGGACCCGATCGCGCTCGTGGTGCACGAGGACGGTTCGCTGACGGCGGAGGATCGCGAGCGGATCGCCGCGGCGCTGCCGGGCACGCGGGTGATCGCGCGCCGCGAAGCGGACGAGGCGATGCGCGAGCGCCTGGCGGGGCACGCTGCGGCGCAGGCGTTTCGCGCGGGGTCGGTGTGGGGGCTGAAACTGCTTGATGTGGCGCTGCTCGAGCCGGGCGACTGCTACTATCTCGACGGCGATATTCGGTTTTTCCGGCCGTTCCGCGGGCTTTTCTGCCGCGAGGCGCTGGCGGGTGGCAGTGTGTTCCTGCGCGACACGGTCTGGACGGCCTACTCGGTGCGGCCGTGGCATCTGCTGGATCGGCGCGGCCTGCGGGTGTGCGACGCGATCAACACGGGGCTGACGTTGATCGACCGCGCGCGCTACGATTTGGATTTCGTGGACTGGTTTCTGCAGCAGCCGGACTGGCGGGTGATTCCGGCGTGGACGGAGCCCACGTGCTGGGCGGCGCTGGCGTTGCGGGGCCGGGGACGAGCGGTGGACCCGGAACAACTGCCGAACCTGTATCCGAGCGCGCGGGTGACCGGGACGACGGTGGGCGCGCATTTCCTGTCCGCCTACCGCAGCCGTTTCCGGCGGGAACTGGACGCGCCGCTGGCGGCGGACGGAAAGGGCGCGGACGAGGTGCGCTTCGTGCCGCTGGGGCGGCTCGGGGCGTGGGGGCTGGGGCTGAACCAATTGAAACGGAAACTGGGGAACGAGCTGGCGCGGCGTCGCCGCGCGGCGCCATGACGCCGGCGTCCACGGACCGCAGTGCGGCGGCGATCGACGGGCTGCGCGGACTGGCGGCGCTGGGCGTGGCGTTGTTCCATGTGCGCGTGACGCTGTGGGTGGGGTGGCGGGAGTTGCAGGCGAATCCGGAGCGTTACTCGGCGTTCGATCGCGCGCTGGCCTGGCTGGCGGCGCCGATGCCGTTTCTCGGATCGATGGTGATGCTGTTTTTCGTGATCAGCGGCTTCTGCGTGCATGTGGCGCAGGCGGGGCGGGACGAGCCGCTCGGGCTCGGCCGCTACTTCCGCCGCCGGGTGGGGCGGATTTATCCGCCGTATCTGGTCGTGGCGCTGGTTTGCGGGGTGGCAGCGGTGGCGGGCGCGGGGAGCCTCGGACTGCCGGCGACGGACTGGGCGCTCGTGGGCCGCACGCTGGCGATGGTGCAGAATTATTCCGCGGAGGGTAGCGGCGGCCAGTTGCCGACCAACCCGGCGCTGTGGTCGCTGCCGGTGGAGATGGAACTCTACCTCGCGTATCCGCTGCTGCTGTGGGCGGCGCGACGCTTCGGCTGGGGCGCGGCGTCGGCCGGCGTGCTCGTCCTCACGCTCGCGGCGACGTGGCTGCGGGCGGGCGGGATCGGATGGTTGACGGGGAATTTTGCGTTCTACTGGGCGGTCTGGAGCGCCGGAGCGTGGCTGGCGGAGCGCTGGCGTGGCGGCACGCTGCGGCCGCCGCCGGCGTGGTGCGGCGGACTCGCGATCGTGTTTCTGGCCGCGGCCCTGCGGGCGACGCACACGGGCCGCGGCGCCGGCTGGGAGCATCTGGGCTACGGCGCCTTCTACGCGTGGGCGGTGTGGCTGCTCCTGGCGCGGCCGGAGTGGTGGGCGCGGCTTCCCGCGGGAGTGGCGCGGGCGCTGGGCGGGCTGGGGCGGATTTCCTATTCGCTCTATCTTGTGCATTTCCCGCTCTTCGTGGCGCTCGGGGCAGCGTGGCTGGCGATCGCGGGGGCGAAGCCGGCGAGCCTGCTGGTGCCCCTGGCCGCGACCGCGCTCGCGGTGCCGGTGGCGGCGTGGTTTTACCGCTGGGTGGAGGCGCCGAGCCACCGGTGGGCGAGGGGAAAGAGCTGAAGATGGGGGCGATCATTCCAGGGAGCCGGCTGCTCTTCAGCATCGCGACGAATGGCTACGACCGGCACTTCGCGGGCCTGCTCGGCGGCCAGCGCGCGTTCGCGGAACGCTGCGGCGCCGAGTTCTGGGTGGCGCGCGAGTCGCCGCCCTGGGGCATCTCGGCCCACGATTCCGCGTGGCTGAAGATCGCCATCCTCGCCGAGGCGCTCGCGCGCGGGTTCGAATGGGTGCTCTACCTTGACGCCGATTGCGAGGTGCGGGCCTGTCCTTCTCCCGTCGATACGCTGGCGGCCGATCCGGCCGCGGTGTTTGTCTGTCACGATTTTTCCCACCGCATCAACGCGGCGGTCATCTTTGTCCGCAACGGGCCGGAGGCCCGCCGGCTGTTCCGCCGGCTGCGGTGGAGCGCGTTCCGGCCGACGGCGACGCTGCCGCCGGCGGATCGCAACCTCTACGAGAACGGCCACGTGATCCACTATCTGAAAGGCGAGCCGGCGGTGCGCATCCTCGACAACCGCTGGAACTGCTCGATCTACGGCGAAGTCGCCGATCCGTTCATCTTCCACCACGGCGGCACGCCGATCCGGGAGGCGCGGAAGCCCGCCGCGATCCCGCGTTGGGCGCAGTGGCGCGCGCGGCTGGCCGACGCGACCACCGGCTTCCGGCTGGCGCTGCACCAGGCGCACTATGCGCGCACCCTGCCGGCGCCGCGGCCGGGCCGGGGAGCGAACGTGACATGAGCGCGACTACCGCTGCTCCGGCCGGCGTCGTGCTGGCGCACCCGTCGGGCAACCAATTCTTCCGGCACCTCGCCGCATCGCTCCGCGACGCCGGCCGGCTCGCGGCCGTCTGCACGTGCATCGACTGGCGGCGGAACGGGCCGTGGGATCGGGTGCTGCCGCGGCGGCTGGCGGCGGAGCTGGGCCGGCGCGATTTCGCGGGGGAACTGGGCGTGCCGGTGGAAAGCCGTCCGGGGCGGGAGGTGCTGCGGCTCGCGCTGGGCCGGCTGGGCCGGCTGGGCTGGCGCGGGCTGGTGCGGCACGAGACGGGCCGGTTCTCGGTCGATGCGGTGTATCGGGATTTCGACGACTGGGTGGCGC
>CAZENI010000264.1:0-10980 GCA_964513055.1 uncultured Opitutus sp.
ACTCAAGAAAGGTGACCGCACCTTCTTCGAGCAGGCGGCCAAGGCCAGCATGGCGCAAGTGGCGATCTCACGGGTCGCGGCGGCGCGCACCTCCAACCAGGAGGTCCGTCGTTTCGCGCAGAAGATGGTCGAGGACCACGAGCGCACGGGCGAGGAACTGTCCGCCATCGCGCGGCGGCGCGGGATCGAGTTGCCGGCGAAGGATCCGCATCCGGACAAGTGGGAGAAGCGGGACGCGAAGAGCTTCGATCAGGACTACCTCGCGCAGATGGTCTCGGATCACGAGGACATCGTGAAGCGTTTCGACGAACAGGCCAGGGACGGACAGGACGCGGACGCGGTGGCCTATGCGCGCAAGCACCTGCCCAAGCTGCAGGCGCACCTGCAGCACGCCCTCGATCTGAAGCGGGCGTTGGCGGAAAAGCGGGCGGCCCAGTAAGCGGGGGCCCGGCGCCGCGGCGAGAGGGGCGGTGGGCGGCGGCTATTTCGCCGCCACCGCGTCGCTCGCATCGATAAAGCGATAGCTCCACTGCATGAACGACTGCTTGGGCAGGGGCAGCAGCGCGAACGCCTTGGCCTCGTCGAGCACGGACTGCATCGCCGGGGCCGACGGATATTTCTTCAGGTAACCCTGCGCGCCGAGTTCGCGCGCCTTAGCGACATCGCCCGGATCGTCGGAGGACGAGAACATGATCACGGGCACGGAATCGAAGGCGCGCTGCTCGCGAATCCAGCGCAGCACGTCGAAGCCGTTCATCGCGGACATCTTGATGTCGACGAAGCAGACCAGCGGGAGCACGGCGGGCGGCTCCTGCGCGAGGAGGTGGCCCAGTCCGTTGACGGCGGCCTCGCCGTTGCCGAAGGACTGAAACGTGTGGGGGAGCCCGACCTTGCGGATGACGTGGCGCAGGAAGAAGAGGTCGTCGGCCTCATCATCGACGGCCACGATCAGGGGTAAAGGCGTGGGGAGCATGGGGACGATGAAACCCCGACCGGGACGCGGCACAAGGGAAGGACCCATCGGGGAAGTTCCGTTTCTCGGTGCCGGAAGTCGGGGCGGGCGACGGAGAGTCCACCTATGCCGCGGACCGGTGTGCCGCGCAGACCGCGGCGATGGCGGCCTCGATCGCGGCGCCGAGCGCGGCGATGCGGCGGGGCAGCGGGTGCGATGACGGCGATTCGAGGGTATAGCCGAGCGGCGCGTGGTGGGCGCGCAGGTAGATCGATTCCGGCCACGCGTCGCGTAGCAGCGGATCGGAGACGGGCCGGATGATGCCGGGCTCGGCGATTGCGCGGCCGTCGATCACGGACGCAGTTTCGACGGGGCAATACGGCGCCGCCGCGGCGAGCATGGCGCGCGCGGGGCCGGGGCGGTCGTCCGGGTTGAGCTCGTAGAGGTAGAACCCCTGCGCCTCCCAGTCCTCGTGGGCGCAGATTGCGAGATCGAAGTTGGGCTGCCGTTGCAGCCAGCGGGCGTGCGCCTGGATTTCGAGGGAGCGCAGGGCCTTGTAGTCGCGATTGAGATCCAGGCCGTCGGCGTTCTCACGCGTGAGGCGGGTGAAGCCGACGGGATTGAGGAGCGGGCAGAGAAACCACGTGGCGCGATCGTCGAAGACGCCGCGCTCGAGCAGGGCGAGCAGCGCGGCGGGCGGAGCGGGTTCGTCGCCGTGGATGCCAGCCGAGAGGTAGATGCGCGGGCGCGGTCCGCGGCTGCGCTTGGTGAGGGCGAGCTGCGGCAGGCCGGCGATCGTCCCGAAGCGCTCGCACCGGAAGCCCGCGGCGCGACCGGCGGACTCCAGGCGGTCGAGGAGGGGTGGCGGATGAAGAGGGTTTACAGGATGCATCGGGCCGGCTGAATGTGCGGGCTGGAATCCTGTTCATCCCGCCCAACCTGTCGCCTTTTTTCATGTCCCACGTCCGCGTTCGTTTCGCTCCCAGTCCCACCGGTTTCTTTCACATCGGCAGCGCCCGCACGGCGCTCTTCAACTGGCTCTACGCCCGGCACACGGGCGGGACCTTCATCCTGCGGATCGAGGACACGGACAAGGAGCGCAACAGCGAGCAGTTCCTGAAGCTGATCTACGACAGCCTGCGCTGGCTCGGGATGGATTGGGACGAGGGTCCGAATCCGGACGGCGCGGGCGAGCGCGGCCAGTTCGGCCCGTATCGGCAGAGCCAGCGCGGGGCGATCTACGAGCGCTACAAGCAGCAATTGCTGGCGAGCGGGCGGGCCTACGAGAAGGACGGCGCGGTGTGGTTCAAGCTGGAGGGCGAGCGCTACCGGGTCTTCGACGATCACCGGAAGAAGGAAGTCGAGAAGGTGAAGACAGCGCCGGTTGTCATCGAAGACCAGATACGCGGCCGGGTGGAGCGGATGGAGGACGAGGATTTCGTGATCTTCCGGTCCGACGGGAATCCCGTCTTCCATTTCGTGAACGTGGTCGACGACATCGAGATGAAAGTGTCGCACATCATCCGCGGCGAGGATCACCTCTCGAACACGAGCAAGCACGTGCGCCTGTATGAAGGCTTCGGCGTGGTCCCGCCGGTGTTCGCGCACATCCCGCTGATCCTGAAGTCGCCGGAGATGGGGCAGGGGAAGATGAGCAAGCGCGACAAGGGCGCGCTGATCGAGGAGTATCAGCAGCGGCATTTCCTGCCGGCGGCGCTCGTGAACTACCTCGCGCTGCTCGGCTGGAACCCGGGCGACGATCGCGAGAAGATGCCGATCGCGGAGATCATCCGGCTCTTCGATCTGCCGGCGGTGAACCAGTCGAATGCGAAGTTCGACGGGAAGAAGCTGTCGCACCTCAACATGACCTACCTGCTGGAGCAGCCGGCGGAGACGTTCGTGGCGCTGGCGCGGGCGTTCTTCACGGCGCAGGGCGACAAGGCGAACGCGGCGGCGGTGCTGGCGGATGAGGCGTATTTCCGCGAGATCATGCTGCTCGCGCAGCCAAAGATTAAGTCGATCGACGAGCTGGCGGCCTACACGGGTTATTTCTTCACCGAGGACTTCGTAATCGACGCCAAGGTGAAGGAGAAGGTGATGGCCAAGGGCGACCCGAAGGCGCGGCTCGGCGAGATGCTGGCGGTGCTGCCGGCGATGGATCTGACGAGCGACGCGGCGATCGAGGAGGCGATCAAGCAACTCGCGACCGCGAAGGGCCTCGGCTTCGGGGACTACCAGGCGGTGACGCGGCTTGCGCTCACGGGCACGAACGCGGGTCCGAGCATCACGGCGATCATCCGCGTGCTCGGGCGCGAGCGGGTGCGGGCGCGGATCGGGCGGCTGCTGGGGGCGTGAGCTGGGTGGGGCGGCGGGACATGTCCCGCCGTCCAAGCGCCGATATGTCGGCGCACTCCAAAGCGGCCCGCGCGCTCAGTAGCCCTTGGCCTTGTCGACGACGTGGCGGAGCGGCTCGCCTTTGGCGAAGCGGATCAGGTTCTCCTTGTAGAGCTCGAAGTAGCGCGCGCCTTCGCCGTCGGAACGTCCCGCGATGTGCGGCGTGATGATCACGCGGCCGGTCTTCCAGAGCGGATGGCCCTTCGGCAGCGGCTCGGTCTCCGTGACGTCGAGTCCGGCGGCGCCGACGTGGCCGCTCTGCAGCGCGGCGACGAGCGCGTCGTTGTCGTAGAGCTTGCCGCGCGAAACCGCGATGAAGAGCACGCCCTTCTTCATCTTCGCGAACTGCTCCGCCTTGAACATCCGGTCGGTCTCCGGGGTGTGCGGCGCGGAGACGAAGACCACGTCCGCCTCCGGCAGCACGGAGTCGAGCCGGTCGGGCCAGACGGTGCGGTCGAGGTGCGGCGCGTAGGGAAGGTCCTTCGGATCGACCCCGATGACCGTCATGCCAAATGCCTTCGCGCGCACGGCGATCTGCGTGCCGATGCCGCCGACGCCGACGACGACGGCGGTCTTGCCGTGCAACTCGAGGGGCGGGCCGTAGTCCGCGAGCGACCTCCACGTCTCGGTCTCGCGGTCCTTGATCGCGACGTCGAGCCGGCGCGTGAGGGCGAGCAGGAGTGCGAACGCGTGGTCGGCGATTTCGATGCCCTGCACGATCTTCATGTTGGTCATGACGACCGGGCTGTTCTTGATCTCGGGAATGGTGAGGTAGTTCTCCACGCCGGCGGAGGTGATCTGCATCCACTTCAATTTTTTCGCGGCGAGAAACTGCTCCCGGTTGAGGCCGCCCATCACGGCGTCGGCGTCGGCGAGTTCCTTCAGGAGATTCTCGCGCGTGGGAAACACGAGGTTCAGCGAGGGCGCGGCCTTCCTGATGTCGTTGAGGTCGCTCTCGGTCAGGCGCAGCCGCGAGGTGAAGACAACTTTCTGCGCGGGCAGCGAGGCCTGCGCGCACGCGAGCGAGGGAAGGGCGACGCAGGCGAGCAGGAGGAGGCGGAGGGCGCGTTTCATGGATGGGTAGGAGATTTCTTAATACAGCGGGCGGTTCTTCAGGTCCGGCGGGTTCTTGCCGGCGGCTTCGAGGAGCGGGCGGGTGCCGGCGGCGAGGAAGCTCAGCTCGCTGCCGGCCTGGAAGAACTGAAAGCCTTGCTCGGTGCTGGCCTTGATGTCGCCGGGCCCGGCGGTGCGGCCGCAGGGCAGGCCGCGCTTCTTCGCGGCGGCGAGGATCGTGGCGATGGCGGCCTTGACCTGGTCGGTCTGCCGGCCGCGGTCGCCGTAGGAGTAGGAGAGATCGTTCGGCCCGATGAAGACGACGTCGATGCCCGGGACTTCGAGGATGGCGTCGATGTTTTCGACGGCGCGCTTCTCCTCGATGATGATGATGCAGAGGGCGTTCTTGTCGGCGAAATCGGCGTAGCCCTGCGGCGCGGGCCAACGGAGGGCGGCGAGGCCGGGGCCGGCGCCGCGTTTGCCGAGCGGCGGATAGCGGCAGGCGGCGACGGCCTGGCGCGCCAACTCGGGCGTGGAGGTGAACGGGAAAATCACGCCGAGCGCACCGCTGTCGAGGGCGCGCTTGGCGGTCCAGAGTTCGTTCACCGGCACGCGCACGATTGGGATGAGAGGCGTGCCCTGAGTGGCGAGGACCATGTTGCGGACGGCTTCGAGGGAGACGGGGCTGTGCTCCATCTCGATCCAGACGAAGTCGAAGCCGACACGGGCCGCCTGCAGCACGACGTCCGCGCTCGGGATCGTCACGGTGAGACCGACGACGGACTTGCCGGCGCGGAGCTGTTGCTTGAGCGGATTTTCCCAGGGGGCGGGAGTGGCGGGCGCAGCGGCGGACTGGGCGGCGGCGAGCGAGGAGACGGCGAGCGAAACCAGGGCAGCGAGGAGGCGCTTCATGGGGAGGGGTGGGGCGAATGTGGCCGAGCGTGGGCGAAGCGCGCGAGGAAATTTCGGACGGGGCGCGGGTGGTCCGCGCGCGGTGCGGCGGTCGGTCCCTTGCCCTCACGGGCAGGGCTACATGGCAATTACGGCTCGAGCCACACGGTGCGGAAGTCGGTGTGATCGGTCGGGGTGGGCTGCCAGCCTTTCACCGACGGGTGGATCAGGAAAACGTGGGTGTTGAAATAGACCGGGGCGATGGGCGCGGCGTCGAGGACGAGGCTCTCGGCCTGGGCGAGCACCGCCGCGCGCGCCACGGGATCGGCCATCGTGTCGGCGCGGGCGGCCAACGCATCGTAGGCGGGATCGGACCAGCCGGTCTGGTTGTTGCCGGAATCGCTGCGCCACATGTCGAGGAAGGTCGTGGCGTCGAGGTAGTCGGCCGTCCAACTGCCGAGGACGATCTGGTAGTCGCCGGAGCGGCGGCTGGCGTAGACCGTTTTCTTTTCCTGGTTCAACAGGCGCAGGTCGAGGCCGAGCTCGCGGCGCCACATCTGCTGGATGGCCTCGGCGACGAGGCGGACGATTTCGGAGTTGTCGAAGAGGATCTCGAGCGGCGGCAGGCCGGCGCCGCCGGCGTGGCCGGCCTCGGCGAGCAACTGGCGGGCGGCCGCGGGATCGAAGCCGCGACGGGCGGGCGGCGTGTAGCCGGTGAGCAGCGGCGGCACGAAGGTCGGGGCGGGCTGGCGTCCGCCCGGCAGGATTTTCTGGACGATGGTGTCGCGGTCGATCGCGAGCGAGAGCGCGCGGCGGAGGCGCGGGTTGTCGAGCGGAGGACGGCGGACGTTGAAGCGGAAGAACTGCGTCTCGAGCAGGGGATCGATGCGCAGGACGGGGGATTTCTCACGCTGCAGTGGCAGCACCTTGGCGAGCGGGAGCGACCAGGTGAGGTGGAGCTGGCCGGAGCGGAAGGCGCGTTCTTCGACCTCGATGTTGTCGAGGGGCAGGAAGTGCACGGCGTTGAGGCGAACGTGGGCGCGGTCCCAGTAGGTCGGGGACTTCGCGACGACGACGCGCTGGTTGAGCGTCCATTCCTGCAGGACGAACGGCCCGCTGCTGACGAGCGTGCCGGGGCGCGTCCAGCGCGTGGCGCGCGTGTAGGGATCGCCGACGGCGGCGATGGAGCGGAGGTGGATGGGGCGCCAGGGGGAATTGAGGAGAATCGGGAGGAAGTAGGGCGCGGGGTGCGTGAGCGTGACGACGAGGGTGCGGGTGTCGGGGGCCGCGACGCCGACGGTCGAGAAATCGGTGGTGCGGCCCTTGTGGTAATCCTCCGCGCCGCGCAGCAGGTAGAGGAAATAGGCGTATTCGGCACCCAAGGACGGCGTGAGCATGCGGCGCCAGGAGTCGACGCAGTCCTGCGCGGTGATGGGATCGCGGTTCGACCATTGGGCGCCGGCGCGGAGATGAAACGTGTAGGTGCGGCCGTCGGCGGAGAGTTCCCAGCGTTCGGCCAGCCCGGGGACGGGGGCGAGGGTGCCGGGTTCAAAGCTGACGAGCGGCTCGAAGAGCGCCTGGATGATCTTGGCATCGGCCGTGCCCGTGACGGTGTGCGGATCGAGATCGGACGGCTCGGAGCCGATGCTGAGGTGGAGGACGCCGTCGCGGTTGGCGCGTTCGACGGTGGTCTCGCGTTTCGCGCAGCCGCTGAGCAGGGCGGAGCCTAGGGCGAGCGCGGTCGCGAGGCGGAGGGTGAACGCGAAGCGTGCGCGCGACGAAGGCAGTGCGGCTGGCGGGTGAACGGGGGATTTCTCCGGCGAACGCGGCATGGCGCATCGTCAACACGAGCGCGGCGGGCGTCGAGCCGGCAGGCGCGTCAATTTCGCGCCCGCGCGCGCGGCGGGCGCGCCACGCGAGTTACAGGCGGGCGGTGATCAGCCGGAGCAATTCGGCGTAGTCGTTGACGGCGGGAAACTGCGGGAACTGGCGGACGACGTTGTCGGGGGCGTGAAACAGGAAGCCGTGATTCGCCTGGCCGAGCATGGAGGTGTCGTTGAACGAGTCGCCGGCGGCGACGACGTGGTATTCGAGACCCTGCAGGGCGGCGACGGCGTGGCGTTTCTGATCCGGCATGCGAAGCTGGTAGCCGGTGATGCGATCGTCGGTGACGATGAGCCGGTGGCAGAAGAGCGTGGGCCAGCCCATCTGGCGCATGAACGGCTGGGCGAACTGCTCGAACGTGTCCGAGAGGATGATGACCTGGGTGCGGCGGCGAAGCTCGTCGAGGAAATCGAGGGCGCCGGGCAACAGCGGCAACCCGGCGATCACGGCCTGGATCTGCGAGAGCGTGATGCCGTGGCGCTCCAGGATGGCGATCCGGTAGAGCATGAGCTTGTCGTAGTCGGGCTCGTCGCGCGTGGTGCGCCGGAGCTCGGGGATCCCGGTGCTTTCGGCGACGGCGATCCAGACTTCGGGCGTGAGGACGCCCTCCATGTCCAAGGTGACGATGCTTTGCTTCACAGGTGGGCGCAGTGAACCAGAGGTTTTTGCGCGGTGGCAAGCGGCGGATGCGAAACGGTGCGTTTGCGGTGAATTCAGAGGGTGAATTCAGAAGCCAGGAAGCCAGGAAACGGGCGGAGCTGGGGGCGGGGCCGGCGAACCGCAGGAGGCGCGCCCGGAGGTCGCGCCCTACCGGCCGGCTCAATCGAACTGCTTGCGGAAATCGGCGAACTGCTGCTTCAGCTCGGCGAGTTCGCGACGGACGTCGGCGACGTCGGTTTCAAGTTTGGCAATCCGCTCGTTTTCGGCGCGCACGACGAGCGTTGCCGGTTCCGGCCGGGGGCCGGTCTCCGCCGCAGCGGCGGCGGCAGGCGTGGACTCGATCGGGCCGGAGAGGAGCTGGGCGTAGCGCGACTCCTTGGTGCCGGGCTGGCGCGGCAGTTTCGTGACGAGCGGTTGGGGCTGGCGGGCGATCAGGCCGTGCAGCGCCTCCTCGGCCTCGGGCAGCGTATCGAACGCGAAGAGCCGCTCGCTGCGGGTGCGCAGTTCGCCGAGGGTCTGCGGGCCCCGGAGCAGGAGGACGCAGAGCAGCGCGACTTCGGCGGGCGTGAGCAGCAGGGCATCGGTCAGCGTGTGCTTGTATTTCGCCACGCGGCTTTCGGCGCCGGTGAAGAGGGTGGCGAGCCGCTTGTCGCGGAGGCCGTCGATCGCGCGGACGACGGTGGTCTCGTCGAAGGACACGACCGGCTCGCGATTCGTGAGCTGATTGCACGCGTTGGTGAGCGCGTTGAGCGTGAGCGGATAGTAATCCGGCGTCGTGATCTGCTTCTCGATCAGCGCACCGAGGACGCGCGTTTCGGCGACGTTGAGCGGAGGGAGGGCGTCGTCCATGGAGACCGTTGGAGGATTAATTCAGAAGCCAGGAAACCAGGAAACAGACCAATGCGAACTTGGATCGCTTCATGGCTTCGTGGCTTCTGAATTGAGCTCTGCTTGGGCTTACTTCTTCGCCCACGTATCCTTCAGGGAGATCGTGCGGTTGAAGACGAGCTGGCCGGGGGCGCTGTCCTTGGCGTCGAGGACGAAGTAGCCGACGCGTTCGAACTGGAAGCGCTGCTCGACCGTCGCGGTGGCGAGGGACGGTTCGAGTTTCGCCGTGACGACGTCGCGCGAGTGCGGGTTGAGGTGCTGCGTGAAGTCTTCGGTCGCGCCCGGTTCGGCGACAGTGAAGAGCCGGTCGTAGAGACGCACTTCGGCGTCGATGCACTGCGTGGCGCTGACCCAGTGGATCGTGCCTTTGACCTTGCGATCGGAGTTCGGCTGGCCGGCGCGGGTCGTGAGATCGGCGGTGCAGCGCAGCTCGAGGAGCGCGCCGGCGGCGTCCTTCACGATCTCGTCGAGCTTGATGATGCAGGCGTATTTCAGGCGCACTTCGCCGCCGGGCTTGAGGCGGAAATATTTCGGCGGCGGCACCTCGGCGAAATCCTCGCTCTCGATGTAGACTTCGCGGGTGAGCGCGAGCGGACGCGTCGACGGGTTCTCGTCCTGCGGGTTGTTGGTCGCGACGCATTCGACGATCTCGCCGGGGGCGAGGTTGGTGAGCACGACCTTGATGGGGCGCAGCACGGCGAGCCGGCGCTGGGCGAGGGCATTGAGCTCTTCGCGGATGGCGTGCTCGAAGACGGCGATGTCGGTGACGCTGTCGTATTTGGTGACGCCGACCATCGTGCAGAGGCGGCGGATGGCGCTGGCGGGGATGCCGCGGCGGCGGGCGCCGGAGAGCGTGGGCATGCGCGCGTCGTCCCAGCCGTCGACGAAGTTGCCCTCCACGAGCTGCAGCAGGCGGCGCTTGCTGAAGATCGTGTAGCTGAGGATCAGTTTCGCGAACTCGTATTGGTGCGGGAGCGGGCGGGGGAGGTCGAGATTCTGGAGCACCCAGTCGTAGAGCGGGCGGTGCACCTCGAACTCGAGCGTGCAGACGCTGTGCGTGATGCCTTCGAGGTAGTCGCTGAGGCAGTGGGCGAAATCGTAGAGCGGATAGATGCACCACTTGTCGCCGGCGTGGTGGTGCGGGACGTGGCGGATGCGGTAGAGGAGGGGATCGCGCAGCCAGATGTTGGGCGAAGCCATGTCGATCTTCGCGCGGAGGCTGCGGGCGGCGTTCGGAAACTCACCGGCGCGCATGCGCGTGAAGAGGTCGAGGTTTTCGGCGATGCTGCGGTTGCGAAACGGCGAATCGCGGCCCGGCTTGTCCGGCGAGCCACGATACTCGTCGGTCTGCTCGGGGGTGAGGTCATCGACGTAGGCCCGGCCGCGTTTGATCAGCTCGACGGCGTAGCCGTAGATTTGCTCGAAGTAGTCGCTGGCGAAGAAGGGCTCCGAAGCAGTTGTCGATTGCCGATGGCCGATTGCCGAGGTTTCAACGGGGGCGATGTAGTGGTCCTCGCGGCCGTTGATGGTTTGCGGGGCGGGGTGAGCGCCCTTGGGCTTGAAGCCGAGGCAGTGGTCGGCCCAGCCGGCGATCAGCCAGCGCACGTCGGCGGTGATGGAGTCGACGTATTCGACGTCCTCCTTCACGGGATTGGTGTCGTCGAAGCGGAGGTTGCAGCGGCCGGCGTTTTCGCGGGCGATGCCGAAGTTCAGGCAGATCGACTTGGCGTGCCCGATGTGGAGGTAGCCGTTGGGCTCGGGCGGAAAGCGCGTGACGATTTGCGGGTAGCGCTGCGCCGCGACATCGGCCGCGACGAGATCGCGGATGAAGTCAGTGGGTGCGGCCGGGGTGCCGGCGCTGGCGCTGCTCTCGGAAGGCTCAACGGACATAGAGCGTCACGTTGGAAAGCGCGCAGGCGCGAGGCAACGACGCAGTTGCGGGTTCGTGGGGCGGTTTTATGCGCAGGCTTGACGCTGGCCGGAGGCGACCGCTTCATTCGCCGCCACGTCATTTGCGAGCGTAGCACAATGGATAGTGTAGTGGCCTCCGAAGCCATTGATCCGGGTTCGACTCCCGGCGCTCGCACCAGCAGCAACCCGCGGCCGCCCTCAAGCGGCCGTTTTTGATTTCCGCGATTCCTGCCAGCCGCGCCAGAATTCCCAGATGATCGGGAGGACGGAGAGGATGATGATGGCGAGGATCACCAGCTTGAAGTTCTTCTGGACGACCGGGATGTTGCCGAAAGCGTAGCCGAGGT
>CAZENI010000265.1:0-10980 GCA_964513055.1 uncultured Opitutus sp.
GAGCTTCCTGCACCTCGAGCGGCCAGGTCTCGTAACGCGCGCGATTCGAATCGATCCGCGACATCGGCGACGAGGAGCACGCCGCGAACAAACCGCCCGCCAGAATCAGCACGACGGAGCGGAGGGAAATCTTCAGGCTGGTTTTCACGCGGGTTTCGACGGGCAACACCGCGGAATGTTGCACGATTCCCCGCGATCGCCAGCCACGCGATCCGCGCGGAGAACGCCCCCCAGGGCCCCATCCTGTGCGCCTTCTCCGCCGTAAAGCGGAGCCCGGCGCCGACTAACATCTCCCTAAGCGGATGGCGGGGGAAGCCATTGCCCGAGCGAGCTCGCCCCGCCCGGGATAGGCGTCGCGTTGAGGTCGAACCGTTTCTAGAATGACGAACCAACCCGGGAACACCCGCAACCCGATCGACCTTCATGAACACCCGCCAATCCTCCACCGCCACCGCGCGCCGCCACCGATGAGAGACGACTACCTCGCCCAAGCCCTCAAGGTCATCGACGATCCCAACATCCTCGTGAACGTCGTCTCGCGCCGCGTGAAGCAGCTCAAGCGCGGCAATCGCGCCCTGATCGAGTCGCTCGAGAAACTGCTGCCGGAGGACATCGCCCTCCGCGAGATCATCGAACGCAAGATCAGCTACGAACTGCCGCCGGCCGAGACACCGGCCGAGATCGAGTTTCGCGAGCGCTCCGAGCGGGAACATTACCGCTTTCGGCGCACGCAGCACGTGACGTCCGCCAAGCCCGTCGCGGCCTGAGACCATCCCCGGGCGGAAAGGCCGCCCGGAATCGCAGCCACCCGGCACGCCGGCGGGATTCCCGCGGCTGCCCCGTCCCCACTCCAAACACACCGCTCATGATGACGAAAACTCCCTCTCCTCGCGCCTTCGCTCCCGCCCTTGCTCCCGCCAAGCCGACCAGCATGCGCGGCCGCGACGGCCGGCTCGTCCAAATCCCGCCGGGCTGCGTCGGCGCCCAAGGCCGCGACGGCCGCGCCGTGGCGATTCCCTCCGGCGGCGGCTGCCTCGAGGGCGCCGACGGCCGCCTCGTCGCGATTCCGCAGGGCAGCATCGGCATCGAAAGTGCCAAGGGCCGCGTCGTGCCGAAGAAGCGCTGGTGACCGCGCGCCGGGCAACACCCGGCGTCAACGTCGGCGGGACCGCTCTTCCCGCAACGCCTGCAAGTCGGGATCCTTCGCGCCATCGGCCTTGAGTCGCGGTTCCAGGCGGCAGGCCGTGGCCAGCCGGGCCCGCGCGCTCGCGAGGTCGCCGAGGAGCGAATCGTAGCACGCGAGATTGTAGTGCAGCACGGCGCACGTTGCCCCGTGCCGCTCCTCCGCCTCGAGCAGCACCGCCCGCGCTTCCGCGATGCGATTCAATTCCCGCAACGCATACGCCCAGCCAATCCAGCCGTTCTCCACCTCGGCGTGCGCCCGGGCCAGCCGGCTGGCGGCGTCAATCACCAGGAGCCACTCCTTCGCCGCCATGTGCAGGTCCACCCAGGCGGACAGCACCTCGGGCTGGAGCTGGCCGGCCGGCGGCACGCGCTTCAGCTCCGCCGCCGCTTCGCCCAGCATCCCCAGGCCGATGTAGCCGAGCGCGTGGCTCACGTGGCGTCGCACGGGCAGCGGCTGGCTCATGCGCACCTCACCGTCCCTCGCCGCGGCGCGGGAAACCGATTCGGCCGCCGCGCGGCCGCGGGCGTCTCCGTCATCTTTCCGTCACCAGCGGCGCCTGCTTTCATCGTCGCCACCAATGTCCGCGCGCGTCGTGCGGCGCAAGACTCCGCGCCGATTTCGCCGCGCTCCCTTCGCTGCAAAGGCCCCCCGCCGCGCACTCTGGAATTGAAGATCGCGACGCCGCGCACTCGACTCCCGTGGTCACGCCGCGCGCCCCGGCTCGCCGCCTTCCGTGGCCCCCGGTCCCGGACCTCTCCCCTCCTCATGCACCCCATCGTCACCCGTCGCACGTTCCTCAAGTCCACCACGGCCGCCAGCGCGCTCGCGTTTCCCGCCGTCCTCCGCGCCCAAACCCCCGGCACGCCCACGCCGAACAACCGGCTCAACGTCGCCATCATCGGCGCCGGCGGCCGCGGCGGCGCCGCCCTGCAGGGCATGAAGGACGAGAACATCGTCGCGATCTGCGACGTCGACGAGGAGCGCGCCGACGGCTCGCTGAAGTCCTTTTCCAGCCGCTACCCCATCGAAGCGGAGAAGTTCGGCGCCGCGCCCCGCTTCAACGACTACCGCCGCATGTTCGACGCGCTCGGCAACAAGATCGACGCCGTCACCATCTCGATTCCCGATCACTGCCACTTCCCCGCCGCGATGACCGCGATGGGCCTCGGCAAGCACGTCTACGTCGAGAAGCCGCTCTCGCACACGGTCTGGGAGGCCCGCGAGCTCACGCGTCTCGCGCGCGAAAAGAAGGTCGTCACGCAGATGGGCAACCAGGGCCACACCCACGAAGGCACGCGCGTATTGAGAGAGTGGGTGCAGGCCGGCGTGCTCGGCGACGTCCGCGAAGTCGTGAGCTGGACGAACCGGCCGTTCTATCCGCCCTGGCGCGAGCCCGTCGGCGCGTTCAAGGCGCCCGACCACTCGAAGTTCGTCCCGGTCGTGCCGAAGACGCTCAACTGGGACGCCTGGCTCGGCGCCTCCGCCGCCCGGCCCTACGATCCCGCCTACTGCCCGGGCCTGAAATGGCGCGGCTGGTGGGACTTCGGCACCGGTGCCTTCGGCGACGTGGCGTGCCACATCATGGACGGCGCCTACTGGGCCCTTGATCTTGGCGCGCCCACCGTGGTCGAGGCGATGTCGACCGGCGCCACGAAACACGCGACGCCGCTCGCCGCCGTCGTCACCAACTATTTCCCCGCCCGCGGCAAGCTGCCGCCCGTGAAATACACCTGGTCCGACGGCGGGATGGTGCCCGCGCTGCCGCCGGAGCTCGAGTTCGGCCGCGATCTGCCCGAGGAGGCCGGCACGCTGCTCTTCGGCAGCAAGGCGACGGTGCTCTGCAGTTTCTATTACGACACCGTGCGCATCATCCCCGAGGTGAAGATGCGCGAGCTCACGCCCACGCTGCCGGCGAAGACGATCCCGCGCGTCACGGGCGGACCGTTCGCCGAGTGGTTGCGCGCCTGCAAGGGCGGCCCGAAAGCCGGCTCGAACTTCGAATATTCCGGCCCCTTCACCGAGGCCGTGCTGCTCGCCAACATCGCGATCCGCTCGCGCCGCCGCATCGAATGGGACTCGGCCGCGATGAAGGTCACGAACGTCCCCGACGCGAATCAGTTCGTGACGAAGGAATATCGCCCCGGCTGGATGTGAAATCATCCGGCCCGAACCGGATGAAGGAACCGCTGAAAATGCGGAAGAGGAAATGTGGAAAGCAGGAAATCAGGAAAAAGGCCACGGCGACTCCCCCCTGCGATCGGCTCGTTTTCCTGCTTTCCCGCTTTCCACATTCCACATTCTCCCTTCAGGGAGCTTTCCCATCCGGCAACGGCGGCGGCTCGCTCGGTCGTTTGCGGAATTCCGCCTCGACCTGGGCGCACACCTCGTCGATCGGAAACGGCTTCCGCAGCACGAAGAGCGCGCCGGCTGCGGCCGCCTTTTTCGCCAGCGCCGGCCGGAACACGCCCGACATGATCCACACCGGCAGATCGATGCCGCGCGCCTGCTGCTGCGCGCGGAGCTGTCGGCAGAATTCGTAGCCGTCCATCTCCGGCATCTCGATGTCGGTGATGGCACCGTCGCACGGCTGCGCCGCCGCGAGGGCAAGGGCCTCCGGTCCGTTGCGCGCGACGATCACTGTGTAGCCCCGCATTTCGAGCAGGCTCTTCAGCATGCCGCGGAACAGGTCGTTGTCTTCGACGATCAGGAGGGTGCGCGACATCGTGGGGTCAGTGTCGACCACCCGCACGGCATCGGCAAGCGGGCGGGCATCCGTAGTTGTCCCCGGGGCCGGATTCGGTCCCAAAAACCGGATGCAGCGCCGTGGGCTTCCTGCCCGCGCACCGGCCGGCCTCACCGCCCCGCTTCGCGCAACAGCCGCTCCTTGCGGTCCGGCGGCAGCGGTGTTTCCAGCAGCCAGGCCGCCGCGGCGTCCGGATTCGTGCGCAGCCACGCGCGCACCGTCTTCTCCATCATCTCGTCGCTGCGGTCCGACCGTGGCAGCGAACGCAGCCAGCTCGCGGCGCGCTGCGGTGAACCGACGAGCTGGCCCTCGAGGTAGATCTCCATCGCCCGATCGCGGCCGGAGCCGGGCGGCAGCGTCGCCAGCCACTGGCCGATCGCACCCGAATCGCTCGCGCCGCGCTGTTGCACGAACTCGACGACCGCCTCGTCGCGGGCCTTGCCCGGGGGCTGCGTCGCCAGCCAGGCCGAGAAATCCGCGGACGCCCCCGCGCTCAACGCCGCGCTCGCGACGCCGCCGCCCAGTCCGCGCGAGCGCACGCTCCGTGAGCCCGGGGCGTTCGCCGCCCGCCGCGCCGTCGGCACGCCCAGCCCCGTGTCCAGGCCCGCAAACGCCGCCGACCGCGCCTCGCCCGCCGGCAGCCGGCCCGCCCAGGCCATCGCGGCCTTCGGATCGGTGGCCACCCACGTTTGCGCGATCGCGGACACCAGCAGCCAGCGGTTGCGCCCCGTCGGCAGCGTCGCCGCCAGTTCGGTCGCGCGCTCCGGCTGCTGCTGCGCGACTTCAAATCCAACCACCGAGGTCAGCCGCTCGCGCCCCGCCTCCTCCGGCAGCGCCCGCACCCACGCGATCGCCGCGTCCGGCTCGCGCCGCGCCCACGCCGCCACCGCAAAGCCGAGCGTATCGTCGCGCGCCGGAGCCGCCGGGAGCCCCGCGATCCGGTCAATCGCGGCCCGCGCGCCGCCCTGCACCAACGTCTGCGCCACGGCGCGCCGCGCGACCGACGCGGTCGTCGGATCAGAAAGCCCGTGGGCCCAGCGCAGCGCCGCGTCGGGATCGCTCCGCACCAGCGCCTCCGCGGCGATCCCGAGGATCGTCGCCGCGTCGGCGATCGCCGCGAGCTCGGCCGCCAGCACCGCCGCCCGCGCCGGCTCGTGCGCCGCCAGGGTCTTGATCAGCTCCGCTCCCGTCCGCGCACGCTGGGTCGGGTCGGGTGCCGCGGCGATCGCGCGGCGGGCCGCCGCCAGATCACCGTCGCGAGCCGCCGCGAGCGCCGTCGCCACGATCTGCCCGTCCTCGACGCGCACCGGAGCCACCGCGGCCGGCGGCCGCACCGTCGGCATCACCGGCCGGCGCCCCGCATCCGCCGTGCGTTCATCGATGCCGCCCAGGCAGCCGGCCAGCAGCAGACCGGCACCCACCACCAGACCCGGAGCGAGGACCGCGGAACGCGTCGTCATGGGCCGCAAGACGAAACCCCGTTGGACAGGTGACGCAATCCCCCACTCGCAGCATCCTTGCGACAACGTTGGACACGATGCCGCGTCTCCCTCACTACGATTGCCGCACCCGCATGCTTCGCCTGTTCGCACCCTACGTTGCCCGTCTGGACGCTGCTCATAAGGACCGACCCTTTTTCGCGGGCCAGAAAGCACGGCTGCTGGCGGCGTTCAACGTCCTGATGCTGATGTTCGTGCCTCTGAACGTGGCGAAACTGCTCTGGGTCCAGCCGCCCTTTGTCGGCATGCGCCTCATCTTCACCGCCGTTTTCGGCATCAGCGCCCTGTTGTCGCTGCGGGCGTTGCTCCGCGGCAAACTCGAGCAGGCCGGCTCCGGTTTCATCCTCGTGGTGGTCTTCATGGTGCACCTCACGGTGCTGCTGATCCCCCACTCCGAGCAGCCCCTCGGCACGGCGATTCAACTGATGGTCTACGACCTCGTTTTCCTGCTCTTCGCCATGATCTTCACCAGCCGGCGCCTCGCGCTCCTGGTGTTCGCGGTGATGGTCGCAGGCGATGTCGCGTTCTACCTCCGCGTCCTGCAGCCCGCGGAGACCGGCACGCTGCAGTTCGCCGCCGACACGCTCCTGCGCGACGGACTGATCTCGATGTGCTTCGTCTTCTGCCTCGGCGTCACGCTCGCGCACATGATCTCGGCCGCGCACCAGCGCAGCGAGGACGCCCTGCGCGCCTCGCGGGATGTGAACGAGAACCTCGAGCGCCTCGTCGGCGAACGCACCCGCGACCTCGAGCAGGCGAGCGCGCAGGCCGCTGCCGCGTCGCGCGCCAAGAGCGAGTTCCTCGCCAACATGAGCCACGAGATCCGCACGCCGCTCAACGGGATCATCGCGTCCGGGGATTTGCTGCTGCGTCGCACCGACCTGCCCGCGGAGGCGGCCGAGCATGTGCGACTGATCGCGGAATCGGGCGACCTCCTGCTGCAGTTGCTCGGCGACATCCTCGATTTCTCGAAAATCGAGGCCGGTCAGCTCGCCCTCGAAAAGCACGCGTTCGAACTAGTCCCGGTCGTCCAGGACACCGTCGCCCTCATCTCCGCCAAGGCCCGGCTCGGCTCCGTCCGGATCGAGTTCTCCCACTCGCCCGCCCTCGCCCGTTTCCTCGAGGGCGACAGCTACCGCCTGCGCCAGATTGTGCTCAACCTGCTCTCCAACGCCGTGAAGTTCACCCCGCCCGGCGGCCAGGTCACGATCACCGTCGACTCCACCGCCCCCGCCGCGCGACCCACGCCCATCCGCTTCACCGTGCGCGACACTGGCATCGGCATGGACGCCGCCACGCTCACGCGGATCTTCGAGCGCTTCACCCAGGCCGACTCCTCGACGACGCGCCGCTACGGCGGCAGCGGCCTCGGCCTCGCCATCAGCTCCCGGCTGGTCGAGATGATGGGCGGCCGGCTCGAGGTCGAGAGCGTCGTCGGCCGCGGTTCGACCTTTTCCTTCACCGTGCCGCTCGAACCGGTCACCGTGGCGGGTCCCAGCGCCGCCGCGACGGAACCCATCGCCACGCCCCTCAATCTGCGCGTCCTCCTCGCGGAGGACAACGCCGTCAACCGCAAGATTCTCGAGACCCAGCTCCGGCAGCTCGGCTGCCAGTCCACCTTCGCCGTCGACGGCGAGGCCGCCCTGGCGGCTTTGGAAACGGATCCGCTCCCCGACGTCATCCTGATGGATTGCCACATGCCGCGCCTCGACGGCTGGGAGACGACCCGCCGCCTGCGCAGTTGGGCCACCGACGAGAATCCGCTCCGGCGGCAGGTCTCCGCGCTCCCGGTGGTGGCGCTCACCGCCGCCGCCCTCCCCGAGGAGCGCGCCCGCTGCCTCGCGGCCGGCATGAACGAGTTTCTCTCGAAGCCCGTGAAACTCGCCGAGCTGCACCGCGCGCTGCGACTCTACGTCGCGGTGCGCTCCCCTTGATTTGACGGTCGCCGCGTGTCACGCTCCGCGACGATGAACCGTCGCGCCTTCCTCCACGCCTCGTCCCTGCTCGCCGCGGCCGCCGCGCTCCCCCGTCCGCTGCCGGCCGCCAACGCGACGCCCTCCGCCCGTCGGATGACCATCGCCCTCACGCCCGGCAGCATCGGCGTCACCGCGACCAGCCAGCAGGAACTCAACGCCCTCGCCCACCGCCATCGCTTCGAAGCCGTGGAGCCACGCGCCGACGAACTCGCGGCGATGACGCCCGCCCAGCTCGCGGACACCCTCGCCGACTTGAAGTCCAAGCAGCTCGTGTGGGCCTCGCCCGGACTGCCGGTGGATTTCCGCAAGGACGACCGGACCTTCCAGGACGGCCTCGCGAAGCTGCCGCGCCTCGCCGCCGGCCTCCAGCGCGCCGGCGCCACCCGCCTGGGCACGTGGCTTTCGCCCAGCGACGCCACGCTCACCTATCGCGCCAACTTCCGGCAGCACGCCACCCGCCTGCGCGAGATCGCCCGCGTCCTGAAGGACCACGGCATCCGCCTCGGCCTCGAGTATGTCGGCACGCAGCTCCTCCTCGTCGGCAAGCGCTATCCGTTTGTGCACACCATGGCCGAGACGCGCGAACTCATCGCCGAGATCGGCACCGGCAACGTCGGCCTCCTCCTCGACACCTGGCACTGGTGGACCGCGGGCGACACGGAGGCCGACATCCTGGCGCTGACGAACAACGACGTCGTCAGCGTGGATCTGAACGACGCGCCGAAAGGCGTCGCGAAGGAGCAGCAGAAGGACAACGAACGCGAGCTGCCCGCCGCCACCGGCGTGATCGATGTCGCGACTTTTGCCACCGCACTCGCGCGCATCGGCTTCGACGGCCCCGTGCGGCCCGAGCCCTTCAACAAGGCGCTCAACGCCCTCGACAACGAAGCCGCCTGCGCCGCCGCCTCCGCCGCGCTGCACCGCGCGCTCGGCTTGATTCGCGCGTAGCGCGGTTCCGACGCAGCCCTGCGCGTGAGCGCAAGGATCGGCGCGTCCCGCAAACACCACCGCCTCCCGCCGCCTCTCCCAACGGCCCATCGCCGCTTGACTGTAGGCCCGGCCGCTGGCCGGGCACCCGCCCAGCGGGCGGGTCTGCCATCATCACGTCAAGTCGCTACGGGACCTTGGTATTGCGCGCCGAGCCCCAGCCCTCCCGCTCACGCGGACCCTGCTGCGCCCGCCGGCGGCTTCCCCGCGTAAAACGGAATGATCTGCTTGAGGTGCCCCTGCACGACCGCACCAATCGTCTCGGCCGGCAGCAGCCCCTTGTGCAGCTCGAAGATCGCGACGAGGAGCGCCAGCTCGATGTCCACCTTCTTCGGACTCGCCGCCTTCATCGCCGCCAGGATCTCCAGCGCCTTCTTCTCCGCCCGCTTGTAGTCGTTGAAATTCTGCTCCGTCGGTGTCGCCATCGCGCAAGCCGTCCGGCAATTCCGCCCGCCGTCAAGCGTCCAGTGTCGCGCCGCTCAGCCCGCATCGCCCTCGATCACCAGCCGGATCGCGTCGAGCCGCAGCCGCGCCTGGCCGATCGCCGCGCGCACGTTGGCCAGCTGCTCCCGCGCCAGCGCGATCTCCTCGGGCCGCACGTGATCGTTGATCCGCTGCAGGTCCGTCAGACGCTCCAGCTCCGCCGTCAGCACCGCGACCGCCCGCGCCTCCGCCTCGCGCTTCAGGCTGCGCGTGCAGTCGTCGGCGCGCTCCGTCGCCGCCTCGACCAGGGACTTGAGCACGCTGGCGTTGAAGCCCGGCTGCTCGAGAAACCGATGGATGTCGCCCTCCTCAAAATCCGCCGCGAACCGCGCCGCCGGGCGCTCGCCGGTGAGGTCGTTTCCGCGCAGGTCGACGACGACGCGCACCGGCGTGGGCGCGAGAAACTGCTCCACGTGCCAGCGCGCATCGGCCACCGCCTCGAGCACGAAGATCGCCTCAAGCAGCAGATTCGGCTCGTCCGCCTCGATCCGCCCGAACGCCGTCGTGCCGGCCTTCGAGTCGATCAGCAGATCGATCGCGTCCTGCACCAGCGCGTGGTCCGGCGAGAGGAACCGGATGTCCTCCCGCACGATCGCCCGCGCCCGCGCAAACGTCGCCAGCATGCCGTCGGCCGGAATCGACGGGAACCCCTCGATGTAGGCGTGGCTCGGATCGAGGAACACGTCGCCCTCCTCGTGCTCCCGCACCCGCACGCCGAAGTGATCCAGCAGCGCCAGCAGGAAATTTCGCAGGAACGGATCCGCATCCACCTCCCGGATGCGCGCGATCACCCGCTCGGCCACCGGCCGGCGGAACGAATTCAGCTCCAGCAGCCGGTCGCGGCCGCGCTTCATCCGTCGCGCCAGCCCGGCGCGAAACGCGATCGTCTCCGCCACGAACGCCTCGAGCTGCGCCGCGCCGGCCTTCCGCCCGTCGCCGAACGCCAGCGCCAGCGCGAGCAGCCGCGGCTTGAACTCCTCCTGGTAGTCGTTGCCGCCGTGCAGCGGCGTCTCGAACGCGTCCAGCCCGCGATGATACCACGCCACCACCACCTCCTCCGCGCTGCCCGCGAGATACGGCACGTGGATCCGGATCGTCTGCGTCTGCCCGATCCGGTCGAGGCGCCCGATGCGCTGCTCCAGCAGTCCTGGGTTCAGCGGCAGATCGAAGAGCACGAGATGGTGCGCGAACTGGAAGTTGCGCCCCTCGCTTCCGATCTCCGAACAGATCAGGAGCTGCGCCCCGTCCGGCTCCGCGAACCACGCCGCATTGCGGTCGCGTTGCACCAGCGGCAGCCCCTCGTGAAAGAGGCCGGATTTCACCGCCAGCTTCTCCTGCAGCGCCGTCTCGATCGCGGCGACCTTGCGCACCGACTTGCAGATCAGGAGGACCTTCTCCGCGCGGTGCTGCTTCAGGAACGCCACCAGCCAGTCGAGCCGCGGATCGTCGCGGAAGGAGTAGCGCAGCGCCGCGTCCTCCCCGACCTCCTCCGCCTGCAGCTCCCGCGCGATCCGCGCCAGCAGAGTCACGTTGTTCTCCGCGTCGAGCGGCGCGGGACAAAATTTCCGCTTGGGAAAACCCGTCATCGCCGCGCGGGTGTTGCGAAACACCACGCGCCCCGTCCCGTGCTGGTCGAGCAGCGTCTGCAGCAGCGCCTCCCGCGCCCCGGGCCGCGCCTGCGCCAGCGCCGCCAGATGCTGCGCCAGCCGCTCCGGATCGCGGTCGAAGATCTGCGCCAGCGCCGTGTGGTCCTTCGGCTTGAGCGGCTGCTGCTCGATGATCTTCTCCGCGATCGCCGCCACGGACTCGAAGCGCTCCGCCTCCCGCTGAAACCGCGCGAGGTCGTCGTAGCGATGCGGATCGAGCAGGCGCAGCCGCGCGAAATGCCCCGCCAGGCCGAGCTGCGTCGGCGTGGCCGTCAGCAGCAGCAGCCCCGGCGCGCGCCGCGCGAGCTCTTCCACGAGCGCATACTCCGCGCTCACGTGCTCCGCCGACCACGCGAGGTGGTGCGCCTCGTCGACCACCACCATGTCCCACCCCGCCGCCACCGCCTGCTCGCGACGCCCGGACTCGCCCGCCAGGAACGTCACGCTCGCGAGCGCGAGC
>CAZENI010000266.1:0-4424 GCA_964513055.1 uncultured Opitutus sp.
ACACGCGCAGGGCGCCCGCATAGTCGCGCACCATCTCGAGCGTGAACGCCGTCTCGCGCGCGATGCGCGGGTTGCGCGGGTCGAGCTGGTAGGCGCGGCCGAAGCCCTCGATCGCCGCCTTCACCTCGCCCGAGCGGCGGAGCACGAGGGCGTGGTTGTAGTGGGCGTCCGCGCTGTTGGGCATCGCGCGCACCGCCTGCGCGAACGCCTGCGCCGCGGCGGCGTGATCGCGTTTGCCCCAGTAGAGCATGAAGCCGCGCATGCGCATGATCTCCGAAATCTCCGCGCCGAGCTTCTCCGCGTTCTGCAGCGCCTCGCCGGCCCGCCGCACCCGCGACTCCGCCGGATCGAATCCAATGAAGTAATACGCGAGGTGCGTCTCCGCCTGCAGGAGGTGCGCCCGCGCCAGCCGCGGATCGAGTCGCAACGCCTCCTGCAGCAGCTCCTGCACTTCGCGCATGGACGCCGCGATCAGCCCGCGCGTGTCGTGCAGGTGCAGGGCCTGCAGGAAGAGATCGTAGGCCCGGAGCCGCGGGTTCGCCCCGTCGAGGATGAACGGCGAGCCGGAGTCTTTCAGACCCATCGCCTGCACCGGCTGGCCGCTGAGAAACCGCGACAGCTCCGCCGCGATCTCCGCCGCGGAGGCGTAGCGTTGCGCCGGCTGTTTCTCGAGGCAGCGGAGCGCGATCGCCTCGATCGGCTCGGGGATCGCGGCGTCCAGCGCGCGCGGCGCGACCGGCGGATCCTCGGCCACATGCCGCAGGATCTCCGGCAGCGTCGAGCCGATGTGCGGCGGCCGCCCGGTCAGCAGGTGGTAAAGCAGCGCGCCGAGCCCGTAGATGTCCACGGCCGGCTGTCCGGTGGTGTCTCCCGCGGCCTGCTCGGGCGCCATGTGCGCGGGCGAGCCCATCAGCACGCCGAGCAGCGTCGCGTTGAGCTGGCCGTCGCGCGAGAGGTTCTTCGCGAGGCCGAAGTCCGCGACCTTGGGCCGGCCGTCGAGATCGAGCAGGACGTTCGAGGGCTTCAGGTCGCGGTGCACGATGCCGTGCTCGTGCGCATACGAGACGGTCTGCGCGACAATCATCACCAGCTCGGCGGCGCGCGCCGGCGCCACCGGGCCGTCGGCGACGAGCTGCTCGAGGTTGGAGCCCTCGACCAGCTCCATCGTGAAAAACGGCGCGCCCTCGATCCGTCCGAGATCGTAGATCGAGACGATGCCGGGATGCCGCAGGCTCGCCGCGAGCCGCGCCTCGCGCAGGAAACGCTGCTCGTGCTCCCGGCTCGTGAGCTGCGTCGCGTGCATGAGCTTCAGGGCCACCCAGCGATCGAGCGTCGTCTGCCGCGCGCGATAGACCACGCCCATCCCGCCGCGGCCGATCTCCTCCATCAGCTCATAGTCGCCCAGCCGGCCCACCGAGGTGCCGGACGCGGTGCCGCTGCGCGTGATCGGCGCGTGCGTGAGACCCGTGGGCCCCGTCTCCGCCAGCATCCAGCCGGAGACACAGCGGGCACAGAGACCGCCGAGCACCCGCTCGTCGAGCGGGGCGGCACACGTGGGGCAGAGGGTGGCGTCGGGCATCAGCGCTGGGGCGGGATTCGCCCCGATTTCACGATTTCCGTTCTCACGGCCTCACGCCCCGAGCAGCGAGAACAGGTGCCGCAGCTCGTCGTCGAGATCGGCGGGGTTGGCGAGCGTCTGCATGATCTCGCTGCGGACGAGCGCGCGGTAGCGCTGCTGCAGCCGGTGGACGGCGACGGTGAGCGTGCCCTTGGCGATGCCCAGCTCGCCCGAGAGCGAATCGTAGTCGCCGCGCTCCGGCCCGGCGCGCAGGAACGGCCGCAGCCGGAAAAACAGCGCGCCCTTCCCCATCGCGCGCTGCTCGGCGTCGAGCCGATCGAGCGCCTGCTCCAGCAGCGTGAGCGCCCAGTCGCGATCGAACAGCTCGCTCGGCGTGCGCGTGGACGGGCCGTGGACGTTGAGCCGCTCCTCGGCGGCGTTCTCGTCGAAGTCGACGGGGCGCTGGCCGCCGCCGCGTTTCTGCGAGACATCGCGCGCGTGCTGCTTCGCGATGAAGTTGCGCAGCGAGACGAGGAGGAACGAGCGGAAGCGGCCCTTCTCCGGCACGGCGCGACCGATGAAGTCGCTCTCGAGCACGTGCGAGAAAAAGGCCTGGGTGAGATCCTCCGCGTCGTGCTGCGCGTAGCCGCTGCGACGGACGAAGGCGTAAAGCGGAAACCAATATCCGCGGCAGAGGGTCTCGAGCGCGGCGCGCGCGAGCGGCCCTTCCCCGCGCGCCTGCACAATGAGGCTCCAGCGGGTGTTCTCAAACTGGTGCGGTCGGCCGGTGGACACGGCGAGCTCCATGGTTGAAGTGAAGAAAACGGGCGGCCCGCGCGAAGCAACGGCGTTCGCGACCGGGCCGGTGGGAGCCGAAGCCGGACGGTATTCGACCCGTTGGGACGCGCCGCGGGCGCGTTCCATGGACGGCGAGCCGCCCCACCCACCCTGTCGGGAAAACCGAAACGCGCCGGACGACGCCGGAAGGTTGAAGCGATCAGGTCGTGCCGGCGCACCGACCCCATCCCGGAAGAAAATGTCGCGTGATGGTGGCCGGGGCTTCGGAGCGATCCGAGTTCGACGCCGGGCTCGCGTCACGCTGGGGAAAGAGACTGCCGGGACGATCCGGCGGGCATGCGCCGCCGGTCACGGGCGCGGCGTCGAGCCGGCCCGGAAATGCGCCCACGACGGCGAGCGCCGTGAGCACGAGGGTGATGATCTGACGGAGGAATGATATAATCATATACACCTCCCAGAAACGCGTTTTCGGGAGATTATTACACGCCTTCCGAAAAATCCGTAATCGCCGCGCGACGGCCGCAAGGGTCCGGCCGCGCGCCGTGCTCCCGCCCCTCAACCCAGTCTCGCGGTGTCGACGCCGAGCACCTTGGCGGCGGCCGCCCGGTCGCCCCGGCACGCGTGCAGGACCATGTCGATGTATTGCTTCTCCTGGCCCGAAAGATACTCCGCCAGCGCCGGCCAGTGCTTCAGTTCCCGCAGGCGAAGCGGGAGCTGCTGCGAGGTCACGACGCGGGTCTCGGTCGTCGCCGCAATTTTCGAGACGACCTGGTAGAGTTCGGTGAGATTCCCCGGCCAGTGGTAGGCGGTCATCACGGCCAGCGCGTCGTCGGTGAACTCGATCAGGTTGCCGTCGAACAGCGGGTTCGTCGCCTGCGCCGCGTAGTGCCGGACCAGCAGGGGCACGTCCTCGATCCGGTCGCGCAGCGCGGGCATGCCGACCGGGAGCGATGCGACGCGATAGAAGAGCTCGTCGTGGAACTTGCCCTCGTCGACGAGCTTCTCGAGATCCTCGCTCGTGGTGCAGACGAGCCGGAAGCCGTGCGCGGTGTTGCGCAGCACGCTGACGAGTTCCTTTTGCACGGATTCGCTGAGGCACTGCAGGTGCTGGAGAAACAGCGTGCCGGCCTTGGCCTGTTTCACCCAGGCACCGCCCTCGCCGTTCTGGCCGAGCAGGCCTTCGCGGAAATTCGCCTCGGAGCTGAGCGAGCAGTCGATCCGCACGAGTCCCGCCTCCGGGGCGCTGCTCGCGGCGTGGAGAATCTCGGCGACCGCGCTCTTGCCGGTGCCGTTCTCGCCGATCAGCAGCACGGGCGTGCGCACCGTCGCGAGCTTCTTCACCTGCGCGATGAGCTTGGTCAGCTTCACGCTCTTGCCGATCAGCCGGCTGTCGATGTCGGCCGCCTTCGCGCCCGGCGCGAGGCCCGCGGCGGCGCGCTCCGCCTGGAACTTCCGGAACTCCAGCCCGCGGCGCAGCGTCGCGATCAGTTCGTCGACGCGAAATGGTTTCTGCAGGTAGTCGAAGGCGCCGTATTTCAGCGCCTGGACCGCGCTCTCCGTCGACGCATACGCCGTCATGATGATCACGACGGCATTGGGATCATACAGCTTCAACTGCTTCAGCAGCGTGATGCCGTCCATCGGCTTCATGTCGATGTCGGCCAGGACGAGATCGTATTTGTCCGCCTTGTAGCGCACGAGCGCCTTCTCGCCATCCGTGGCGAACGAGGTCGCGAAGCCCGTGGGCTGGATGACGGCCTCGAGCATCTCGTGGATGGAGACGAGGTCGTCGACGATGAGAACGGATGGCATGAAGCGGGAAGACGGAGCGGCGGACGTTCCGAAAGACGGAGCGCGATGTCAAACGGCGCGTGCAGCGCGCCGGTTAAAGGCCACCCGCGACCGCACCCAGTTGGAAGATCGGCAGGAACATCGCCATGACGATGCCGCCGACGACCACGCCGAGGAAGACGATGAGCATCGGCTCGATCAGCGACGTGAGCGCCGCGACCGTGGCCTCGCACTCGACGTCGTAGAAATCGGCGATCTTGTTCATCATGCCGTCGAC
>CAZENI010000266.1:4434-10952 GCA_964513055.1 uncultured Opitutus sp.
ACCCGCCTTGACCATGTGCTTCATCATCGGCGGGAAAAAGGGGTTGGACGCCAGCACCTCCGAGACCTGTCCGCCCTGGCTGACGTGCTTGGCGATCTCCTCGCAGGCGTCCTCGATCTGGACCTTGCCGCTGGCGGCTGAGACGATCTCGAGGGTGCGCAGGATGGGCACGCCGGAACGGATGAGCGTCGCGTAGGTGCGGCAGAAGCGGGAGAGGGCGATCTTGTGCACCAGATTGCCGAAGATCGGGGCCTTGACGAGGAACTGGTCCTTGGTGCGGCGGCCGTTGGGCGTCGCGGTGAACTTGCCCAGGGCGAACCAGAAGCCGTAGCCGCCGAGGCCGATCGCCCACCACCACGCCTTCATGAAATCCGACAGGTCGATCAGGAACTGCGTCGGCGCCGGCAGCTTGGCGCCGAAGTCGGCGAACATCGCCGCGAACACCGGGATGACGAAAATCAGCAGCACGTTCACCAGCGCGACCGCCAGGCCGATGACCGCGATCGGGTAGGTCATGGCCGACTTCACCTTCTTCGTCAGCTTGACCGTCGATTCGAAGTAGCCGGCCACCTTCTGGAGAATTTCCGCGAGGCCGCCGGACGCTTCGCCGGCCTCCACCATGGAGCAGAACAACGTGTTGAAGGAATTCGGAAATTTCCTGACCGCGGACGAAAAGGAATTACCCTGCGAGATGTCGCCGCGCACATCGCGAATCACGATGCGGAAGCACGCGTCTTCCGTCTGGTCCTGCAATGCCTCGAGGCACTGCACGAGCGGCAGGCCGGCGGACAACAGCGACGCGATTTGCTGCGTGAACAACGCGAGCTCGCCGAGCGGGAGCTTGTAGGTCTTCGCCTTTTTCTCGAGCGCCTTCTGCTTCGCGAGCGCCTGTGCCGCCATCACGCCGCCGCCCTTCTTCTGGGGTCCCGAACGCGCGCCTTGAGCCTGGCCGGAAGCGGCCGAAGAGAGCAGTGCCATGGCGCCGAGGAAAATACACGCCCCGTGGGGTCGCAACCCCCTTTTCATTCGTGGACGGGTAAAAATCCGGTGAGAAACACGTAGCTTCCACGAGCGAAACCACGCCTTCCCGCGACCCGGGAAATCCGTTCAAGGCATTGGAGCGGGCGGACGGAATCGAACCGACGAGACCACTTTGGAAGAGTGGAGTTTTACCACTAAACTACGCCCGCAAGGCGCAGGTCGGGAGCTTCGCCCAGAACCTCCGGCGGTCAAGCCCGCAACACGCCCCGCCCCGCGTCTCACGCCCCCGGCGCCCGCCACGGCCAGGCCACGCACCCCTCGACATCGCGGATGAGCGAGAAGTCGACCCTGCCCTTCAGCACGAAGGGCAGCACCTCCACCGCCGCCGGCAGCAGCGCCCGCGCCGCGTGCCAGCTCTTCCCGCTCACGTAGACATCGTCCACCAGCAGCACGCGCCGCCACGCGCCCAGCTCCGGCACGCCCGACAGCAGGCGCGGCGCCGCGAACCGCGGCTCGTTTGCCTCGTCGCGGTAGTTCAACGCGATCACCTTCAGGTCCACGCCCAGCCGCTGCGCGACCAGCGCCGCCGGCACCACCCCGCCACTCGCGATCCCGACCACGCCGTCGATGCCGGCCGGAAACTCCCAGCGCGCCAGTCGCGCCGCGATCGCGGAAAACGCGAGCGGCGTCATTCGCCCTCGCTCCGGCCCGTCTTCGGATAGAACCACCCCAGCGCCGCATTGATCGCGCCCAGGATCACGAGGCCCGCCAGGCCACCGACGAACGCCCGCCCCAGCGCCGCGCCCGCCGCCTCGACTCCGGCCACGCTCCCGATCGCCAGTTGCGCGCCGGTCACCGCCAGTTTCGCCGCGACATACGCCAGCGGCGCGATCAACACGAGCCGCGGAAAACGCCGCACGCCCCACGCCGCCACGAGGGCGAAGAGGACGAGCTCGGCGCTCATCGTCGCGATGAACTTCCAGGCCGGCAGCCCCGTCGCGAGCAGGTTGATCGCCGGCGCGAACAGGCCGACGATGATGCCGGTCCTCACGCCGTAGAAATAAACCGCGACGAAGGTCATCCAAAACATCGGGAGCAGATGGGCGCCGAGCGGCCGCGCGCCGGCCCAGGGCACCAGGTGCACCGCGAACGGCACGAACCATGCGATCGCCAGCAAGGCCGCCGTCTCGCGCGCCGTCGCTTTCTTGAAGACCCAATCCGCCGGAGAAACTCCCGCCGCGTGTGTGTTCATCAGCCGGCGAAATTACAGCGCGACACCAGCCGCGCAAACCCCAATCTCGCCGCCTCCCCGCGCGTGAACCTCATCCTCTTCGAAGCCGGCGAACTCGCCCGCCCGCTGCCCCGCAGCGACCGCCGTGCCGTGCACGTGCTCGACGTGCTGCACCGCGGCGCCGGCGACACCTTCGACGCCGGCCTCGTCAACGGTCCGCGCGGCAAGGCCACCGTCACCGCGATCACGGCCGACGCGCTCACGCTGGCGTTCGCCTGGGGACCGCCCCCGCCGCCCCGCGCCGGCCTCGCCCTCGTGCTCGGCCTGCCCCGCCCGCAGACCGCGCGCGACATCCTGCGCGACGCCACGACGCTCGGCGCCACCGCGCTGCACTTCGTGCGCACCGAGAAATCCGATCCCGGTTACGCTCAGAGCACGCTCTGGAGTTCCGGCGAATGGCGCCGCCACGTCCTCGCCGGCGCGGAGCAGGCCTTCGATCCCGCGCTGCCCGCAGTGACTCACGCGCAGCCGCTCGCCTCCGTCCTCACCACGCTCCCGCCCGGCGGCACGCGCCTCGCCCTCGACAACTACGAATCTGCGCTCCCGCTCGGCGAGGTCTCGGCCGTGGCGGACCCCGTTACCCTGGCGATCGGGGCCGAGCGCGGCTGGTCGGCCGGCGAACGCGCAGCGCTGCGTGCGCACGGTTTCACCCTCGTCCATCTCGGCCCCCGAGTGCTGCGCACGGAAACCGCCGTCACCGCCGCGCTCGCCCTCGTGCGCGCAAAGCTCGGATTGATGTGACGCCCGCGACCGTCGCGCTCACTCCGCGCGCCGGAAGAACGCCACCGTCGGCTGCCGCGCGCCCTTGCCCAGCCGCTTGAGCTGCGTCCAGCCCGGCGGCGCCAGCTCGATCTCGCCCGGCGCCTCGAAGACCACGAGCGCGTCGGGCTTCGGCGCCAGCACCTCGCGCAGCCGCGCGAACAGCCCGGGCGCGACGTCACCGATAATATCATACGGCGGATCGATGAACACCAGGTCCGGCACCACGCCCCCGACGCCCAGCGGCACGCCGCGCGCGTCGGCCTGGATCACGGTGAGTCCGCCGGCATCCCCGCCGCCCCACGCGTCGCGCCCCAGGCTCTTGCACACCGCGAGGATGTTCTGCCGCACGCATCCCGCCGCCTTGCCATTCTGCTCGACGAAAACCCCGCCCGCCGCGCCCCGGCTCAGGGCCTCGAGCCCGTAGGCACCGCTGCCCGCGAACAGATCCAGGAAGCGCGCCCCGGCCACGCGCGCCCCCAGGCTCGAAAACACCCCCTGCCGCATGCCGTCCGTCGCCGGCCGCACCGCGTCCCCTTTCGGCACCGCGAGCGTGATCCCGCGCGCCGCGCCGCCGCTTATGCGCACGATTCCGCCTTCCCCGCCACCGGACGCATTTGCACCTGCTGCGATTTCGGATTCATAGGCACGGGTCCAGATGACACCGGCGCCTTCCGACCACTTCAACGGGAAAACCTTTTTCCAAGCCCACCACGCCTCGCTGCGCATGCGCGATTTCTGGCGGTGGCGGCTGAATCATCGTCCCAAGCCGTGGCCTTCACGCGTCGCCGTGCCACCGCAGCCGCCGCCCCCCGCGCCGCAGGGTGACGAGGTCGTGGCCACCTGGCTCGGCCACGCGTCCTTCCTGATCCAATCCGCCCACGGCACGCTCCTGATCGATCCCGTTTACTCCGAACGCGTGAGCCCGGTGACCTGGGCCGGTCCCCGGCGCGTGCACCCGCCCGGCGTGCCGTTCGAGGCCCTGCCGCGCATCGACGCCGTCTTGCTCAGCCACGACCACTACGATCACTGCGACGTGCCGACCCTCCGCCGCCTGGCGACGGCCCATTACCCGACGTTCGTCGCCCCGCTCCGGCACTCGGATCTCCTCGCCGAGGCCGGCACGCAGGAGGTGACCGAGCTCGACTGGTGGCAGTCCGAGTCCCTCGACTCCGGTGCGATCATCACCCTCACGCCCTCCCAGCACTGGAGCAACCGCCTCGGCAGTCCGCGCAACCACCGGCTCTGGGGTGGCTTTCACCTCCAACTCGGCGCCAAGCGCGTCTGGTTCGTCGGCGACACCGGCTATGACGCGGAAATCTTCCGCGCCATCCGCGCGCGTTTCGGCGCCCCCGATCTCGCCCTCGTGCCGATCGGCGCCTACGAGCCGCGGTGGTTCATGAAAAACATGCACCTGAATCCGGAGGAGGCGATCCAGCTCCACCGCGACAGCGGAGCCCGGCAGAGCATCGCGATGCATTGGGGGACATTTCAGCTCACGGACGAAGGCCGTGAGGACCCGCCGGAGGCCCTGGCGGCCGCACGCGCCGCGGCGGGATTGCCGGCGGCGGAGTTCCGGGTCGTTGCACCCGGGGAAAGCGTGGTCGTGTGATTCGACGCCACCCGTCGTCCGCCCCGGCCGGATCCGGGAGGAACCCTCCTCCGATCCACGGTTCAGAGACCGCGAACATAGCGTTTGCACCTCCCTTCAACCCTCTCCATGTTCAACCTTTACTCTCGCGCTCTCCGCCGGTTGCCGACTTCCGGTGGTGACGCGTAAGGGATCCGCACGCCTTGAACTGCACCATGAACGCCCGCCGCCGCACCGCCTGGACTGCCCTCAGGGCCGCCACCGGGCTGGGCGTTGCCGCTGTGGCCGGGCTGCGCGCGGACCCGGCGGAACGGGAGCAGAACCTCTGGCCCGTCTCGGTGCGCTATGCGGACTCGGTCGCCCGCGCCGGCAGCGCGCCGCGCTTCGAGTCGTGGACCGCCGCCGGACCGCTGATCTTCCGCAAGCCGGCCGCCGACGCCGAGGGCAACACCGCGAGCGGCTTCCGGCCGTTCTGGGTGCAGCTTCACACGCCCGAGGGCGCGTTTCGCGCCGGCTATTTCCTCTACCCGCTGTTCAGCTACACCGCCTACGAGAGCACCTACAAGTGGAGCGTCTTCGAGCTGATTCGCCGCTCGGATCGCCGGGAGAACGCCCCGCCGGCACAAAGCAACCTGGAGAAGAGCGGCGAGTTCGAGGTGTTCCCCTTCTGGTTCTCGCGCGAGACCGGCGACGGCGAGCTGAGCTACAAGGCCCTTTTCCCGATTTACGGCACGATCAAGAACAAGCTCGGGTTTGAGCGCCTCTCCTGGACGCTCTTTCCCCTCTACGTCGAGAACGAGAAAAAGGGCGCCGTGACGACCTCGACCCCGTGGCCGATCGTGCGCGTCACGCGCGGCGCCGCCCACGGCTGGGGCGTGTGGCCGTTGTTCAACACCGTGGACCGTCCGGGCGTATCGCGCCACGAGACCTACCTCTGGCCCCTGGGTTACAACGTCACCCGCCAGCCCCACCCCGACGATCCGCCGGGCACCGCGCCGCGCCGCGATGTCGGCGCGCTGCCGTTCTACGCGCTGAGTTCGGGTCCCGGCTTCATCAGCGAGGACTACGCGTGGCCGTTCTTCGGATACACCGAGCGCACGCTGCCGAAGCGCTACCGCGAGCAGCGCTACCTCTGGCCCTTCCTCGTGCAGGGTCGCGGCGAGGAGCGCTTCGTGAACCGCTGGGCGCCGTTCTACTCGCACTCGGTGATCAAGGGCATGGACAAGCGGTGGTTCGCCTGGCCGCTGGTCCGCCACGCGACGTGGGAGGACGAGGGCATCGCGCGCGAGCGCTCGCAGTTCCTGTATTTCCTCTACTGGCACGAGCAGCAGCGCGCCGCCGGCCGCACGAACTCCCCCACCGCCGCGCTCACCCACGTGTGGCCGCTCTACAGCCACTGGGACAACGGCGCCGGCCGCAGCCAGTGGCAGTTTTTCAGCCCGCTCGACGTGTTCTTCCCCGGCAACGAGAAGATCCGCCACGCCTGGTCGCCGCTCTTCGCCATCGCCCGCCACGATCGCCGCGCGCCGGGCGACGCGCGCACGTCGCTGCTCTGGAATTTCGTCACCTGGGAAAAACAGGCCGCGCAGGAACGCAGCGAGTTTCACGTCGGTCCGCTCCTGAGTGTCGCCGGCCAGGCCGGCGCGAAGCGCGTCGCGATCGGCAACGGCCTCTTCGGCTTCCGGCGCCCGGCCGGCGGCGGCTGGCGCGCGTTCTGGTGGGATTTTCCGGAGAAAGCCGCTAGCAACCCGCCCGCCATCCGCTGACATGAACCAACTCATCCGCATCCTCGAGGGCTTCGGCAGCACCATCCAGCTCCCGCTGCGGGCGATCTCGTATGCCCCCACCCTGCCGCGGCAGTTCGGCCGCTTCATCGAGCAGTGCTACCTGATCGGC
>CAZENI010000267.1:0-10908 GCA_964513055.1 uncultured Opitutus sp.
GGCCTCGCGCTCGGCCTCGCCGTGGTCGGCGTCTACGGCGTGAAGGCCTATGCCGTCGCCCGCCGCACCCGCGAGATTGGCATCCGCATGGCGCTCGGGGCGGAGCCCGCCGCCGTGCTCCGCCAGATCCTCACCGAGGGCGCCGCGATGCTCACCGCCGGCGTCGCGCTCGGCATCCTCCTCGCGCTCGCCACGGGCAGAATCGTGAGCGGCCTCCTCTACCAGGTCAGCGCGCTCGATCCGGTGGCCTTCACCGTCGCGCCGCTGGTGCTCGCCGCCGCCGCGTTCGCCGCCTGCTGGCTCCCCGCGCGCCGCGCCACGCGGATCAACCCAATCGTGGCGCTCAGGGCGGAATGAAGAATGCCGAGTGCCAAATGCCGAATGCTCAAACTGATTCAATTCAGCCAACTCAGCCATTCGGCACTCGGCATTGGGCATTCCCCATTTTCACGATGAACGACCCGCGCTTCGCCTTCCGCCTCCTCGCCAAGGCCCCCGGGCTTCACCGCCGTCGCCGCTAGGCGCGTCAGCGTGGGGTTCGAATTACCTTCCCGCGCACCACTTCAATCGCGCCGCGTCCCACTCGTGGGACCGCCGTGTTTCACTTTCGATGCAGCCACGGACACGCGCCGCCGCACGAGTATCTTAACTCACTCTTGCGCATCGCCTAACACCCGGGTCCCGCCGCTGGCACTCGCCGTGCAATCTGGGATCGCCCGCCGCTTCGCCCACTCCGAGGCCCGTGCCCGTCCGCCTGCCGCGTCCGGTCTTCCTTCCCACCTCCCTCCTCCCATTTCGGACGCCGGACTTCCGCTTTCCGGCTCCGCCCTTTCCTCCATGCTGCTCGAAACCTTCCTCCAGGACCTCCGCATCGGCCTGCGCGTGCTGATCAAAGAAAAGAGCTTCTGCAGCCTCGCTGTCATCGTCCTCGCCCTCGGCATCTGCGGCGTCACCACGATGTTCAGCGTCGTCAACGGCGTGCTCCTCCGCGGCTTCGCCTTCCCCAACGCCGAGCGCATGATGAGCGTCCAGTTCATCGACCCCGCACAGTCCAATTTCTTCGGCGTCGCCAACCAGATCTTCGCCCTCGACTACCAGGAGATCCGCGCCGCCCAGAAATCCTTCGACCTCGTCTCCGCCTTTATCAACGGCTCCACCGTCAACGTCACCTACAACGGCAATCCGCAGCGCTACACCGGCGCCTACGTCACCGAGCACTTCCTCAAGATCCTCGGCGTCGCCCCCGCCCTCGGCCGCGACTTCACCGAGGCCGACAACCAGCCCGGCGCCGAGAAGGTCACGCTCATCAGCCACAAGCTCTGGACGCGCGATTTCGGCGCCAACCCCGCCATCGTCGGCACCGCCATCCGGCTCAACGGCAAGCCCGCCACCATCATCGGCGTCCTCCCGCCGGGCTTCTCCTTTCCCCAGAACGAGGAACTCTGGATTCCCCTCTTCAACGAGTTCGTCCCGCGCCCGCGCCACGAGCGCGCCGCCCAGGGCAACGCCCCGCAGGTCCTCGGCCTGATCAAGCCCGGCGTCACCGTCGAACAGGCCAACCTCGAGATGTCCGGCTTCGCCCAGCGCCTCGCGAAGGACTTTCCGGATACGAACAAGCAGTTCAGCACCGCCCTCGTGCAGCCGCTGATCAAGACGTTCACTCCCGTCCAGCTCCAGGGCATCCTCTACTTCATGCTCGGCGTCTGCGTGCTCCTCCTCCTCCTCGGCTGCACCAACGTCATGAACATGCAGTTCGCGCGCGCCACCCAGCGCGCCAAGGAGCTCGCCATCCGCTCCTCCCTCGGCGCCACCCGCAGCCGCCTCATCCGCCAGATGCTCACCGAGAGCCTCCTCCTCGCCACCCTCGGCGCCACCCTCGGGGTCGCCGGCGCCTACTACTGCACCGACCTCCTCCTGCAGACGGTGAAAAACCTGCCGAACCCCATCCCGGCCTACATCACCTTCGACATCGATCTCCTCGTGCTCGCCGCCGTCGTCGCCACGACCATGGCCGCCGCCATCATCGCCGGCGTCCTCCCCGCCTGGATGGCCTCCCGCGCCAGCCCCGTCGAGGTCCTCAAGGAGTCCGGCCGCGGCAACACCTCCCGCGCCATCACGATCGTCACCCGCTCCCTCGTCGTCTTCCAGATCCTCATCACCTCCTTCATCCTCATCTCGTCGCTCCTCCAGGCGCAGGTCATCCTCCGCCAGCAGAACCTCAACTACGGCTACGACGTCGACCGCCTCCTCTCCGCCCGCATGGGACTCATGGACGGCGACTACCCCGACTCCGCCGCCCGCCAGCAGTTCTACGACCGCTTCCTCCGCTCGCTCCGCGCCTCGCCCGAGATTGAGAGCGCCGCCCTCACCAACCGTTTCCGCATGACGTTTTCCGGCAACACCCGGATTGAGATCGACGGCCGCGCCTACAAGGAGGACCGCGACCGCCCCAACGTTAACTTCGAGGCCGTCACCGACGGCTTCTTCGCCACCCTCGGCATGAAGCTGCGCGAGGGCCGCGACTTCAACACCGACGACACCGACGCGAAGCAGCCCGTCACGATCGTCAACGCCGGCTTCGCCCAGAAATACTTCCCCGGCGAGAGCGCCCTCGGCCGCCGCTTCCGCACCGTCGGCAACAACGGCCAGCTCTTCGGCCCCTGGCGCACCATCATCGGCGTCGTCTCCGATGTCCGGATGCTCGGCCCCTTCAACAACCCCAACGTCGAGGAGGTCGGCTTCTACGTCCCGTTCTTCGCCACGGTCTTCGGCCCGGCGGCCCCGGCCCCCGTCGCGCAGCAGTTCAGCACCGTGGTCGTGAAGCCGCGCAACCCGCAGGCCGCCGCGTTCGCCAACACCCTCCGCCGCGAGGTGCAGAAGGTGGATCCCAATCTCCCGATCTACTTTGTCGGCACGCCCCGCGAAAACATCGACAGCTTCCTCGGCCAGAACCGCATCGTCGCGATCATGTGCGGCATCTTCGGCATCGTCGCCACACTCCTCGCCGCCGTCGGCCTCTACGGCGTGATGAGTTTCTCCGTCAACCAGCGCACCCAGGAATTTGGCATCCGCATGGCGCTCGGCGCCGCCCCCACCCGCATCCTCGGCATGGTCCTCAGCCAGGGCGCCGTGCAACTCGCGCTCGGACTCGTCCTCGGCGTCGGCGCCACCCTCGCCGTCGCCGCCGCCGGCGGCCAGGGTGTCCGCAACGGCCTCTCCAATATCATCAGCCCCACCGACCCCGCCACCTACACCGCCGTCGCCGCCTTCCTCACCGTCGTCGCCTTCATCGCCACCCTCATCCCCGCCCGCAAGGCCACCCGCGTCGATCCGATGATCGCGCTGCGCGCGGAGTGAGGAAATTGCCGATTACCGATTTCCGACTGCCAATTGCCGAATGAAAACCGCAGCGCTGCCCGCCAATCGGAAATCGCCAATCGCCAATCGGCAATTCCTCGCCCTGCGCTTCGCCTTCGCCTTCACGATCCTCACCGCCGCCCACGCCGCCGATTCGATCGCCTCCGCCCGCGCCCTTCTCGACGCGAAAAAACTCCCCGAAGCGCAGCAGGCCTTCGAGCAGCTCGCCGCCGCCGATCCGAAGAACGCCGAGGTCAACTACCACCTCGGCGACCTCGCCCTCCGCCGCCATCAGCTCGATCAGGGCGTCGCCTATCTCGAAAAATCCGTCGCCGCCGATCCGCAGAACTCCCGCTACCACCACCGGCTCGGCGATGCCTACGGCACCCAGGCCGCCGAGGCCTCCGTCTTCCGCCAGTTGGGCTTCGCGAAAAAATGCCTCGCCGCCTACGAGCGCGCCGTCGCCCTCGATCCCAAGAACGTCGACGCGCGCGCCAGCCTCTTCGAGTTCTACCGCCGCGCGCCCAGTCTCCTCGGCGGCGGCTTCGACAAGGCCGCCGCCCAGGCCGCGGCCATCAAACAGCTCGATGCCCCCCGCGGCCGCTTCCTCTTCGCCACGCTCTACGCGGGCGAGAAGAAATACGCCGAGGCCTTCGCCCAATACGACGAGGTCCTGCAGGCCGATCCCAACGACTTCGCCGCCCTCTTCCAAATCGGCCGTCTCGCCGCGACGACCGGGCAGTTCGTCGACCGCGGGCTGACTTCCCTCCGCCGCTGCCTCGAACTCCCCGCGCCCACCACGCCCAACACTCCCGGCCACGCCGCCGCCCACTGGCGCCTCGGCAATCTGCTGGAAAAGAAGCACGACCCCGCCGGTGCCCGCGCCGCCTACGAAGCCGCCGTGAAACTCGATCCCAATTTCACCCCCGCCGCCGAATCGCTGAAGAAACTCAAGTGAGCCGGTGACGTAGGACGTCCGAATTCCAAAGTCCGAACTTCGAGCCGGCCGATCCCCCGTCTGGTTTCAGTCCACCAACTTCGGACTTCGGCCTTCTGACTTCTCACTTCCCCATGCGACTCGCCCTCCGCTCGCTCGCGAAATCCCCCGGCTTCACCTTGAGCGCCGTGGCGCTGATTGCGGTCGGTCTCGCGGTGTCCACCAGCGCTTTCACGCTGGTCCATGCGCTCTTCTTCAAGCCGCGCCAAGGCCTCGCCGATCCGGCGGCCCTGCACAATCTCCACCCCGCGCGCGACAGCGGCAGTTTCGGCTCGTGGTCATATCCCGACTACCTCGCCGTCCGCGAGCGGCTCACGCAATTCTCCGGGCTCACCGCCTTCACCGGATTGGAGACCGGCCTCGCCCTCGGTGACCGCAGCGCCAGCGTCAAGACCACCCTCGCCTCCGCAAACTACTTCAATGTCCTGGGCGTCCGGCCGGCCCTCGGTCGCTTCTTCGTGCCCGATGACGATCAGGCCGCCGGAGCGAGCCCGGTCGCGGTCATCAGCCACCGGCTCTGGCAAACCGAGTTCGGTGCCGCGCCCGGTGCAATCGGCCGCGCCGTCCGCATCAACGGCGACCTCTTCACGATCGTCGGCGTCGCCCCGCCGGGTTTCCACGGCAGCTTCATCGGCTTCGACATGGACCTGTGGCTGCCGGTGACGATGGCCGGCGTGATGGGCGCCGCGGGCGACCTCACCGAACCCAACGCGCACTGGCTCGAAGTCACCGGCCGCCTCGCGCCCGGGGCCACCGCTGCGACCGCCCAGGCCGAAGCCGCCCAGCTCTACGCCGCCGTGCAGGCCGGCCGCCCCGCGATCGGTTACGACAACGGCCGGCGCATCGTCGTGCTGCCGCAACGCCCGCTCGACGATTCGCTCCGCGGCACCGCGCTGGGCTTCGCCAGCGCGCTCGCCGTGATTGCCGGGCTCGTGCTGCTCATCTCGTGTCTCAACGTCGGCGGTCTCCTGCTCACCCGCGCCGAGGAGCGCCGCCGCGAAAACGCCGTGCGCCTCGCCCTCGGCTGCAGCCGGGCGCGCCTGCTGCGCCAGTGGCTCGGCGAGACGCTCGCCCTCTTCGCCGCCGGCGGAGTCGCGGGGCTGCTGCTCAGCCTGTGGATCGCGGACCTCGGATTGTTCCGCCACCCGACGACGTTCATCCCGCTCGCGTTCGACTTTGCGCCCGATGCGCGCGCGTTTGCCTTCTGCTTTGGCGCCGCGCTGCTCGCCGGCCTCATCACCGGACTCGGCCCCGCCTGGCGCGCCGCCCGCGGCGACGTCGTCACCGACCTGAAGGTCGGCGGCCTCACCGCCTCCACCTCGTCAGGCCTCCGCAACACCATCGTCGTCGCACAGCTCGCCCTCGCGCTCGTGCCCCTCGTCGCGGCCGGCCTGTTTGCGCGCACGCTGCAGCACGCCGCCCGCCTCTCGCCCGGCTTCTCGCCGGACAACCTGCTCGTCACCTCGCTCAACCTCACGCAACTCGGCGACCTGGCGAAAAACGGTCCGGCCGCCGCCCAGCGTCTGCTCGAGGCCGCGCAGGCGCTCCCCGGCGTCGAATCCGCTGCGCTCGCCAGCCGGCTTCCGCTCGGCACCGGCAGCCTCGGAACCTACGTGCTCGCCGACGACCCGGTCGCACCGTTGCCCGAGCGCGGCGTGTTCTCCAACCTCACCTTCGCCGATCCGGCGTATTTCGGCACGCTGCGCATCCCGCTCCTCGCCGGCCGCGCCTTCGACGACACCGACCACCCCGGTTCGCCTTCCGTCGCGATCCTCAACGAGACGCTCGCGCGCCAGCTCTTCGGCTCAGCCGCGGCGGCGGTCGGCCGCGAGATCAAACGCGGACGGGACGCGACACGCGTCGTCGGCGTCGCCCGCGATGTGAATTACAGCCGGCTGTGGGAGGAGCCGCGACCGCAGTTCTACCTGCCCGTCGCGAAGAACCCGCGCGCCCGGCTGGTGCTCGCCGTGCGCACCCAGCTTCCGCCCGAGACGATCGCGCCCTCGCTCTTCAAGGCCCTCCGCGCCGCCCAGCCGGATCTCCCGCTGGCTCCACCGCGCTTGGGCACCGACCAGATCGCCATCACGCTTCTCCCCCAGAAAATCGGCGCGCAGATTTCCTTCGTGCTCGGCGGGCTGTGCCTGCTCCTCGCCGCGGCGGGGCTTTACAGTGTGCTCTCGCTCGGCGCCGTGCGCCAGGCGCGCGAGTTCGGCATCCGCGTCGCCCTCGGAGCGCAGCGCACGCATCTCGCCGCGCTCGTCACCCGCCGCGTGGCTTTGCTCGTCGGGTTCGGCGTGCTCATCGGCGGTGCCCTCGCCTTCAGCCTGACGCGCCTGCTCCAGGGTTTCCTCCATGGCGTGAGTGGATTCGACCCGGTCACCTACGCCGCCATCGCACTCCTGCTCGCCACCACTGCCGCGGCCGCCGCCTGGCGCCCCGCGCGGCACGCGATGCAGGCGGACCCCATGTCGGCGCTGCGCGCCGAGTGAGCCCAAACCATGATGTCATCGATTAAGCGACAAACGCGTTTCCCATGAACGACCTCAAGCACGCCTTCCGCTCCCTCGCCCAATCCCCCGGCTTCACCGCGCTCGCCGTCGTGATGCTCGCCCTCGGCGTCGGCGCCAGCACCGCGTGCTTCTCGTTTCTCAACGCGTTCTTCCTCCGGCCGCCGCCGTTCGAGCGGCCCGGGGAACTCGTCTCCCTCCATTCCACCGAGGAAAAGACGCCGACGCTGATGCGGCTCTCCCACCCCAACTTCGTCGACTATCGCGCGCAGAGCACCGCCTTCACGGATCTCGCGATGCACATGTTCATCGGCGTCCCGTTCACCGAGGGCGACAAAACGGCCAACCTGTTCGGCGAAATGGTTTCGGGCAGCTACTTCGATCTGCTCGGCGTGAAGCCCGCGCTCGGCCGCCCGCTCGCTCCGTCCGACGATCGCGAGGGCGCGCCGCCGGTCGTCGTCGTGAGCCACGAATTCTGGCAGACGCGGCTCGGCGCGACTCCCGCCGCCCTCGGCCGCACGCTGCTCTTCAACCAGGTGCCGTTCACCGTGGTCGGCGTCGCGCCCGCAGGCTTTCGCGGCGTCAACACCATCGACGCACCGAACTACTGGCTGCCCGCCGCGACGTATCGCGAAGTCCTCGGACCGAATCGGGACTTTTTCGCCAGCCGGCGCGCCGTCACCGTGTCGGTCTTCGGCCGGCTCAAGCCCGGCTTCACGCTCGAGCAAGCCGCCGCCATGCTCAAACCCATCAGGGAAAAGCTCGCCGCCGATTTTCCCGCCGACAACGGCGGGCGCTCGCTCCGCCTCGTGCCCATCACGCGGGCGATGATCGATCCCAACCGCCGCGCGGATCTCCTGCGCGCCGGCAACCTGCTCATCGCCCTCTCCGGCCTCATCCTGCTCATCGCCTGCGCCAATCTCGCCAATCTCCTCCTCTCGCGCGCCGGCGCGCGCCAGCGCGAGCTCGCCCTGCGCGTCGCCCTCGGCGCCAGCCGCCCGCAGGTCGTCGGGCAGTTGCTCCGCGAAAATTTCCTGCTCGCCGCGCTCGGCGGCGGACTCGGCATCGTGATCGCCGTGTGGCTGCGCGATCTGCTCTGGGCGCTGCGGCCGCCCGGTTATCCGGATAATTTCTCCGTCGCGCTCGACGGCGGTGTGCTCACGTTCGCCGTGTTCGCCACGATCACGACCGGACTGCTCTTCGGCGTGGTGCCCGCGCTGTCCGCCGCGCGCGTCGATCTCGTTTCCGTGCTGAAGCGCACGCCCTCGGCCGGCGGCGGCCTGCCGCTGTTTTCGTTTCGCCATCTACTCGTCGCCGCCCAGGTCGCGCTCTCGGTCGTCGCGCTCGTCGTCGCCGGACTTTTCGTGCGCAGTCTCAACCAGACCAACGCTGTCACGCTCGGCTGGAACAGCTCCAACCTCGCGCTGCTCTCGGCCAACCTCGCCGGCCAGGGTTACGATCAGCCGCGCACGCTCGAGTATTTCTCGCGCGCCATCGCCCGCCTGAAATCGGTCCCGGGCGTGGTGGACGTTTCCATTTCGAGCCGGCCCTTCCTCACCGGGGCGAATCCCCAGCGCACGATCCGGCCGCAGGGCAGTGAAGACGAAACCCTGCGCACGCGCGGCCAGTTCATGAGCTACGCCAGCGTGCAGCCCGACTTCCTGCGCTTCATGGGCGTCGAGCTCGTGGCGGGCCGCGATTTCAACGTGGACGACAACGAGACCCATCCGCGCGTCGTCATCATCAACGAAGCCCTCGCCCGCCGCGCCTGGCCCGGCCAGGACCCCATCGGCAAAACGATCAAGCTCTTCAATGACGAGGTGCCGCTGCAGGTGGTCGGCGTCACGCGCAACCTGCGCGACGTCGAGCTGCGCGCCGATCCCGCGCCGTTCGCGTTCTTCCCGGTCAGGCAGGTTTTCCATGGCAATAACGTCTTTCACGTCCGCACCGCCGGCAACCCCACCAACCTCCTGCCCACCCTGCGCCAGGAACTCCAGTCGCTCGATCCCGCCGTGAACCTCTTCACGATCGACTACCGCGACGTCATCCACCGCGCGATGTGGGGCCCGCGGACGGGCGCCACGCTCATGTCAGTGTTCGGCGCACTCGCGCTCCTGCTTGCGTCGCTCGGCATCTACGCCGTCATGTCGCACGCCGTCATCCAGCGCACGCGCGAGATCGGCATCCGCCTCGCGATCGGCGCGCAGTCGCACTCAGTGGTCGGCCTCGTGCTGAAGCGCGGCATCATCGTGGCCGGCGTCGGCTTGCTCGCGGGCCTCGGCGTGTCGCTCGGCCTCACGCGCTACATCCGCAGCTTCCTCTTTGAAGTGAGCCCCACCGATCCGATCGCGTTCGCCGCCGTCGCCGTGGTGCTCGGCGCCGTCGCGTTGCTCGCGTGTTGGTTCCCTGCCCGCCGGGCCACGAAAGTAGATCCGATGGTGGCGCTGCGGGCCGAATGAGCTCTGCCAATCGTTCTCGTTCCTCGTTCTCTTTCTCGTTCTCTCCGTTTTTCACCTCCCGCGCCAGCCGACCGAAACCCCTGACCAACGAGAACGATTACGAGAACGAGGAACGATTTTCCAAAACGCCCCTCCCCATGCTCTCCGATCTAAAGTTCGCTCTCCGTCAGCTCACCCGCACTCCCGGCTTCACCATCGTCGCCCTCGCCACGCTCGCCCTCGCGATTGGCGCCAACACCGCCCTCTTCAGCGTCGTCCGCGGCGTGCTCCTCCGGCCGCTCCCCTACGCGTCGCCCGATCGGCTCGTGTATCTCTGGATGGACAACCCCGGCACGCAGCTCTCCGACGACGTCACCTCGTGGCCGATGTTCGAGCACTGGCGCAAACACGGCACGACCCTCGCCTCAGCCGCCGCCTACAACACCACCACCGCGTTCAACTTCACCGGCGACGGCGAACCCGAGCGCCTCAGCGGCACGCTCGCCGGCGACCAGTTCCTCGAAACGCTCGGAGTCACGCCGCTGCTCGGCCGCAGCTTCACCGCTGAGGAACAGGAACCCGGCAAGGACTTCGTCGTGATCCTCGGCCACGGCTTTTGGCAACGCCGCTTCGCCAGCGATCCCGCCGTGCTCGGCCGCCAAATCCAGATCAACGGCCGGCCGCGCACCATCATCGGCGTGCTACCCGCGGACTTCACGTTCTACGAAAAGGACGATCTCGTGATTCCGTTCGCCGTCCCGCGCGAAGCGCAGGCCAACGCGCGCAGCTACTCGCTGCCCGTCATCGCGCGACTCAGGCCCGGCGTCACCGTCGCGCAGGCGCAGGCGGAACTCAGCGCCGCGCAGCCCGCGTATTGGACGCAGGTCCCCGACGCGAAAAACTTCGGCGTGAAAGTCTCGCCGATGCACGGCTGGCAAGTGCGCGAAGTCCGCACCGCACTGTGGGTGCTGCTTGGCGCCGTCGCGTGCGTGCTCCTCATCGGCTGCGCAAATCTCGCCAACCTCCTCCTCGCGCGCGGCCTCACCCGCCGCCGCGAAATCGCCATCCGGCTCGCGCTCGGTGCGAGCCGCTTCGTCGTCGCGCGCCAGCTCCTCGCCGAAAGCCTCCTGCTCGCCGTCACCGGTGGTGCGCTCGGGCTGCTCCTCGGCACGTGGGGCCTCGACGGTCTAAAGCTCCTCGGCGCCTCCTACCTCCCGCGCCTCGCCTTGATCCAAATCGATCTGCCCGTGCTCGCCGCGACCACAGCCGTCACGCTGCTCTGCGGACTCGGCTTCGGCCTCGCGCCCGCGTGGCAGGCCAGCCGCGCCGATCCGCAGGACGCGTTGCGCAGCGGTGCCCGCGGCGCGACCGCCTCGCGCGCCACGCAGTTCTCGCGCGCCACGCTCATCGTCGCGCAGGCCGCCCTCGCCGTCGTGTTGCTCATCGGCGCCGGGCTTTTGCTCCGCAGCTTCTGGAAACTCTCCCAGGTCGACACCGGCCTCCGCGGCGACGGCCTCACCGTCGTGCCCGTCGCGCTGCCCGCCGCCAAATACGACACGCCCGGCAAGGTCGCCGCGTTTCACCAGCAGTCGCTCGAAAAACTCGCCGC
>CAZENI010000268.1:0-10861 GCA_964513055.1 uncultured Opitutus sp.
CGAAGCCCGACGCCAGCTCGCCCGCCATCAGCTACCTGAAGGCCGGCACCGAGCCCGCCGCCGCCGCCGGCACCGTCGCCACCACCCCCGCCGGCTGGATGGCGATCGAGGTGCCGGGGCCGTTCAAGGTGTATGTGGAAAACAAGGACCTCGCGAAGACCCTCGATCCCAAGCCGGGCGTCCCGCTGCGCCTCGCGCCCAAGGCCGACGCCGGCGTGCTCGCCGCCGCCGAGAAGGGCGACAAGACCACGCTCACCGGCGTCCGCGGCAAGTGGAACGAGTTCAGCCTCGAGAAGACCCTCGTCGGCTACATCCACCTCGGCGGCACGGCCGGTTACCTGCCTCCGATCGCCACGACGCCCGCCACCGGCGCGACCAAGCCCGCAACGCCCGCTCCCGCGCCCGTCGCCCGCGCGCCGGTCGCCCCGGGGGTTTACGGCGTGTCCACCGCCGGCCAGCCCACGGCGATGGTGAATCTCGGCGACGGCGGCAGCGCGACCCTGCCGCGCCAGTTCGCCGGCAAGTTCGTCTCGACCCGCCGCCCCTTCACGCCGCGCCGCCCGTTCGACTACGCGCTCAACGACGACGCCGGCAAGCGCTACGCCTACCTCGACACCTCGAAGCTGCTGCTCACCGAGCAAATCGAAAAATACATCGATCACCCCGTCGTCGTCTTCGGCGTCGCCAAGGCGGGCCCCGACGGTCGCGACATCGTGATCGACGTCGAATCGCTGCAGTTGAAGTAACCCAAGGCCACTTTGCCCGCGGAACGCACGGACCACACGGAGAGAAATCCGAGGATTGATTCTTCCGTGTGTTCGGTGTGTTCCGTGGGCTTTCTCTTTCCATGGAATTGATCGACGGAAACCAAATCGCGGCGGCCATCGTCGCGGAGTTGAAAGCGGAGGTCGCCGGCCTCGCCGGTCGCAAACCGTGCATCGCCCTGGTGCGGGTCGGCGAGGACCCGGCCTCGGTCTCCTACGTGAAGAAAAAGGAGAAGACCGCCGCCGAGATCGGCGTGACCAGCCGCATCCTCCTCCCGCCGGACTCGATCACCCAAGCCGAGCTGTTCGCCCTGCTCGACGAACTCAACGCCGACCCGACCGTCGACGGCATCCTCGTGCAATCGCCGCTGCCGAAACACATCGACGAGGTCGCGACGTTTCGCCGCGTCGCCCCGGAAAAGGACGTGGACGGCTTCAACACGCTGAATCTCGGCAAGGTCGCGCAGGAGGACGAAACCGGCTTCGTCGCCTGCACGCCCGCCGGCATCATGGAGTTGCTCGCCCGCAGCGGCGTGGATCTGAAGGGCAAACACGTCGTCGTCCTCGGTCGCTCGCTCATCGTCGGCAAGCCGATCGCGCTGCTCGCGCTGCAGAAGAAGGCGGGCGCCAACGCCACCGTCACCATCTGCCACTCGGCCACGACCAACCTCCCTGCGATCACGCGCCAGGCCGACGTGCTGATTGCGGCGATCGGCCGGCCCGAGTTCGTCACCGCCGACATGGTGAAGCCCGGCGCCGTCGTGATCGACGTCGGGATCAACCGCGTGCCGGACGCGTCTAAGAAAACCGGTTACCGCCTGACGGGGGACGTGAAGTTCGACACCGTGGCCCCGCTCTGCGCGAAGATCACGCCCGTGCCCGGCGGCGTCGGACCGATGACGGTGGCGATGCTGATGAAGAACACGGTCAAGGCCTTTCGCCAGTCGGGCGTGCGCTAGCTTGCGCCGGACGGGGCAAGTCCCTTTCCTCCCGAGCCAATGGCTGCCCCCTCGATCCTGGTCGTCGATGACCAACCCATCAACGTTCAGCTGTTGAAGCGCAAGCTGGAGCGCGAGGGCATCCGGATCACCGCCGCCTACAACGGCCTCGAGGCGCTCGACTGCGTCCGCAAGGACAAGCCCGACCTGATCCTGCTCGACGTCATGATGCCCGACATGGACGGCATCGAGGTCTGCCAGCGCCTCCAGGCGAGCGAGGACACGCGCGGCATCCCGGTGATTTTCATCACGGCGCGCACGACCAAGGAGAGCAAGCTCGAGGGCCTGAGCGTCGGTGCGGTCGACTACATCACCAAGCCGATCGATCTCGATGAGACGCTCGCGCGCGTGCAGACGCAGCTGCGCTTCGTGACGATCAACCGCCAGCTCGTGGATCTCACGCGGCGGCTCGAGGAGTCGCGCAAGGCCGCGACCATCGGCGCCGTCACGCAGGGCATCGCACACAACTTGAACAATCTGCTCGGCGTCGTCATCGGCTACCTCGATCTGGTCAAGGCCTACTACGACAAGCCGGAGCAGGTGAAGAAGAACGCCCAGCACGTCGAGGATGCGGTGCAGCGGATCGTCTCCATCATCAAGCAGCTCAGCACGCTGGTGGTGAAATCGCGCCCGCCGCTGATCAAGGCGACGGTGCAGCGGCTGCTCGAAGGCGGCATCGCGCGCTTTCACGAGGACTACCGGCTCACCGCGCCGGTGACGATCGACAATCCGCTCGGCGACCTGCCAATCGACACCAACTACGAAATCGTCGAGGAAGTGCTCGCGAAGGTGCTGATCAACGCGTGGGAAGCCTACGACAACAAGCCCACGGACCCGCGGCCGATCTCGATTCACACCCGCACGATCGACAAGCCGGACGAGGGGAAATTCGTGGAGATCCGCGTGACGGATCACGGCCACGGGCTGGATGCCGACATCCGCGACAAGATGTTCGAGCCGTTCGTGAGCACGAAGAACACGGTCGGCGTCGGGATGGGCCTGACGGTGGCGCGGCACGCGCTGCGCAATCTCGGCGGCGAGGTGACCATGGCCGACACCCCCGGCGGCGGCACGACGGCGGTGCTCCTGCATCCGGTGGAGAAGAAGTCGCGGAAGACCTTCGAGGACTGACGGCCCGCGGGTCTCGCCGCTTGCCTGTCCGGGATCCGCCGGGGCAGGATGCCGGTGCCAATTATTCTATGCGCAAATTCGCCTTCCTCGGATCGGGCAACATGGCCGGCGCCATGGTCGACGGCCTCCTCGCCAAGCAGACCGCGACGGCGGCGGAGTTGATCTGCCTCGGCGGCGCCGACGACACCGCTGAAAAACTGCGGGCGCGCACGGGGATCGCCATCACCACCACGCTCGAAGAGCTGCTGCGCGAGGCGGATGTCCTCGTGGTGGCGTTCAAGCCGCAACACCTCGCCAGCGCGGACCCGCGGCTCGCCGCGCTGACCGCGGGCAAGCTCGTGGTCTCGATCCTCGCGGGGAAGAAGATCTCCAGCCTGGCCGGCGTGTTCTCGCAGGCCCGCAACATCGTGCGCACGATGCCCAACACGCCCGGCCAGATCGGCGCGGGCATCACCGGCTGGTGCACCCGGGACGCGCTGCCCGCCGCCGACCGCGAACTCGTGGAGCAACTCCTCCGCTCCCTCGGCGAGACCGTCGCCGTGCCGGAGGATGACATGGACGCCATCACGGGCGTCAGCGGCAGCGGCCCGGCCTATGTATTCGAGTTTGCCGCCGCGTTGCGCGACGCGGGCGTGGCCGCCGGCCTCTCGCCGGGGACGTCGGAGAAGCTGGCGGTCGAGACGCTGCTCGGCGCCGCGCGGCTGCTCGCGCGCAAGAAGATCGACCCCGAGATCCTGCGCGACCAGGTGACCTCGCCGAACGGCACGACCTTCGCGGGCCTGCAAGTGATGAAGGCGCGCGATTTCCGCGGCGTGCTGCGCGACACGGTGCTCGCGGCGACGGCGCGATCGAAAGAGCTGTCGAAGGAGAGTTGAACCACGGATGACACGGATACCACGGATGCAGAAATTATCCGTGTAATCCGTGCAATCCGTGGTCAAAAAATCGACCATGAGCTCCCTCGACGGCCGCATCCTCGTCACCGGCGGCGCCGGCTTCATCGGAAGCGCCCTCGTCTGGGCGCTCAACCAGCGCGGCCACTCGGACATCGTGGTGACGGACGTCCTCGGTTCGGACGAGAAGTGGAGGAATCTCGTGCCGCTCAAGTTCGCCGACTACGTCGATGCGGCCGACTTCCGGCGGAACCTCGCGCAGAAACCGGGGTTTGCCGGGGAGTTCTCAGCGGTGTTTCACCTCGGCGCGTGCTCGGCGACGACGGAGCGGAATGCCTCCTACCTGGCGGACAACAACTACGGCTACACGAAGGAGCTCGCGGCATGGGCGCTCGAGCGAGGCGCGCGTTTCATCTACGCGTCGTCCGCGGCCACCTATGGCGACGGCGCTCAGGGCATGGACGATGTGGGCGAGGACATCGAGCGCCTGCGGCCGCTGAACATGTATGGGTATTCCAAGCACCTGTTCGATCTGCACGCGCAACGGGCCGGCTGGCTGCCGCGGATCGTGGGCGTGAAATATTTCAACGTCTTCGGGCCGAACGAGGATCACAAGGGCGACATGCGTTCGCTGGTGAACAAGGCCTATCAGCAGATCCTCGGCACCGGTCGCGTGCAGCTGTTCAAGAGCCACAAGCCGGAATTCAAGGACGGCGAGCAGATGCGCGATTTCCTCTACGTGAAGGACGCGGTCGAGATGACGATCCACTTCGCGGAGCACCGGGAAGGCTCGCAGGTGGGCGGTCTTTTCAATCTCGGCAGCGGCGAGGCAAACACGTGGCTCACGCTCACGCGGGCGATCTTCGCGGCGCTCGGGCGCACGCCGGAGATCGAGTTTGTCGACATGCCGGAGGTGCTGCGCGGCAAATACCAGTATTACACCAAGGCGGACATCGCGAAGCTGCGGAACTCCGGCTATGAGCGCCCCATGACGCCGCTGACCGAGGCGGTGCGGGACTATGTGCAGGGCTATCTCGTCCCGGGGAAAAAGCTGGGCGATTGAAGCCCCATGACCGCGATCCGGCGGGCGCGAACCCACCGCGCGGAAAAAGAAAAGCCGCGACCTGCGTCGCGGCTGGAAGGGTTCTCGCGGCAACCAACGCCGCTTACGGGATCTTCTCGAGTTCCGCCGCGGTCCACATCGCGTGATTGCCGGTCGCGCTTTTCACCTCATTGACCTTGGCCACGGAGACGGGCGGGGCGCCATTGCCGTATTCCTTACGGACATACGTCAGCACCGCGGCCACCTTTTCAGAGTTCAGGTTGAACGCGCTCGCCGTTGCCGGCATGACGCCCGTGAATTCCACGCCCTTGACCTTGATCGGACCCTGCAGGCCGTGCAGCACGATCCGAATCAGGCGGTCCTCGGAACCACTCACCCACTCCGAACCGGCCAGCGGCGGGAACGTCGGCGGGAGGCCCAGGCCGGTGGCTTGATGGCAGGTCGCACACACCGCGGTGTAAACGTTTTTGCCCAGCACGAGCGGGTCGACCGTCGGCGGAGCGTTGGGATCCCTCGGCTTCGGAACCGGGGCGTTCTCGTTGTAAACCTGCGGACTGAAGTGCCCGGCGTAGCGGCCGAGATAGGTGCCGCCGAAGAAGATCAGTCCGCTGAAAATGAACAGCAGGTTGAGCGGCAGGAGCCGGTAGCGCGCCTTTTCGTCGGGCTGCTTGCCGAGCAGCTTCTCGTGGGCGGCCAGCAGGCTCTCGTCGGTGATCGCGGCCTGATCGACGCGCGGATCGGGTTGGGACGGCGTGCTCATTTCTTCTCCCCCTGCGGCGGCTTGGCGGCGGGCGCGACGTAAGGCTGCGCCTCGGGATAGTCGTAGGTCGTATTCAGACTCAGGAGATACGCGACGAGCGAGCGGGCGCGCTCCGACGGCACCAGTTCGTGATCGGCGGCGCCACCGGCGGGTTTGCGACTGTGCGCGACGGGCTCGCCGCCGAGCGGACGCTGCTCGAAGAGGAAACGGTAGCTCGGATGGCGCGCGGAACCGTCATGCAGCAGGGCATACAGCTCGTCGGCCGTCGGGGGCTGCGGCTTGCGGCCGCCGAGGTTGGTCAGATCCGGACCGAAGCGCGACGCCCCGATCTGCGGGCGGGCCTGGTGGATGTAGTCGCGGGCGACGCTCTGGCGCTCACCCCAGCCGCGGGCCTGATCGCTGCCGTAGCCGGGCCGGCGCACCTGCTGGGTGTGGCACGCGGCGCAGCCGAGGTCGGCATAGACGAGCTGGCCACGGGCGGCGATGCCGGCGGTCCGCTGCGGATGCGCCTGGCCCTCGCCATCGTCAAAGTAGGGTGTGAGCCGGCCGAGCTGGGCATGCGAACCGAGCACGATGCCGCCGAAGGAAATCGCGAGCGCCGCGAAGAGACCAATCAGGAAAGTCGGGGCGTTTTTCATGACGCGTGCGCCTCCAACGTCGCGGGCTGGCGGAAAAGGGTCGAGGCGGTGGACGCGGGCGAAGTGAAGGGGCAGGCCGAGCGCACAAAATTAACGAGGAGCAGCAGGTTGGCCGAAACGAGAATCAACTGGGCGCCGGTGTTCACGAGGAGCGCCGGTCGGAGCTGTTCGAAAATCGAGGCGAAGGTCGTCTTGCCGTCGAGGAGGGCGGTGCCCTGCGAGCAACCGGCGTAAGCGAGCGCGACGACCGAGAGGACGACACCGATCAGCACGAGCACGCGATGACCCGCAGCGAGGCCGGAGGAGGCCCAGGGGTTGCCGATGAGGCGCGGGACCATGTAGTAGATGGCACCGAAGAAGAGCATCGAGATCCCGCCGTAAAGCCCGAGTTGCTCGAGGGCGCTCGCGAGGAAAGTGAACTGGGTCGCGAGGGCGGGCGCGCGGAAGGAAGTGATGAGTTCGATGATGCCGACCAGCATGTAGGAGATGAGGCCGACGCGGATGAAGCGGATGGCCGTGCCGCTCGTGCGGAAGGCGATCCGGAAATTGAGTGCGATGACCATGTAGTGGAACACGAGCATCGAGTAGGCCACGACCGCCATCGTGGCGATCCAGGCCGGCACCGGGCCGCCGATGAGGTGGCGGCCGCCGGTCCAGGCGCCCATGAACATGAGCGTCCAGAATCCGAGCGGGGCGGACTCGTAGGTCGGGAGCACGCGGCCCGCGACTTTCGGCACAATGTAGTAAGCACCGGCGAGGGCCATGGGCGCGAGCCAGAGGCTCCAGGCACCCTGCGTGAACCACCCGGCGGCAATCGCCTGGACGGTGCCGCGCACCGGCATCCAGAGCAGCACCGCCTGCGCGGCGAGCAGGAGCCAGGGGAAGATGAAGAGCGCGGCGACCGCATACCACTGCGCGGCAAACGTGCCATCGGTCCGGCGGCCCGCCCAGGCGAGCACACCCGAGATGGCGATGGCCGCGTAAGCAAAGGCGAGGAAAGGCAGCACGTAGCGCGGGAGCTGCAGGAAGGAGAACGACGTCATATCGCCCGTCGCGATGCCGACGAGGCCGGCGGCGACGCCGGTGTTCCAGAACAGCGTGCCGACCACGACCCAGTTCAAACCACGCAGCGGATAGCCGCCGAGACGGCCGAGCACCCAGAGGGAGACGCCGAGGCCGGCGTTGGCGGCCCAGCCGTAAATGAAGGTGGTCTCACGCAGCGCCTGCGCGCGGCCGAAGGTCAACCACGAGCAATCCGCCAGAAACGCGGGCGTGTGCAGTTGAATCGAAGTGATGAGCGCGAGAATGCCACTGGCGACGAGCCACACCAACCCGGACCCCAGCAGCAGCAGCAGCGGGCCGCGCGCCTGGGAGTCGATGGCGGTGACTTCGGCCGTAGCGGCGTTGGTCGGAGCGTTGATCATCGGATAGGGAGGGCGGCGCGGTTATTTCCGGGCGCCGTATTTCTGCGCGGTGAGTTCCATCGCGCGCTCGATCGGCAGTTGCACGACGCCGGCCGGCTGGTCGACCCAGGCGTAGCCCGCGGTCTTCTTGGCCTCTTCGGCGCGGTGGTCGGTCAGCGTCTTGCGGCGCGAGGCGGCGTCGGCCTTCCAGGCGAGGTCCTTCGAGAGGTTCTCCGCCGGGGCATTGAACGCCGAAGCGGGGGCCGGACGGTAGAACCAGCGGATCACGAGGAGAAAGGACGCGAAGACCGCGAGCAGGAAGATGACCGTGAAAAGCGAGACCGGCCGCGCCGGCGAGGCGGTGGGATCACTCATGGTGCGTGAGGCTTTCGCCGACGCGCGGGTCGCGGATCGGGATGAGTTTCGTCGTGGGGAAGCTGCGCAAGTAGGCCCAGATACAGACGCCGCCCACGCCCACGACCGAGGTCAGGACCCAGACGAGGTGGAGCGAGAAGAACGGCAGGGAGTCGCCGTGCTCATCCTTCAGGGCCGGGAGGATGTTGTAGCACATGTCGAGCAGGATGATCGCGAGCACCCAGCAGGCGATGCGACGGATGATGTGCGGCGTGACCTTGAAGCGATACGAGAGCAGCGCGAAGAACGGGATGAAGAAGTGGCCGAAGAGGATGCCGTAGACGCCGACATACCACCACTGGTTGGTCGAGCCGTCGTGGTTCAACTCGCGCAGGCTATACCAGAAGGTTTCCTCGGGGACGTTGGCATTCCAGATGAGGAAATACTGCGAGAACGTCACGTAGGCCCAGAACACCGTGAAGGCCAGCATCAGCATGCCGATGCTGTGAAAGTGATTCTTGTTGAGGACGCCCTTGTAGTCGCCGCGGTTCAGCAGCCAGACCATGATGAGGATGCCGCAGCAGAGGGCGCCGCGGACGCAGTTCGCGAAGAACCAGACGCCATACATCGTCGAGAACCAGTGATACTCGAGCGACTTCACCCAGAAGATCGCGATGGCGGTGAGCGAGAACGCCGCGATCGGCAGGCCGAAGGCCGCCGTCTTGCGGTTCATAAACGTCCACTTCAGGTCACCGTCGCTGTCCTGCGTGAAGGACGCCTTCCGCAGGCGGGCGGAGACCCACATCCAGAGGAGGAAGGAGGCGAAGGTCCCGATCAGAAACGCGTTTGTGTTCAGGAAGCTCGACTTCTTCAGGTAGAGGGGATCGTGGCCGACGGTGTGACCACCGTGGATGACGTGATCGGGATTCATCCACGGCCAGACCAGATCGCCGTGGCCGTAGAAGAGCGACGCCAGCACCAACGGAACAAACAGGACGGCGAGCCACTTGAAGGCGGCGAGGCCGTGTTCCCACTGGCGGCGGATGACGACCGACCAGGAGGCATCGACGATGTGGTGGATGAGCACCAGCAGCAGCATGCCGATGGCGATCGCCGTCCAATACGTGACGCCGACGAGATAGGACATCGCGACCTTGGCCGGTCCGGAGACGAAGAGTCCGGCGGCGGTCAGGCCGAGGCCGATGAGCCCGATCGTGAGCGCCTTGCCGGCCGCGGAAGCGGTCGACGTGTCCGCGGGGACCGCGGCGGCGGAGGCGGTGGCTGCGTGGGAACTCATTGGATACCGAGAGATTTCTTCGCGTTGGCGTCGACGACGTCGGCCGCGGTGCCCTGCTGGGCGCGCTGCAGCGCGCGGACGTAGGCGACGACCGCCCAGCGATCCTCGGGCGAGAGCTTGTCCGCGTAGGGCTGCATGGTGTTCTTGCCGGCCGTGATCGTGTTGTAGAGCTCGCCGTCCGGCATGGTGCGCAGGCGCGGGTCGTGATAGGTCGGCGTGGCGCCCATGCCGTAACGCTTGGTGATGCCGTTGCCGTCACCCGTCGCGCCGTGGCACGGCAGGCAGTAGATCTGATAACGGTCCTGGCCGCGGGCGATGAAGTCGCGCGTGACGTTCAGCGAGGCCGGGATGCTGGCGGCGAAGGCGCCGCTGGCGTCCTTGCCGGCGTAAAGATGATCATCGAGGCGGAGCATCCCGCGGGCGACGGTGTGCGCCGGGGGCGTGCGGTCCGCGCGGCCGTCGGCGAAGAACTTGCTCGCCGACTGCGGGCGCAGCTTGGGCTGGTGCTCCATGCTGGGAAACGCCCACTCGGGGAAGACGTCGAGCGGCGGCAGCGTGAAGGTCGTGCCCCGGAAGCCGAGGATCGACACGAGGAGCACGCAGACGAAGAGGGTGACGAGATAGACGTGGCGCATGCTCAGGCCTCCAGCTCCGCGATCGCCTTGCCGCCGGCCTTCTCGAGCAGGGCCTTGGTGTTGGCGAGATTGAACCGCGGGTCCCGCGCCTCGATCACGATGAAGAACGTGTCGTCCATGCCGCGGCGGATGTGGTCGTATTTCAGCACCGGGTGATAGTGCATCGGCAGGCCGTTCACCACGAACATGCCGATGATCGTCGCGAAGGCCGTGAAGAGAATCGTGAGCTCGTAGGCCACGGGGAACGCGAACATCGGCGAGAAGAAGGGCTTGCCGCCGACGATCAGCGGGTAGTCGTAGGCGCCCGTCCACCAGATCATCGTCATGCCGGTGCAGAAACCGGTGATGCCGCCCGCGAGGGAAATGCGCGGGACGATCGAGCGGCGCAGGCCCATGGCCTTGTCGAGCCCGTGGACGGGAAACGGCGTGATGCAGTCCCAGTTGCGGTAGCCGGCATCGCGCACCTGCTCCGCCGCGTGGTAGAGATCAGGCGTCGTGTCGAAGGTGGCGATCAGGCCGTAAGGTTGGGCAGCCATGGTCGTGATTAGTGCTTGGCCTCCGCGCCGTGACCGCCGTGCACATCCGCCTGCGGCGTGACGGCCTTCAGCTCGGCCATCGGCATGATCGGCAGGAAGCGGATGAAGAGGAGGAAGAGCACCGAGAAGACGCCGAAGGTCCCGAAGAACGTGAAGATTTCCACGATGGACGGGCTGTAGTAACCCCAGCTCGACGGCAGGAAGTCGCGGGCGAGCGAGGTGACGATGATCACGAAGCGCTCGAACCACATGCCGACGTTGACGAAGATGGAGAGGACCCAGACGAGCGTGGTGTTCTCGCGGATTTTCTTGAACCAGAAGAACTGCGGCGTGATCACGTTGCACGAGATCATGATCCAGTAGGCCCAGGCGTAATGGCCGAACGCGCG
>CAZENI010000269.1:0-10850 GCA_964513055.1 uncultured Opitutus sp.
CGCGGCGCGTCCAGAGGACGCGTTCGCCGAGCCGCACGGTGACCGTGCGGTCGCCGAGGCTGCGCAGCGTGAAACGCAACGTGATCGCCGCCGGTGTCGGGGCGGCGGGCTGCTGCACGTCGAGCGTCGCGCGGCCACCGCTCCAGGCCCAAGTGTCGCGGGCGTGGTGTTCGCGGCCATGCCAGCCGTCGCCAAGCGTGACGCGAATCGTGCCGGCGCGATCGCGTTTCACGGCGAACTCGTTCGCGGCGAGCTGGCCGGAGAGGACGACGACGAGCGCGACGGCGGCGAGCGTGTTGACGCCGGCGAAGGCGAGGCGCGTGACGATGGAAGGGGGGGCGTTGCCGGCGGGCGCAGGCGCGGGCGCGGCGTCGGGCCATGGCAACATCAGTCCCCAGAGCAACAGTGCGAGGGGCCAGAGCTGGAGCAGCAGGCGCACGAGGGACGTGTCGAGGTGCCACGCGAGGTTCTGCGGCGTCAGGAGGTAGACGACATAGTAGCCCGCAAGCATCGCGCCGAGCACGGCGGGCAACACCCGCGCGCCACGCGCGAGGCGGCGGCGCGCGCGCCGGGCGAAGAAGGGCAGCACCATCGCGAGGTAGGGCGCGAGCCGCCACTCGCCGAAGCCGCGGAGATCGCGCCAGAGCACCTCGAGGATCAGGCGGTGACGATCCGCATCGAAGGGATATCCGAGGCGCGGCCGGAACGGGGCGGCGAGCAGATCGGTGGGCGGAGCGAGCGCGAGCTTGAGGCAGAGCACCGGCACCAGGCCGCAGGCGAGGCCGGCGAGAAGTTGCGGCACGGCGCGGGGTGTGGCGCTGCGCCACGCCTGCCAGCCGCCGGCCACGGCGAACGCGGCGGCGAAGAGCAGGCCTTCATTCTTGGTCCACGCGGCCAGGCCGGCGCAGAAGCCGGCGAGCGCCCAGCGCTCCCCGAGCGCGGCGAGTGCCACGGCGGCGAGCATGCCGGCCGCGAGCGGCAGATCGGCGTGCTGGTTGGGCGCGAACGCGAGGAAGAACGGCGTGCCGGCGAGCATGAGGCCGGCGAGCAGCGCCGGCGCGCGGCCGCGCAGCCGCGCGAGCGCGGCCACGAGCAGGCCGATGAGGGCGGCGGCGAACGTCACCGCCACCAGGCCGGCGGCGGCGGCCGGCTCGGCGCCGGTCCAGGACCAGAGGCGTGCGACACTGGCGGATACGAGCTTTGGATAGTCCGGGTGCGCCCAGCTCAGCTCGGGGGCGGCAAGCAATTCCGGCCAGCCGGTGCCGGCGCGCACGAGGAAGCGCGCCTGCAGGTTCCAGATCGCCCAGCCATCCCAGCCGCCAAACGGCTCGGTGCGAAACGACCGCCAGACCACGACGGCCCCGGCCACGAGCGCCTGGACGAACACAGTCGCGAGGGCCCAGTGCAGCCACGAGACCGGCTCCGCGTTTGGCTGAGTGGCGGGCGGCGAGCCGCGGCGGCGCGCAAGCACGACGGAGAGGCCGAGCAGGAGCGCGCCCTCGATGAGCGCGGCGGGCCAGGCGGGGCGATCCGTGAAAAGCGAGACGCCGAAGAAGATGATGCTCGTCGTCCCCAGGCCGACGATGGCGCCGAGCGGCAGCAGCAGGCCGAGTTCGTCGCGCAGGCGCCGGGGGCGCGGGCACAAAAGCGCGACGAGCAGGCCGCCGAGCAGCCAGGCGACGGCGAAGGCGGCGAGCGTGGCGAACGTCACGGCGGACCTTTCCGCAGGAGCAGGACGCCGCCGCCGAAGTCCTCCGCCACCGTGAAGCCGGCGGGCAGGCGCTCGGCGAGGGTCTTGGTGCGGAGGTTGGCGATCGCCCAGCGGCGATCACCGACCTTCGGATCGAGGATGCAGGGAACGAGGAGGAACTGCGCGCTGAAGTAATCCTCCATCGCGCGGTGATCCGCCGAGAGGTGCGGCGGTGCGAGATCGGCGACGTAGCCGATGGGACCGCGGATGCCGCGCGCGTCGAGGCCGCGCCGGGCCGTGGCGAAACGCTCCTCCTGGCGCAGCACGATATTCGCGAGCGGGCGGCCGGGCACGGCGACCGGCGGCGGCGGCACGTGCCGCACGGCCTGCACGAGATTGATCGTTGCGACGATCGCGAGGCACAGAGCCGTGAACGCGCTCCACGTCTTCATCGGCACGCGGGTCAGTCGAGCGCGACGCCGTAGAGCGCGAAGCCGAGCGCGCGGGCGTCCGCGTGGGTGTTCTCCGGCACACCGGGAGCGGGCGAGCGCAGCTCGACGAGCACGCGTCCGTTGGCGGGCAGCCGCAGCGGGCACTGCACCCAGGCAAGTTTCTCGCCGACCGTGCCCTGCCAGAGCACTTCGTCTCCGGCGCGCACTTCGATCGAGCGCGGCGTGATGGCGCGGAGTTTCAACCGGAGCGTGACGGCTTCCGCGCGGCGCGGGTGAGTCTCGAGCGTCAGGGTGCCGCGGGTCGCGGCCCACGACCAGACGGCGCGGCCGTCGCGCTCGGCGCCGAACCAGCCGGAGTCGACCTGGACGACGTAGGTGCCCTGCGCGAAACGCCCGGCGGCGAGCTCGCGCGGATCGTGTGGCACGTGCCAGAGCGCGAGCACGCCGCTGAAAACGGTGAGGCTGCCCGCGACGATCCAGCCCCAGCCCGCGCGGGTCCGCACCGCGAGCACGGCGAACGCCACGCCCATCGGCAGCAGCACGCGCGTCGCGGCGCCCGGATGACCCTCCCACACGGGAGTGCCGAGCAGCGCGAGCATCGCGACGCCGGCCGCGCCGACGCGCCACCAGGGGTTTTCCCACGAATCCGAATCGTGGAGACGCGGCGCGGCGGCCGCGTTCGGCGCCTCCGCCGCGGCGGCGGCGCGGCGTCGCCACCACGAGCGTGGGCGGAGAAAGAAGGCGGCCTGGGCGGTGAGCGCGATCAGGGCGAGGAGCGTCGTGGTGTTGAGCCAGCGGTAGTCGGGCTGGCGGGCGAAGTCGGCGAACGTGTCGCTCCATTTCTCGATCCAGCCGGCGACGGGCCAGGTGAAGTTCCCGAATCCCTGCGCGGCCGGGCCGGCCTGCAGGCGCACGTAGCCGATCCAGGCGAAGAGCGGCAGGGCGACGAGCGCGGTGCGTAGGAGATTGGCCGCCCACGGCCGGCGAGTGGTCCAGGGGCCGCGCCAGAGACCGACGACGGCGGCGAGCGCCGTCTCGCGGGCGAGCCCGGCGGCCGCGAGCACGCCCAGTGCGCGGGAGGAGCGGCCCCGCTCGGCGAGCGCGAGCGCGGCGGTCACGAGGGTGGCGGCGAGCAGATCGGTGAGCGCGAGGCGGACGGAGTGCAGCGCGCCGGCGGAGAACAGCACGCCGGCCCAGGCGACGAAACTCTTCGCACCGGCGACCGGCAGCACGCGCCAGAGCAGCGCGGCGAGCGCGAGCCAGACGGCGAGGTTGAGGGCGGCGTAGGTGGACGCGATGCGCGCGGGGTCGCCGCCGGCGAGGAGCCAGGCGAGCGCGCTGCCGAGGATGCGGCGGGCGCGGTAGGGCACGTTGCCGAGCGCCGGCGCGAGGTCCGGCGAGTCGAGCAGCGGGTGAAACGCGATCTGCGTGTAGGCCGCGCCATCGTAGCCGTTGAAACCCTCGTAGGTGAAGACCGGGTGCGCGCGGATCTCCGGGATGCCGCTGCGGGCGTCGGCCGCGTCGAGCTGCACGAACTTCGTGAAACCGTAGTGCGGGTGCCAGAAGCGGCCCGCGAGCACGGCGAAGGCGGCGACCGCCGCGAGGCCGGCGGCCGCCCAGCGCCAGCGTCGTATCCTGTTCGCAAGTTCGCGCATCCGTGGGGCGGCCGAGTCAGGGTCGGCCGCCGCGCGATTGCAAACCTCGGCTGCGCCGCGCTACGGGGCCCGGCCGAACGGGTCGCGTGGCCTGAAGAAGAGCTGCACCCCGAAGGCGCACCAGGCGTCGCCCGGCACGCGCGCGACCCGGATCGCGCCGCCGAAATGGGTGAAGTCGCGGCTGAGGAGAGGGACGCGGTGGCCGGGCGAGGCGAGCCACTGGCCCACGAGGATCGCCGCGATCTCGGCCGCGGGCGGCGGCGCGGCGTCGCGGCCGACGGGAAACGACGCGACATTCTCCGCCAGGCCGGTGCCCTCGGGATCGACGCCGTGGCGCTGCACGCGTTCGGCGGGCGTGCGCTGGCCGCGGATCGGCGAGAGGTGCTGCGCGGTGAGCGCGAGGGCCATGAACGCCGCCTGGGCGGCCGCGGCGAGCTCGATGGCGGCGTGCGCCTTAAGCGGCCGGCGGCCGTGGAGGCGGCGGACGCGGTTGGTCTCGGCGAGGAGGGCCGCCGCGAGTTCCGCGCGCGGGGTCGGGGCCGCGACCGCCGCGGGGGAGTCGCCGCCGGCGGGGGCGGCGGCCGGTTCCGCCGCCACGGCCGAGGCGGGCGCGAGCATGGCCAGCACGGCGGCGAGGAGCGCGGGACGGGGCATCGGGAGCAGGAAATACGTTCGGGCGTGCGTCGCAAGCGGGGAGCCTCCAGCGTGCCGCGATGGCCGACCACGGCACCCAATTCCCGCTGCCGACCAAGCGGAAGCCCAGTTTCCCGGTGAGCGCTGACCTGCGCAGCTACCTGCGGCGCTACAAGCGCGAGCGCGAGCTGCCGGTGACCTACGATCGCCTGCGCGCCTTCCAGGAGGTGATCCCGCTGACCGACGACGCCGGCAAGCCGACGCTGTGGGACACCGTGATCTACGACGCGGCCGAGATGTCGGCGCTGAACGAGGCGCTGAAGGAGGTCTACGCGTGGCTGAAGGTCGCCGGCGACCTCTCCGTCGTGAGCCACCTCTACGTCGACCGCGTGGACTTCTGCACCTTCGGCAACTCGACGCCCTTCCGTATCCGGATCGTCAATGCCTACAACGACAACCAGGACTATTTCTACGTGAAGAAGGCGGATGCCTCGCGCATCTACGGCATCGAGCTCGAGCACCTGCTCTCGCCGAACCGGCTGAACTTCCTCACCTATGGCAACACGCTGGTCGAGGAGCACATCGCGGGCGTGCCCGGCGACATCTTCATCACGGAATGGCTGGGCCAGCACAGCGAGCTGCGGCCGATCCGCGTGGCGAAGGAACTCGTGAAGTTCAATGAGCGGTGCTTCGTCCGCCTGCTCGGCGACATGCGCTCCTACAACTTTGTCTTCGTGGTCACGCCGGACTTCGAGGAGGCGCAGCTCCGCATCCGCGCGATGGACTTCGACCAGCAGAGCTACGACGGGCGGAAGAACTTCTACCTGCCGCAGTTCTTCAAGGACAACAGCCCGCTGGTGCGTTTCTGCATGAAGCACCTGCGGCCGGAGACGGCGCTGCAATACCAGCGCGAGGAGCAGACGCTCATGCTCCAGCGCGCGGCACTCGCCGCCGAGCGGCTCGGCCTGCTGCTGCACGACATGGCGCACGACCCGCTGGCGCCGATCGACAAGGTGCACTCGCTGCGGGAGGGCCTCGCCGAGCACTATCATCGCAAGGACTACCTGCGGTGCGAGTCGATGGGCGCGCTGATCCGCGAGAACCTCGAGTCGATCCGCCGCGACATCGGCCGGCCGGTGGTGCCGGAGCTGGTGCCGGAGTGAAGGGCGGAAGAAGGTGGAGCGCGTTGTCCCCAACGCGCTGCAGGGCGTGCGCAGGCCCCCAAACCAGCGGCTTGGGGTCAAGCCGCTCCACCCGCCGGCTCTCCCGACTGTCCGCGCCGCGGCCGCGTTGCGCCGTGGCGCGGGCGGCGGTTCCGTTTCGTTTCACCCCTCCCCTGCCCCATGCGTTTGTCGTTTCTCCTGCTGTTTTCCACGGCCGGCCTCGTGCAGGCCGCCGAATCGTTCCCCGTCGCGATCCGCGTCGATGCCGCGCAAACCGCGGCCGAGCTCAAGCCGGTCTACCGCTTCTTCGGCGCCGACGAGCCGAACTACGCCTACATGAAGGATGGAAGAAAACTGCTGCGCGACATCGGCGGGCTCGGTGCGCCGCAGGAGTATTTCCGGACGCACAGCCTGCTCGTCACGGGCGACGGCACGCCCGCGCTCAAATGGGGCAGCACGAACGCCTACACCGAGGACGCCGCGGGCCGGCCGATCTACGACTGGACCATTGTCGATCGCATCTTCGACGCCTATCTCGCGGCCGGTGTGAAGCCCTACGCGCAGATCGGCTTCATGCCGCAGGCGCTCTCGATCAAGCCCGAGCCCTACCAGCACGACTGGCGGCCGGGCTTTCCGTATAACGACATCTACACGGGCTGGGCCTACCCGCCGAAGGACTACGCGAAGTGGGCCGAGCTCGTTTACCAATGGGTGAAGCACTGCGTGGCGCGCTATGGCGCCGCCGAGGTGGAGCAGTGGTATTGGGAAACCTGGAACGAGCCGAACATCGGTTACTGGAAGGGCACGCCGGAGGAGTTCCGGAAGCTGCACGACTACGCGATCGACGCCGTGCGCCGGGCGCTGCCGACCGCGCGTGTCGGGGGACCGGATACGGCGGGCGACGGCGGGAAGTTCATGGAGGATTTTCTCGAGCACTGCCTGCGCGGAAAGAACCACGCGACCGGCCAGATCGGCACGCCGCTGGACTTCATCGCGTTTCACGCCAAGGGCACGACGCCGGTCTTCCGCGACGGCCATGTGCGCATGGGCATCGGCGGCCAGCTCCGCACGATCGATGCGGGCTTCGCCCGCGTCGCGCGCTACCCGGAGCTGAAGGGCAAGCCGATCATCATCGGCGAGTCGGATCCCGACGGCTGCGCCGCCTGCCAGGGGCCGCACCTCGCGTATCGCAACGGCACGCTCTACGCGAGCTACACAGCGGCGTCGTTCGCGCGGAAACATCTCCTCGCCGAGAAGCACGGCGTGAATTTCGAGGGCGCAACGACGTGGGCGTTCGAGTTCGAGGACCAGCCGTATTTCGCGGGCTTCCGTGCGATGGCGAGCAACGGGCTGCCGCTCGCCGTCTTCAATGTCCACCGCATGATGGCGAAGATGACCGGCCGGCGCGTCGCGGCGCAGAGCTCCGGCGATCCCGGCGTCGCGGCCATCATCCAGTCCGGCGTGCGCGGCGCGCCCGATGTCGCGGCGCTCGCCAGCCTGGATTCCGCGCAACGCCAGCTCGCCGTGCTCGTGTGGCACTACCACGACGACGATGTCGCGGGGCCCGCGGCGGCGGTTGAGCTGGTGCTCGCAGGCCTGCCCGCCGGGGTGACGGAGGCGCGGGCGGCGCACTACCGCGTCGACGAGGCGCACAGCAATCCCTACGGCCTGTGGCAGCGGCTCGGTTCACCGACGGCGCCGAGCCGCGGGCAATACGCGCAGCTCGAGGCCGCGAGCCGGCTCGCGCTGCTGTCGGGCGCGGCGCCGGCGGCGACAGTGGCGGGCGGGACCGCGACGCTGGCGTTCTCGCTGCCGCGTCAGGCGGTTTCGCTGCTCGTGCTGAACTGGTGAAGCCGAGCGGGCGGCGTGGCGGGGGCTTACGCAGGAACACGCATGACTCGGGGCTTTTGGCGGAGGGCGGGTTCGTGCATAGTGTCGGGCATGCGGTGCCCCACCCACACTCACCTCCTCCTGCTGCTCGCGCTGCTCTGCGGCGGGGGTTGCGCATTCGGGCCGGCGGCCGTCAAGCCGCGCGGCTCCTCCGCGATCGTCCTCGACACGGAGGAGAAATCGACGGCGGTGGAGGTGAAGTATGAGTATCTCGTCAAGGTCACGCTGCCCCCGATCGACCCCGGTCTCGTCTGGCAGATTGCGTTTCACGATCCGCGTTATCTGAAACAGATGCACGAGATCCGGCCCGGGGAGGGACCGGGAGCCGGGGCGACGGTCACGTTTCTCGCGATCAGCATGGGCCGCTCGCGGCTGCATTTCCTACTGCTGCCGCGGGCCGGCGCCCGCGAGGCCGATCCGATCGATCGGCGCGAACTGGTGCTGACGATTCGTTAGCGGCGGCGATCAGGCCGGTGCCCACGCCCCGACGCCGACGACCTCTTCCACCGCGGCCTCTTCGTCCGGCAGCTCGTTGAGCGGCGCGAAGCGCTCCGAGGAAAAGCCCAGCTCCTGTTCGCCCTGATGAAAGGGATCGCGGGGGTTTTTCAGCTCCTGCAGCAGCAAGCCAACGGTCGCGGTGTCGCCACCCTTCACGATCTTCTCCCGGCCGAGGAAGACCTCGCGCACGGTGTAGATGTTATCCTTCACCGGCAGTTGCTGGTAGAGCGCGCGGATGGTGGGGGTGAAGGTATCGTTGATGCAGACGACTTTCTGACCTTTGATCATTGGCCGGTATTCTTGTCGACGGAACGGGCGGAAGACACGGAAAAAACCGTGCCGCGGCCGCGACCGAGCCGGCCCGGCCGGGCGGAGATTTTGCGCCGCCGAGGTGAGAACTCCCGGCTAGTCGATCCGGCCCTCGTCGAAATCCATCAGGTCCGGCACGCTCTTGATGTCGTCGGCGCGATCCGCACAGCCCATCGCCGTGAGTGCCTCCTTGAGGAATTCGCGACCCGCGGCGGTCATGCCCATCTGCACGTAGCGGCGGTTCCAGGCGGCGGCGCGCACGTCGGCGGGCAGGAGTAGTTTCAGCTTCGCCTCGATCTCGGCGTCGGTGGCGGACTCGAGGACGATTCGTTCCACGGCGGCGGGCTCGATGCCGAGGTGCTGGCAGAGAAACCGATCGCAGCCGCGCTTGAAGTTCTTCGCGTAGCTCGGCGGGAGCGCGCCGTGCTGCTTCACATGAGCGCACTTCGCGAGGAAGCGCGGCAGGTGCAGGAGTCCGGTCGCCGCATGCGGCAGGTAGGGCGACGGCAGCGCGGTGAGCACGTCGCCGCTGGAGCCGGGAATGGGTTTCGAAGGCACGGCGCACGCTCGCGGCGCGGGGGCCGCGGCGTCAAGGCTGCGGCGCGAGGCGGCAGCCCCGGGCGCGGCGGACTACTTTTTCGCGCTGGAAAACACCTTGGCCGCGAGCGCGTCCTTGAACGCGGCCGGGTTCGCCCGGACCGCCGCCTCCTGCTTGGCGAGATAGCCGAAACTGGTTTCCAGAACCTGGTTCAGGAGGTGATTCTCAAGATCGGCGGTGCTCGGCACGCCCAGCATGGCTGCCATCGGTCCGGCTTTCGCGAGGAGGTCCTTGGCCTTGGCCGCGGTGCCGTTGGCGGCGATGGCCTGGGAGACGAGCGGCATCAGCTTGGTGCGGAGATTCGCCTCGGCGGTCTTGCGAAGGAGCTTGGTGGCGGAATCGGGCGCGCCGCTGAGCAGGGTGCCGGCGTCGGCGAGGGTCAGCGGCCCGATCGCGCCCTTGAGGACGGCGGTGGTCTGCGGCGCGACGCTCACGGCGGCCTGGTTGAGCGAGGACTTGAAGGAATCGAACGCGGCGGACTGGTTCACGCGTTTGAGCGCGGTCTCCAGCTTCGCCATCGAGCTGGGGGCAGAGACGTTGACGGCGCCGGGTTTCGCCATCTCGGCGGCGGCGAGGTCGACGAGCAGGCCGAGGCCGGTCTTGGCGCCGGCGAGGAGCTGGGCAGAGGTCAGGCCGGCGGCCTTGAGGGCCTCCGGCGAGGCACCGGACTTGGCGGTCTCCGCGGCGGACAACGAAAGCGCGACACTGGTGAGGAAAAAGGAAAGGGCGACGCGAAGTGGGCGACGGGAGCTCATGGCGCGAGTCAATCGGCCGCCGCACGCGGGCACAAGCTGCGGAAAGGCGAAAAACGCTTACGCCCCGCCGCGCGCCGCGAGCCAGCCATAGGCTGCGGCGAAGATCGCGCACTCGGCATGGAGGAAAACGAAACCGGCGCGCAGCAGCGGCGTGCGCAACTCGGGCCAGACGCGCAGCCACGGCAGCACGACGAGGATCCAGAGATCGTCGGTCATGACGAGGCGGGGAATCAGTAATCAGTAATCAGTAATCAGTAATCAGTGATCAGTGATCAGTGATCAGGCAGAAGGCGTTGCCGACTGCTCAGGGACTGACTACTGACCACCGATTACTGATTACTTCCGGGCGCGTCACGCGCCTTACGGCAGATCGGTGTAGCCCATCAGGAAGCGGTCGCACTCGCGCGCGGCACCACGGCCTTCGTTGATGGCCCACACGATCAGGCTCTGGCCGCGGCGGCAGTCGCCGGCGGCGAAGATGCGCGGGATGTTCGTCGTGTATTTCTCGTGCTCGGCCTTGATGTTCGAGCGCGGGTCGGCCTCGAGCTTGAGGTCCTTGAGGATCGCCTGCTCCGGCCCGAGGAAACCCATGGCGAGGAGCACGAGCTGCGCGGGACGCGTCTGCTCCGTGCCCGGCTGCTCCTTCGGCACGAACTGGCCCTTCTCGTTTTTCTCCCACTTGATCTCCACGGTCACGAGTTCCTTCACGTTGCCCTGGGCGTCGCCGATGAACTTCTTCACCGTCGTGAGGTAGATGCGCGGATCGGCGCCGAACTTCGCGGCGGCTTCCTCCTGGCCGTAATCCATCTTGTAGGTCTTCGGCCACTCGGGCCACGGGTTGTCGGCCGTGCGCTCCAGCGGCGGCTTCGGGAGAATTTCGATCTGCAACAGGCTCTTGCAGCCGTGGCGCATCGAGGTGCCGACGCAATCGGTGCCGGTGTCGCCGCCGCCGATGACGACGACGTCCTTGCCCTTGGCGCTGATGAGCGCGTGCTCGGCGCCGCCATTGAGGACGGCCTTGGTGTTCGCGGTGAGAAACTCCATCGCGAAGTGCACGCCCTTCAGGCTGCGGCCCTCGATCGGCAGATCGCGCGGCTGGGTGGCGCCGGTGCAGATGACGGTGGCATCGTATTCCTTGAGGAAGATCTGCGGCTCGACGTTGTCGCCGACGTTCGCGTTGCAGACGAACTTGATGCCTTCCTGCTCC
>CAZENI010000270.1:0-10848 GCA_964513055.1 uncultured Opitutus sp.
GCCGTCAGCAACGTCCACTCGCCCTCCCGCACCTCCCGCGCCGCAAATACCCGGAACGGGCTCGGCCGGTTCGGCGGGATCCGCATCGCCTCGCGCGTCAGGATCGTCCGCCACGCGCCGCCCTCCTCCAGCCGCACGACTTCGCGCTCGGAAATCTTGGCGTGCACCGCGCCGTCCATCCACCACATCAGCCCGAAGCGCTCCCCCGTCCGCCACGTGGACACGCGGTCATCGGGCGCGATTCGCAGGATGTGCTGCAGGCCGCGAAACCAGACGCCATCCGCCGCCCCCAGGGCCTGGTCGATCGCGCCGCTCTCCCCGTCGGGCAGCGGATGCACCACCGTGACCGCCTGCAGCGCCCCCGCTGCATCCGGCTCGAGGCGCGCGATCTCGTTCTCGCTCGCGGCCCAGACCCGCCCGCGCGCGTCGACCGCCAGCGCCAGCACCGCCCCCGAGTGCCGCATCGGCACGAGCTGCCAGCGCGCGCCGTCGAACTCCAGCACGCCCTGGCTGTTGCCGACGTAGATGAACCCCGTGCCCGGATGCTGCACGATCCCGGTGTTCCCCGGCCCGCCGCCGAAGTCCTCCGCCCGCCACTGGTTCACGAAGGAGTTGCCCGTGACGCGCGGGGACGCGTTCTCGATCAACGCCACCACCGGCCGGCCCGGTCCCGGCGGCAGCAACTGCGCGTGCGCACTTCCCCACGCTCCCGCCAGCGCGGTAAAAACGATCAGCAGGTGAGGTCGAAGCCGGGGCACGCGCTCGGCAGGCTGGCGCGTTCTCGGTCGCATGTCCAACCGTCGTCCGCGCTCCACCGCCGGGCCAGAACTCGGTGACGAGCGGAACTGCTCCGGTGACGAGCGGCGGGGTTGCAGAAGGTGGAGCGGCTTGTCCCCAAGACGCTGGTTTGCGGTTTGGGAACGCGAATCGCTCGCTCACGCGCGGACGACCTGAAAGCGCGTTGGCGACAACGCGCTCCACCTTGGAATCCCGCCCGCCTCAACGCACCTTCCCGTCCTGCAACAGCGCCACGCTCCGCTTCGGATGGATCAGGTTGATCCGGCCGTCGGCGCTCTTCTCCGCGCCGCGCAGGATCAGATCGGTCACCTGCGCGACCGTGAGCTTCGGATTCAGCGCGAGCAGCTTGGCCGCGAGGTTCGCGACATTCGGCGCAGCCATCGAGGTGCCGGAGTATTTCATCCGCTCGCCGCCGGGCAGCTCGCTCTCCACCTCGAAGCCGCTCGCGTGCACGTCGACGTTCTTGCCGAAGCTCGTGAACGAGGTCTCCTCGCCCGCCTGGTCGACCGCGCCGACCGTGAGCACGTTCGGCAGATCGATGCCGGACGGGATCGTCTCGTCGAACTGCGCGTCGCTGTTGCTGTTGCCCGCCGCCGCCACGAAGAGGATCTCCGGCGCGGCGCGCATCGCCTCCGTCAGGGCCACGCGCTGCAGCTCGAAATATTCCCGCGCCGTCTTCTTGCGCTCCTCGGGCGTGCCGCCCGCGCCGTTGGCCTCGAACGCGCCCTCGATGTCGCGCGGCGATCCGCCCCAGCTCATGTTCACCACGCGCACGCCGTGCCGCTTGAAATACGCCACCGCCGCCGTCATCGCCGCCGCATCCCGCTCCGCCTGCTCGCGCGTCGGCACGTCGGGAATCATGCGATGGTCGAACGTCAGGCGCGCCCCCAGCAGCCGCACCGCCGGATTCCCCGCCGCCGCGATTCCGGCCACGTGCGTGCCGTGTGTGTAGTTGCCAAAAAAATTCAGCCCCTCGATGAACGGCTTCACCGCTTCCGGCTTCAGGCCCGACATCAGCTTCTTGAGCTCGCCCGACTCCGCCGAGTCGATGCTCGCCTGCGTGTCGAGCAGGCCCTTTGTGAGATTCCGCATCCCCGGATAATCCTTCTTCTGCTCCGCCGTGAGCGGCAGCAGCAGCTCGGGCACCGCCCGCGACTTCAGGTCATACGCGATGCCGTGGAGATCGTCGACGTAGCCGTTGCCGTCGTCGTCCTTCCCGTTCGGCTGTTCCCGCTCGTTCCGCCACTGACGGCCCGGAAACACGGGCATGTCGACGCCGCTGTCCCAGATGCCGACGATCACCGGCGTGAGCGGATCCGACGCCTTGAAGTCCACCGCCCGCGCCGCCCAGATGTCCGCCTTCGTCTTCTGGTTCGCCTTCACGTAGGCGGTCAGCGCCGCCACGCGCTCGGCCTTGAGCGGCAGGAAGTGCGCGATGTTCGTCCGCTGCCCGACGAGCGCCTGCGCCACGTCGCCGCTCACCGTCCCCGTTTTGTCGATACCGGGCTGGAACTGGCTCGACAGGTTCCCCGTCACCAGCGCCGGCGTCACGATCTCGGCGTTGCCCTTCGTCTGCTTGATCACGTCGCCCACGACGGCCCATGGCAGCGCCGCGAGCTTCTGCGCGTAGATCTTCTCGAACGCCACGCGGAACGCCCCCTCGTTCGCAAACTCCCCGCTGCGCCGCGCCGCGATGTAGCTCTCCGCGAGCAGGCCGCTCGTCAGCTTCGGCGCCGGCTTCTCGTCGAGCTCGCGGATCACCTTGATCCGCGCCAGCGCCGAGTCGAAGCGCCCCGCGTGCACGTCGAGCGACAGCAGCGTGCCCTGCAATCCCTGCAGCGTCGCGCGATCCGCGATCTCGTAGTCGTTGAGCAGTTTTTCCAAATCGGCGCGCACCGCCGCGGCCAGTTTCTCGTAGGCGGCGTCCGTCGTCAGCACCTCCGTCACGCTGCCGGTGAACGGATAGCTGAAGCGCGGCAGCTGATCCTGCGAGGTGATCTTCGGTTTCTGCGCGTGGACCAGCGGCACGAGCAGGGCGAGCAGGAGGGCGGACCGAAACAGGGGCTTTTTCATGCGCGCCACGCTGCCGCTCCCGGCCTCCGGCGCAAGCCGGCTGCGACGAATGCCTCCGCCCTTGCACCGCACCCGCGTTTCCGGCTTAAGCAACGGCGTGCGCCCCTCCCCCCGCCTCTGCCTTGCCCTGCTCTTCGCCGTCGCCGCGCCCTTTTCGCGCGCGCATGAAGTCGCGACCGAGATGGTCGCCGCCGCCCAGAAATTTCTCGGCGCCCTCAGCCCCGAGCAACGGAAACAGGCGACGTATCCCCTCACCGATGCCGAGCGCGAGAACTGGAATTTCGTGCCGCTCGAGCGCAAGGGTCTCTCCTTCCGCCACACCTCCACCCAGATCGAGGCCCTCGGCATCGCCCTCCTGCGCACCGGCCTCAGCCACACCGGCGTCGCCAAGGCGCAGGCCGTGATGCAGCTCGAACTCATCCTGAAGGAGCAGGAGAAGGACGTCGTGGGCCGCCGTGATCCGACCAACTACCTCGTGACCATCTTCGGCGAGCCCGGCACCGCCCAGTCCTGGGGCTGGCGCTTCGAGGGGCACCACCTCTCGTTCAACTTCACCATCGTCGACGGCAAGCACGTGTTCTTCGCGCCCTCCTTCATCGGCACCAATCCCGCCGAAGTCCGCTCCGGTCCGCGCAAGGGCGAACGCGTGCTCGCCGCCGAGGAGGACCTCGGACTCGCGCTGATCAACTCCCTCGACGAAACGCAGAAGAAGAAGGCCATCTTCGCCGAGAAGGCCCTGACCGAAATCGTCACCAAGAACGACAAGCGCGTGCAGCCCCTTTCCCCGACCGGCCTCTCGGCCACCGACATGTCCCCGGCGCAGCGGGAAAAGCTGATCGCGCTGGTGAAGCACTACCTGAACCGCTTCCGGCCCGATCTCGCCGGCGACGCCAACGCCCGGATCCGCGCGTCCGGCCTGGAGAAGATCAGCTTTGCCTGGGCCGGCGGCCTGGATCGCACCAAGCAGACCTATTACCGGATCCAGACCCCCGACTTTCTGATCGAATTCGACAACTCGCAGGGCAACGGCAACCACATCCACACCACCGTCCGCGACTTCAAGGGCGACTTCGGCCACGACCTCCTCGCCGCCCACTACGCGAAGGAGCACGCGAAGAAGTAGCAAAAAGGTGGAACGCGTTGCCCCCAACGCGTTGTGGCGACGCCGGTCCGCGTGCATCCGGGTGGAATCCGTCGCCGGCGGACGCATGAGCCGCTTTCACGCTCGGCCCAAAATGTCAGAAAAAAAGTCTGGACGGCGGAAAAATGTTTGCCACGTTCACGTTCGCATCAGGAACGAGCTGGCCTTAACAAGCCGGCTCCGCCAACCGGGCCGGGAGCGGCCACGGTGGATCGAGCGAAAGCTCGGATGTGCGCTTCCCTTCCAGGGTGGCGAACCAAGAACGCTCCCGAAGATGAGAACCGACCTGATGCCCAGGTCGGTTTTTTGTTTTCAGAACCTGAAGCGCGATACCTCCCACAAAGAACATCACGCATCATGAACGCACTGACATCCCTCCCCGGCATCCGCGTCCGCGCGGAGAACCCGAATCACCACCTGTGGAACAACCACGGGACTTGGTTCCTGCACTACACGGTCCACCCCACGCCGTTCACCAAGGAGCGCATCCGCCGCTCCCTCGGCACCAAGGACATCCAAGTCGCCCGCGAGCGCCGCGATTCCTTCTTCACCCACCTCGCCTCCGAGGCCGCCAAGCCCGCCGGCACCGTGGTCCGGAAGATGGTCGCCGCCTGAAGCACCGCCGTCCGTCTCGCTTCGACGCAACGCACGCCGCACCCGCCCCGGTGCGGCATTGCTATTTTCCAACGCGCCCACCGCCCCGCCGCGCCCAGTTCCTGTCCCTCCTGTCTCCGCCATCCTGTCCCTCCTGTCCAAAACAAGAAACGTCCGCCGCCACCTACGACCGGGGGTTCACGGAATCCTCAGCCGCTGCCCCGGCCGGAGCGAATTCTCGCCTTTGAGCACCTCGCGGTTGGCCTCGTAAATCTCCTGCCAGCGGTTGCTCGTGCCGTAGTAGCGCACGCTGAGCCGCGTCAACGAGTCGCCCTCGGCCACGGAGTGGAACCGCGGCGCCGGCGTCAATGGAGCGTTCGCCGCCGTCGCCGGCGCCCCCGTCGGAGCGGCCGGCGTCGCCCCGCCCTGTCCTCCGCCCGCGCCGCCGTTGATGAAGCGCGCCGCCGACGCGATCTGGTCGAGCGTGCTTTGCGCCTGCCGCAGACGCGCCGCGATCGCCGCGTTCTCCTGCTGCAACTGCGTGACGCGCGTCGTGCGATCGCGATCGAGCGCCTGCACCGTCTCGTTGAGCCGCGCGATCTCCGCCCGCGCCCCGGACAGATCGCGCTGCGCCGCCGTCAACTGCGCCGCGGCCGCCCCGAGGCTGGCCGCCCGCTGCTCCGCCTCCTGCCGCGCGGCGTCGCCCTGCGCCAGCCGCGCGTTGTCCGCCCGCAGGCTCGAAAGCTGCCCCTGCAGCTCCTTCAGCTCCGTCGAGAGCTTCTCGTTGGCGCCCGTGAGCTCGGCCACGCTCGCGCTGTGCTGCTCGGCGGCCTTCTGCGCGTCCGTCAGCCGCGTCTTCACCTCCGCCAGTTCCGTCCGGAACGCCCCGGCGGCGTCGCCCGCCGCCGCCAGCCGCGCGTTGTCCGCCCGCAGGCTCGCGAGCTGGTCACCCAGCTCCTTCACCTGCGCCTGCAATTTTTCGTTCGCCGCGCCCACCTCGCTCACGATCGCCACCTGCTCCTGCGCCGCCCGCGCCGAGGCAGCCATCCGCGTCTTCAACTCCTCCAGCTCTGCGCGCGCCGCCTGCGACGCCGCGCGCGCTTCGCCGGCCTGACGCTCGATCGCGGCCTTCTCCGTCGTCAGCCGCTGGTTGAGTCCGGTCAATTCCGCGACGCCCGCGCCGTGCTGCTCCGCCGCCTTCTGCGCCTCGGCAAATCGCGCCTTCAAATCAGCCAGCTCGGTGCGAAACGCATTCGCCGCCTCGGCCGACGCCGCCAGCCGGCTGTTGTCCGCCCGTAGCGTCGCGAGCTGCGCGCCGAGTTCCTTCACCTGTGCCTGCAACTTCTCGTTGGCGCCGCCGAGTTCGTTGACGACCGCGATCTGCTCCTGCGCCGCGCGGTTGCTCGCGGCCATCCGCGACTTCAGGTCCGCGAGTTCGCCGAGCGTCGTCTCCGCCAACTGCCGCGACTGCGCGAGCTGCTTCTCGAGCGCCACCTTGTCCGCGCCGAGACGCTGGTTCAGCCCGGTCAGTTCCGCGACCGTGCCGCCTTGCAGCTCCACGCCCCGGGCCGCCTCGGCCAGGCGCGCCTGCAACGCCGCAGACTCGACCTTCGCCTGCTCCGTCTCCGCCTTGGCGGCGTCGGCCGCCTGCTTGAGTTGCGTCACGAGTCGCTCCGTGCCTGCCAGCCGGCCGGACAATTCCTCGAGCTGCGCGCGCAGCGTGTCGCGCTCCTGCGCGGGGCCGCGCGCCGCGACGCGCGCCGACTCGAGCTCGCGGCTGCGCGTCTCCAGCTCCGCCGCCAGCCGCGCCTGCTCGGTGCGCGTCTTCTCCAGCTCCGCCTGCGCCGCCTGCAGGCGGCCGTTGATTTGGTCGAGTTCGGCCTTCACCGACGAGTCCTCGGCGCCGCGCGCCTGCAGGAGCGAGCGGTTGGCCTCGCTCAGCGAACGCGTCGTCTCCCGCGCGCTCTGGAGCTGCGTCGCGAGCGTCGAGATCTCGCGCGCCGACGTCCGCCGATCCTCCTCGATCTGCGTCTCGAGCGCGCGCACCTGGTTCTGCAACGTCGCCATCTCGAGCCGCATCGCGTCGGTCGGCGCCGCCTTGACCGCCGCCGCCTGCGCCGCGAGCGCCGCCGCGGTGCCCTGCTTCGCGACCTCGAGGTCCTGCTGCAGGCTGTCGCTTTTCGCGCTCAGCTCGGCGATGGTCCGGCTCGCCGCCTCGAGCTGTTCCTTGAATTTCTCCAACGACGCGCGGTCCGCCGCGTGCGCCTGCGCCGCGGTGAGCAGACGGTCCCGCTCCGCGGTGACGGCGGCCAGCGTCTGGGTCGCCTCCGTGAGCCGCTGTGCCACCACCTCGCCCGCCGCCTGCGCCTGCTGCGCGGCCGTCAGCCGCGTCTGCGCCTCGACCAACTGCGCGCGCAGGGCCGCCGCCGCCTCACGCGCCGCCGCGAGCTCCGTCGCGGCCTGGCCGCCCGTGGCCGACTCGCGTTTCGCCTCGGCCTGCGCCGCGGCCAGCGCCTGCCGCGCCGCTTCCAATTCCTTCTGCAACTCCTCGCTCCGCGCCGCCAGCCCGGCCGCGCCGCGGCTCGCTTCGAGCAGCCGATCGCGCTCCGCCGTGATCGCGTTCAGCGCCTGCGACATTTCCGCCAACCGTTGCGCCGCCTGCTCCCCCGCGGCGAGCGCGGGCTGCGCCGAGGCCACGCGCGCCTGCGCCTCGGCCAGTTGGGTGCGCAGGGCTGCCACGGATTCGCGCGCCGCCGCGAGCTCCGTCGCGGCCTGTCCGTCTGCGGCCGACTCGCGTTTCGCCGCGGCCAGCGCCTGCCGCGCCGCCTCCAATTCCTTTTGCAACGCCTCGCTCCGCGCCGCCAGCCCGGCCGTGCCCCGGCTCGCTTCGAGCAGCCGATCGCGCTCCGCCGTGATCGCGTTCAGCGCCTGCGACATTTCCGCCAACCGTTGCGCCGCCTGCTCCCCCGCGGCGAGCGCGGGCTGCGCCGAGGCCACGCGCGCCTGCGCCTCGGCCAATTGGGTGCGTAGGGCTGCCACGGATTCGCGCGCCGCCGTCAGCGCCGACGCCGACTGGCCGCCCTCCGCGACGATCCGGCTGGCCTCCGCCTGCGCCGCGGCCACGCCCTGCTTCGCCGTCGCCAGTTCCTGCTGCAACGTCACGTTCTGCGCCTTGAGTTCCGCCAGCCCGCGGGCCGACTCCGCCAGCCGATCGCGCTCGGCCGTCAGCGCGGCGAGCCGGGTGTTGGCCTCCGCCAGCTCGCGCGCCGCGCCCGCGGCCGCCGCCTGCGCCTGCTGCGCCGCCGCCAGTTGCGCCTGCACCTCGGCCAGTTGCTGCCGCGCCTTCACCAGGTCGCCCGCCGCCTGGCCGACCTCGGTGAGCGAGCGATTGGCAGCCGCAAGCTGCGCGGCCACGCGCTCCTTTTCCGCCAGTGCGTCCGTCGCCGCTTTCTCGGCCGCGGCGAGCGCCTGCTTTGCGGCGGCGAGTTCCTCCGCCGGACGCGGATTCGCCGCCGCCGTCCGGGCCTGCTCGAGTTCCGTGCGGAGCGCGGCCAGCGTGTCGCGCTGCGCTGCCTCGGCCTGCTGCGCGGTCGCGAGCGCGCGGCGCAATTCCGCCACCTGCGCCGCTTCCGTCTGGGCCGCCGCCCCCATCGCCCGCGCCTTCTCCGCTTCCGCGGCGGCGAGCGCCGCCTTCGCCTGCTCGAGCTCGCCCTTCAACGTCTCGCCCGCGCGGCGCGCGGCCGTGAGTTCGTCGAGCGCCTCGCCCAGTTGCCCGCGCACCTGCTGCATCTGCTCCGCGACGATGCCGGGCCGCGCGTTCGCCTCGGTCACCCGTTTTTCCAACGCGATCTTGTCCGCGGCAAGGGCGTCCCGCTGCTGCCGCGCCGCCGCCAGCGCCTGCTCCGTCTGCGCGACCCGCTGCTGCAAGGCCGGCACTTCGGCCGCCGCCGCGGCGCCGGGCTTCAATTGCTCGTTCTCCGTGCGCAGGCGCGCCAACTCCGCCTGCGCGGTCGCGAGCTGCTGGGAAATCTTCGCCGCGTCGCCCGCCGCCGGCACCGCCGCCGCCAGCCGGCGGTTCTCGGTCGAAAGTTTCTCGTTGGCGGCCCGCAGCTCCTCCAACTGCCGGGTGACGTCGGCGAGCTGTGCCGCCTCCGCCGCGCCTCCCGGCGCCGACGGATTCGCGGTGCCGGGGGCACCGCCCTTTTCCTGCGCCACGCGCAACTGCCGGCTGAGCTGCGCGAGCTGGATCGTCGCGCGCTTCACTTCGTCGTTCAGCCGCGCGTTGTCGGCCGTCAGCTTTGCGAGCTGCGGCGCATCCGCCGCCGGAGTCGCGCCGCCCGCCGCCGCCGGCGCCGGCGCGGTCCGCGCCGCGGCCAGTTGCGCGGCAAGCTCATCGGCGCGCCGCTGCGCGTCGGCCTTCTCGCGCGTGAGCTGCTCAATCTCCCGGCGCAACGGCGCGGGATCGGCGGCCGGCGGCGGCGTGCGCGCAGCGCGGGCCGCCGTCTCGGCGGCGGTGAGTCGCTGCTCGAGCGCGGTGCGTTCGCGCTGCGCGGCCTGCGCCACTTCGGCCAGCCGGGTGTTTTCCGTCCGCAGTTTCTCCAGATCCGCCTGGGCCGCGCCGAGCCGGGTGTTCAGCGCGGCGAGATCAGCGGCCTGCGTGGCCGCCTGGGAGGCCTGCTGCGTCGCCGCGCCCGCGGCGATCTTGAGCTGGTTGTTCTCGGCCGTCAGCCGCGCCGCGGCCTCGCGCGCCTGCGTCAGCGCGCCCTGCGCGGCGGCAAGCTCCGCCGCGATCTTCTCACGCTCGGACGCCTCCGCGCGCGCGGACGTCACTGCGGTCGCCGCGGCGGCGAGCCGTTGTTCCAGCGTCGATTTCTCGCGCGTGAGCGCCTGGGCCGTATCCGAAAGCCGGGTATTCTCCCGCCGCAGCCGCTCGAGCTCGGTCTCGGCGGCGAGCACGCGGGTGTTGAGGGCGACAGTCTCGGGGGACGGCGACGCCGGGCCGGCCGCAGGCGGCGGCGCCGGCCGCGCGGGCGCAGGCGCCGGACCGCCGGCCACCGCGGAGGGCACCGGCTCGCGCAGGCCGAGCTGGCCGCGCAGGCGCGCGATCGCGACATTCGCCTCGCCGAGCTGCGCCGAGGAAAGCTGCTGCGCCACGAGATCGCGGCCGGTCGGCTTGGCGCCGTTCTCCACCGCGAGCGCGAGCCAGGTGTAGGCCTCGACGAGATTCGGCGCGCCGCCGCGGCCTTCCGCGAGCAGGATGCCGAGGTTGTTCTGCGCCGGGGCGAAATTCTGCGTCGCTGCCGCGCGATAGAGCTCCATCGCCGCCGTGGGATCCGCGGGGGACCCGCGGCCCTCCTCGAGCATGAGGGCGAGATTGTATTGCGCGCGCGGGTAGCGCTGCCCCGCGGCGGCGCGATACCAGCGCTGCGCGGCGGCCTCGTCCTTCGCGAGGCCGCGGCCGAGTTCGTAGGCGAGCGCGAGGTTGTATTGCGCCTCGGGCACCTGCCGGTCCGCCGCCTGCCGGAACCACAGCGCCGCCTCGAAGTAGTCCTGTTTCACCCCGAGGCCGTTGGCATACATGTTGCCGACGTTGAACTGCGCGGGCGCGAAGCCCTGCTCCGCCGCCTTCAGGTAAAACTTGAACGCCAGCGGCAGGTCCGCCGCCCCGCCCCGCCCCAGCTCGTGCATCATCCCGAGGTTGAACTGCGCCGCCGCCAGCCCCCGCTCCGCCGCCTGCTGGTAAAGCCGCAGCGCCTCCGGGAAATTCTGCGCGACGCCCTGGCCGTTCGCGAAGGCGTTCGCGAGGGCGTTCAGCGCCTCGGGATCGCCCTGCTCCGCCCGCGCCCGCACGACCGTCAGATCCACCGGCTGCGCACGGAGGCCGCCGCCGGGGCCGAGGGCGAGTAAGGCCGCGGTGAGGAGGGCGCGATTCTGGTTCGAAAGCGGGAAACGCCGAGGCAGCCTGGCGGGATTAGGCACGGGCGTCGTTTAAGTCCAAAACGCGACAGGGAAGCAAGGCGGCGTCTTGCATGCCGTGGATGATTTTCTTGTCCGGCGGACAGAACGTCGCGAGCGCGCCCGACAGCCGCGGCTTGCCCTCGATCAGGAAGTAGTAGGGGCAGAGCCGAAGCCGGCCTGCCTTCGCCGTCGCCCCGACGGCGCGCTCCGCCACCCGCGCGTAATCGAACAGCGGATGCTCGATCCGCCGCGGCTTCCGGTAGGCCTGCAGCACATGCAGGTTC
>CAZENI010000271.1:0-10825 GCA_964513055.1 uncultured Opitutus sp.
GTGACGATCGCGTTCGGCAGCTTGAGCAGCGGGTGGTCGGCCTTCGGCGGCTCCTCGTCCAGCACGTCGGTGCCGTAGCCGCCGACCTGGCCGGACTTGAGCGCCTCGACGATGTCGGCGGTGTGGACGACCTCGCCGCGGGCGCAGTTGATGATGAGCACGCCCTTCTTCATCTTCGGGAAACTCTTCGCGCTGATCATGTCGCGGGTCTCGGGCGTCAGATTCGTGTGCAGCGAGATGTAGTCGGAGGCGGCGTAGATCTCATCGAGGTTGGCGGCGCGCTTCACGTTGTTCGCGGTGGCGAATTTCTCGTCCCAATAAATGTCGTGCGCGACCACGTGCATGCCGAAGGCGCGGGCGCGGATGGCGACTTCCTTGCCGATGCGGCCGAGGCCGATGATGCCGATGGTCTTCTCGAGGAGTTCGTGGCCGGTCTTGCGTTTCCAGCCGTTGGCGCGCGTGGAGTCGGTGTGGAAAAGCAGGTTCTTCTCGAGCGCGAGAAGGAGCAGGAAGCAGTGCTCGGCGACCGTGGTGTGGTTCACGCCCGGCGTGAAGAGGAGCGGGATGCCGAACTCGGTGCAGGTCTTCACGTCGATTTTGTCGACCCCGATGCCGTATTTGGAAAGCACCTTCAGCTTCGGGCGGGCCTTCTCCAGGACCTGGCGCGTGATCATGTCGTCGCCGCAGATGTAGCCATCGATGTCTCCCACGAGCGCGAGCGTGTCGGCCTCGTTCAGCGGACCGCGGGCGCGGATGACTTCCCAGCCGGTGTCGGCGAGGAGTTTGTGATGCTCGCCCGGCGTGTCTTGGAACGAGGTGGTCGTGAGGAGGATTTTCGTCATGGCAACAGGGACGGTGCTTTTCGCACACGCGTCCGCCTGACGGAAGGCGAAACTTCGCCCATGACTTGAATCCGGGAGGGTTGAAGCCGGAGGCCGGGAAGGCATGAAGGGAACTGAAATGCCGGGCGGGCGGCGCGCCGTCCCGGGCCCGGCCTTGCACGCGGCCGGGGAGCGGTGCATTCCCTTGCCGCCATGAAGGTCTTTGCGTCCGCCACCGCCTCGCTCAAGCGCCGCCTGGGGCCGCGCGTCGTTTTCACCGACGCGGCGGCGCTCCACGAGGTCGCGTTCGATAGCTCGAAAATCCTCTTCCGGCCCGAGGCGCTGATCCGCGCGCGGACGGAGGCGGACATCGGGGTCGCGCTCGCGCTGGCCAACCGGCACGGCGTGCCGGTAACGACGCGGGGACGCGGCACGACACTCACGGGGGCGGCCGCCCCGCTGCGCGGCGGCTGGGTGCTCGACATGCTGGCGCTCGACAAGATCACGGTCGATGATGAGGCGGGCATGGTGCACGCGCAGGCGGGCGCGAAGGTCGGCGACATCCAGCGCGCGGCGGAGGCGAAGGGCTGGTTCTACCCGCCCGATCCGTCGTCGAAGGAGTATTGCACGATCGGCGGCAACATCGCGTGCAACGCGGGCGGGATGCACGGCGGCAAATACGGCGTCACGCGCGACTTCGTGATTGCGCTGCGCGGGTTCCTGCCGACGGGCGAGCTGGTGCAATGGGGCACGGCGACGAAGAAGTTCTCCGCGGGCTTCAACCTGCGCGATCTCTGGATCGGCAGCGAGGGCATGCTCGGCGTCATCACCGGGGCGGTGCTGAAACTGATCCCGCAGCCGGCGGCGCGGTGGACGCTGCTGACTTCATTTCGCGATGAGACGGCGGCGCTGCGCGCGGCGCTGGCGCTGTTTCGCGCGCGCGTGCAGCCGGCGATCTGCGAGTTCCTCGATCGCGAGAGCGTGCTGTGCGCGGAGCGGGCGACGGGGAAGGTGGTGTTTCCGGGGCAGGCGGGCCGCCCGGTGATCCTGCTGGAACTCGCGGGCACGGCGGCCGAGGTGCGCGAGCAACGGGCGGCGGTGCTCGCGTGGGCCGCGGCGCACGCGACGGCGCACCGCGCCGCGAAGACGCGCGACGAGGCCGAACAGCTCTGGGCGGTGCGGCGCAAATGCTCGGGCGCGATGTTCGAACTCGGCGACGCCAAGCTCAACGAGGACATCGTGGTGCCGATGAAGAACTACGTGAAGTTCGCGCAGTTCCTGGCGCGGCTGAAGCGGGAGTCGAGGCTGCACATCCCGACCTTCGGGCATCTCGCCGACGGCAACCTCCACGTGAACATCATGTATCACAAGGCGCTGCCCGCGGAGTGCCGGATGGCGGAGAAGACGGTGCAGCGACTGATGGAGACGGTCGTCGCGCTCGGCGGCTCCATCTCGGGCGAGCACGGCATCGGGCTCGCGAAGACGCCCTTCCTGCGGATTCAGCATTCGCCGGCGCAGGTGCGGGCGATGCAGGCGGTGAAACGCGCGCTCGATCCCAAGGGCATCCTCAACCCGGGAAAGATGTTCGACGTATTCGAAGTCTGGAAACACCCGCGGCTCGAGGTGAAGCTGCCCTGGGACCACAAGTGACGCGCGGCCGGGCTGCGCCGCCGGCGGTCACTTCACCACGAAGGGCGCGAAGAACGCGGCCTGCGTCGGCGGGAACCGGCCGCGGAGGCGCACGCTGCCATCGAGCTGCTCCTCGCTCTGGACGTGCCCGACGGCGTGGAGCCGCGCGATGACATCGTAGCGATCGTGCGGCACCAGCAGTTCGGTCGACGCATGCGCCTCGGCGATCAGCTCGAGGCAGCGCGCCTCGAGGGCGTCGAGGCCGGCCCGCGTGAGCGCGCTGACAAACAGGGCGTCGGGCACGAGGCGCCGCGCGCGGGCGTGCATCTCGGGCGTCGCGGCGTCGATCTTGTTGAAGACCGTGACCATGGTCGTGGCGCCCGCGCCCAGCTCGGCGAGCACGGCGAGGGTCGTGGCGTGGTGGTGCTCGAAATTTGGATTCGTGACGTCGATGACGTGGACGAGGAAATCGGCGACCACGACTTCCTCGAGCGTGGCCTTGAAGGCCTCGACGAGGCCGTGCGGCAGGCGCCGGATGAAGCCGACGGTGTCGGTCACGAGCAGCTTCTGGTTGCCGCGCAGCACGAGCTGGCGCGTGGTCGGATCGAGGGTCGCGAAGAGCTTGTCGACCGCGAGCACCTTGGCGCCGGTGAGGGTGTTGAGGAGCGTGGATTTGCCGGCGTTGGTGTAGCCGACGATCGCGCAGGTGGGGACGGGAATGCGCTGGCGCTTGCGGCGCTGGACGTCGCGCTGGGAGACGACCTTCTTCAGCTCCTCCTTCAGGTGGGAGATTCGGTCGCGGACGGTGCGGCGATCGTTCTCGAGCTGCGTTTCACCTTCGCCACCCATGGCGCCCTTGCCGCGCTGGCGGGAAAGATGCGTCCATGCTCGCGTGAGGCGCGGCAGCGAATACTCCATGCGGGCGAGCGCGACCTGGAGCGTCGCTTCGCGGGTGTGCGCGCGGTCGGAGAAGATCTCGAGAATGACTTCCTGGCGGTCGATCACGGCGAGACCGGAGAGTTCCTCCCAGTTGCGCTGCTGCGCGGGCGAGAGCGCCTCGTCGAATACGATGACGTCGGCGCCGTCGGCCTTCGCGGCGGCGGCGATCTCCGCGGCCTTGCCGCTGCCGAGGAGCAAGGCGGGGGTGGGGCGGCGGAGGTTGACGAGTTCCTTGCGCGTGACGCTGATGCGGAGGTTCTCGACGAGTTCCTGCAATTCCGTGAGCAGCTCGGCGGCTTCGCCGACTTCCATCTTGTCGGTCTGGACGCCGACGAGAAAGGCGCGTTCGAGCTTGGCGGGTTTGTCGGTGAGGAAGTCGGCCATTAAGAGCAGGGCACCCAATCAGGGTGCTCGCCGTAGTCAAATGGGTAGGGGGGCGCGTCAGGCGGGACGGTGGCGTGAGCGGACGGGCGGGCCGCCCGTCCCTACCTCGGCAGGCGCACGGTGAAGCGTGCACCGCCGCCGGGTGAATCGTCGACGGTGACCGTGCCGCCGTGGGCTTCGACGATGGCCTTCACGAGACTGAGGCCGAGGCCGAGGCCGCGTTGCGACCGGCTGGCGTCGCCGCGATAGAGTCGGCGGAAGATCGCCTCGCGCTCGGTGACGGGGACGCCCGGGCCGTTGTCGGACACTGTGACGATCGCGGACTGACCCTCGCCGCGGACCGAGAGGGAAACGCGGCCGCCGGCCGGCGTGTATTTGAGCGCGTTGTCGACGAGGTTGTTGATCGCCTGCCCGAGGCGAATCGCGTCGGCGGACGCCTCGACGAGATCGGCCGGCTCGACGGTGACGGTGATGCCCTTTTCCTCCGCGACTTCCCGATACAGATCCGCGGCGCGCTCGGTGAGCGTGCGAAGGTCGAGGCGGTCGCGGTTCAGCTTCAACGCCCCGGCCTCGGCGGCGGAGATGTCGAGCAGTGCCTCGAGCAAGTGGAGAACGCGATCGGTCTCGTCGATCGCGTCGGCGAGCGCGGCGCGGGCGTCAGCCGGATCGCTGCCATCCTGGATGGCAAGCTCGGCCGTGCCGCGGAGGCGGGTGAGCGGCGTGCGCAAATCATGGGCGAGGTTGTCGAGGGTCTCGCGCAGCACGCGGACGTGGGTCGCGTTCTTGTCGAGCAGGGTGTTGAGCTGGCGCACGAGGAGCGCGAGCTCACCGGTGCCGGTGGGGTGCGGCACGCGCGCGGCGAGATCGCCGAGTTCGATGATGCGACGGGCGGTGTCGGAGACGGCCCGAAGGGGCCGGGTCGCGCGCCACGCGAGCAGCGTCCCGGCGCCGACGGAGAGCAGCAGCGCGGCGGCGGCGGCGGCGGCAAACGCGCCGCGCAGCGGCGACAACAGAACGGCCCGGCTGTCGAGGAGGCGGCCGACCTGGAGCTGCCAGCCGTTCGTCCACTGGCGCGTGGCGATGGTGTAGTCGAGCAGGGCGTTCTGCGGCAGGCGCAGGGTCTGAATCTCCTGCGTAAAGGTGAAGCCGCCGAACGGAATCTGTTGAATCTGGGTTTCGATCCAGTTGTCCGGCCATTTCTGAAAGAACACGCTGCCATCGGGCCGGATCAGTCGCACAAAAAAGGAATTCGCGTTGGGCGAGGCGTCGGCGCGCGTGCGCAGCGCGGCGATCCCGCCCCGTTCGAAGGCCAGCGAGAGCTCCTCGGTCTGGCGGACGAGTGCGGCGCGCTCCCGCGCATCGAGGGCGCGGGCGAGCAGCCAGTAGAGAATGCCGAAGAGCAGCGCGGCGCTGCAGGCGAACACGAGCGCATACTGCAGCGCGAGCCGCAGGGCGAGGGACTGGCGCACGCGATCAAACATGGCCGTGCGGGCGGAAAATATAGCCGACGCCGCGCACCGTCTCGATCCGCCGGTGGTCGGGATCGATCTTGGCGCGCAGCCGCGACATCACGACATCGATCACGTTCGTTTGCGGATCGAAGCTGTAGTCCCAGACGTGCTCGAGGATCATCGTCTTGCTGACGGGGCGGCCGGCGTGGCGGAGCAGAAAGCCGAGCAGCGAGAACTCGCGCGGCTGCAACTCCACGGGCTGGCCCGCGACGGTGACCTCGCGCGTCACGAGATCGAGGGTCACGTCGCCGGCGGAAAGTCGGGTGGTCTCGGGCGCGGACGTCGCGCGGCGAATCAGCGCCTGCACGCGGGCCAGCAGCTCGGAAAAGGCGAAGGGCTTCGTGAGGTAGTCGTCGCCGCCGGCCTGCAGCCCCTTCACGCGATCGTCGACCGAGCTCTTCGCGCTGAGAAACAACACGGGGATCGGCCGGCGCGCAGCGCGCAGGCGCTTGACGAGGCTGATGCCGTCGAGCTGCGGGAGCATCACGTCGACAATCGCGGCGTCGTAATCGGTCGACTGGACCAGCGCGAGGCCGGTCTCGCCGTCGGGGGCATGATCGACCGCGTAGCCGGCCTGCTTGAGGCCGCGCACGACGAACGAGGCGATTTTGGCATCATCTTCGACGACGAGGACGCGCATGGGAGGGAGGCAAGGGGGGAGGAGGGCCCGGGGCGAGGCAGAAGCGGAGGGAGGATGGGCGGAGCGCGGCGCGGCGGCGGCGGGAGCGAAGGCGAAGGGCGCGCCGTCGGTGTATCCGTGGTTCCGTTGCACGCATGAAACGGCCCCGGTTCCCACAACGGAACCGGGGCCGAACCTAGTCACAACCACACTACTTTGGTCCAAAGTTACTCGGAGGGCGCCTTGTCCGACTTGGTCTCGTCGACCACGACGAACACGGTGCTGCCGCGGGAGTAGACCCGCACGAGGGTCTTCCGGCTCTCGGCCTTCAGGCTGAGCTCGACGGCATCCTGCGCGGACGTCACCGGCTGCTTGTTGATCTCGAGGATGACATCGCCGGAACGAAGGCCGGCCTTGGCCGCGGGCGAGGCGGGCTCGACGTTGGCGATGACCGCACCCTTCAGGCGGGGCGGCAGCCCGAACTGCTGGCGGACCTGGGGCGTGATGTCGTCGACGGCGACGCCGTTGAGCACGCCCTCGTCGTTCTGCGCGAGGGCCTCGGGGTCGCGCTCCGCGCCTTTGCGGCCGGCGCGGGCGACGCTGGAGGGGCGCTCCCCGGCGGTGACGGTCACGTTGCGGCTCTTGCCGTCGCGCAGCACCTCGAGCTCGACCTTGGTGCCGGGGGCGACCGCGCCGATGCTGAAGGTGAGGCGGTTGGCGTCCTCGACCTTGGCGTCGTTCACGGCGATGATGACGTCGCCATTCTTGAGGCCGGCCTTGGCGGCGGGGCTGTCGGGCTGCACGTCGGCGACGAGGGCGCCGCGCTGGGCCTTCAGGCCGAGCGACTCGGCGAGGGTGGGCGTGAGGTCCTGCGCGCCGACGCCGAGGTAGCCGCGGACGACCTTGCCGTTTTTCACGAGACCGTCGACGACCTGGCTGACGAGGTTGGCGGGGACGGCGAGGCCGACGCCCTGGAAGCCGCCGTTGCGGCTGAGGATCGCCGTGTTGATGCCGACGAGGCGGCCCTCGACGTCGACGAGTGCGCCGCCGGAGTTGCCGGGGTTGATCGCGGCATCGGTCTGGACGAAGTCCTCGTAGTCGAGGCCGAGGCCCGGACGGCGGCCCTTGGCGCTGACGATGCCGGTTGTAACGGTTTCACCGATACCGAAGGGATTGCCAATCGCGAGGACGCGGTCGCCGACCTCGATCTTGTTGCTGTCGGCGAACGTGATCGCCGGGAGATCCTTGGCGTCGACCTTGATGACCGCGATGTCCGTCTGCGGATCGCGGCCGATCACCTTGGCGGTGAGTTCGCGGCCGTCATCGAGCGCGACGATGACCTCGTCGGCGCCCTGCACGACGTGGTTGTTGGTGGCGATGTAGCCGTCGGCACTGATGATGACGCCGGAACCCAGGCCGCTCTGCGAAGGCGTCTCGATCTGCGGGAAGCGGTCGCCGAAGAACTGGCGGAACATCGGATTGTCGAAGCCGGGGAACTGCTGGGCGTTGGCGGCGACCTTCTTCGCCTTGGTGCTCGTCGTGATCTTCACGACGCTCGGGGCGACCTCCTTGACGACGCTGGAGAAGCTGCCGGTTTCGAGCGGGCCGCGGTTCACGGCCTTGGTGCTGCGCTTGACCTCGACGGCGGACTTGGAACTGGAGCTGGCAGATTGCGCGCCGGCGGCGAACGCACCAGCGATGGCGAGTGCACCTGCGGCCACGAGGGCCTTCCGGCGGTTGAAGAATGAGTGATGTGTCGTGTTCATGGTTTTGACTGAGGCGACGAAGATAACTCACCCGGATGTCTGCAGGCTTTCGCGAGCATTACAGAATGGTAAGGTTGAGCCTCGTCCTTCGGGCTCGAGGCCGGCACTCCGCGGATGACAACGGGTGGTTCGTCGGTTACACCGGCACCCGGGTGAGAATCATGTTTCAGTTCCTGGGGGCCTGGCTGCTGCTGCCGGGTTTGCTCGCGGCCGCGGCCGAGAAACCACCGCTGGCGCACGCGATGATGGGCGTGTCCAATGGTTGCTTCGTCGAGTCCGTCGCCTTCCTCGACCACTGGAAGGAGGTCAATGGCGACGCGTGGGCCCGGCTGCTGCAGTGGGGCGCGCGGGAAGACGAGGAGGTGGTGATGGGGCACGCGGTCGCCGTCTGCGAATCGCGGGGCGCGCTCTGGTCCTGGGACATCAATTTCGGCTGGAGCCGCCTGGCGCTGGAGGTGACGCAGCGGGAGAATGTGGAGGCGGTCGCGGCTCCGGTCGTGAAAAAATATCCGCGGGTGACGGCCCGCTTCCCGACTTTTCGGCATGACTTTCCGCAGTCTCCCGCCGCCGTGCCGCCGGTGGCCCAGCCGGCGCAGTCAAATCCGTCGTGGCGCGATGCCTCGATCGTCGGCGCGCGACTGGCGGCGCGTCGCCCCGTCAATGTCGTGCGTTTTTCCTATGGGGCGGGGGAGGAGAAGCGCGAGTGTGCGGCGGTGGTCTTCGTGTTTCACGGCCGCTTCTGCATCTATGTGCCGGAGGTGGGCACGGTGCCGTTTCGCACCCGGACGAGCGTGGAGAACCTGCGCGTTGTCCAAGAAATGCTGCGACGCCTGTTGCCGGGAGTCACGGGACTGCGGAAGTTGTGATGGCCGCGCGGCGAACCGCGGCGCGGACGAACGATGCGGAAAATAAAACGCCTAAGGACATGGCCCGCGAATCGATTGAAGAGCGCGGGTTTGGAATCGGAATTGGTCGTCGTGTTTGGCGCGGCGGTTTTTTAAGCTCTTCAACTCAGCCCGCTCTCCTTGGTCGCGCGACCGAAAGCATCCCGCTTTCCCGCGATTTCGAGGAAAGGACTGATTTTCACCATGCGAGACGAATACGTCAGAGCCGCGCTTCAGGTCATCGATGACCCGAATGTGTTGATCAACGTGATTTCACGCCGGGTAAAGCAGCTCAAGCGCGGCAACCGCGCGCTGGTCGAGTCGCTGGAGAAGCTTTCGGCGGAGGACACCGCGCTGCGGGAAGTCATCGAGCGGAAGATCAGTTTCGAACTGGCCACGCCCGCGGAGATCGCGGCGTTCCGCGGCTAGTCGTTGGCCGTCCCACTTTACCGCGTCCTGCAACCAACAAAAACACGTTATGGCTAAATCACAAAACTCCCGCAAACAGACCAAGAAAGCGCCCGCCAAGACCGCCAAAGAAAAGAAAGTCGCCAAGCGCGCCAAGAAGTAGTCGCCGACGGCGCGAGTGCGTGGTGGCAGGGTGGCCTCCGGTCGCCGCGTCACCCGCTCTCGCCGCCGTTGTTTTAGTTTTTGGTTTAAGGAATCGGGGCGCGTCGTGGACGTGCCGACCGAAGTGTCTGATGGAGGTCACGGAGTCCGCTCGACTCCGGATTCGCCGCGGCTCAAGTTGGCCCGGCATGAAATTCAGCCCCTGCTTTTTCGCGGCACTTACCCTGGCCGCCAGCGTCGCCCTTTCGGCGGCCGATCGCAAACTGGTGATGATCGCCGGTCCGGTGAGTCATCCCCCCCTGATGCACGAGTTCAAGGCGGGATCCATGCTCCTGCAGAAGCGGCTCGAGCGGGTGTCCGGACTCAAGACCGTGCTCGTGACCAATGGCTGGCCCGCGAAGGTGGCGGCCGACGGCAAGAAGGTGGACGACAACTCCGTCTTCGAGGGCGCGGACGCGATCTTCATCTACTCCGATGGCGGTGGCCGGCACCTTGCGGTGCAGAATGACCGGCTCGACGTGTTGCGCGCGCTGATGAACAAGGGCGTGAGCCTCGGTCTCGCGCACTACGCCGTCGAAGTCGTGCCTGACAGGGGCGGCGCGGAATGGAAGGCCTGGGTCGGCGGGCACTACGAGAATGCGTTTTCCTGCAACCCGATCTGGGATGCTGATTTCAAGAGCCTGCCGGCGCATCCGATCACGCGCGGCGTGAAGCCCTTCAAGACGAAGGACGAGTGGTATTTCAACATGCGCTTCCGCGACGGAAAGGCCGGCGTGAAGGACATCCTGGTCGCCACGCCGTCCGATGCAGTGCGCGACGGTCCCTATGTCTCGCCGAAGGGACCGTATCCACATATCCAGGCCGCCAAGGGGGCGCCGGAGACGATGATGTGGGCGGTGGAGCGGCCGGATGGCGGTCGCGGCTTTGGTTTCACCGGCGGGCACTTTCATCTGAACTGGCAGAACGACGACCAGCGGCGGCTGATTCTCAACGCACTCGTCTGGCTGGCCAAGCTGGACGTGCCGGCGGGCGGCATCGACTCGGCGCCCGTGACGGACGCCGAGGCCCACCAGAACCTCGACGAGAAGAAGCAGCCGGCGCCCAAGGCCGGTTCGGCCAAGGCGCCGGCGACGAAATAGCCGGGCTACGCCTTGGGTTTCTTGTCCGGCAGCGCGCGCGTCGCGACTTCCGTCTTCAACTTCGCGACGTAGGCGTCGGCCGTCATGACGCCCTCGTCGCCCCGGGCGCGCGAGCGCACCGACACGCTGTTGGCCTCGGCTTCCTTCTGGCCGATGACGAGCGTGTAGGGAATCTTGTCGAGCTCCGCGCGGCGGATCTTGGCGCCGAGCTTGTCGGAGTGCTCGTCGAGCGTGGCGCGCAGGCCCTCGGCCCGGAGCCTCGTCAGCAGGGCGCGCGCATAGTCGATCGTCTTGTCGCTGATCGGCACGATGCGGGCCTGCTCGGGCGCGAGCCAGGCGGGGAAGTCGCCGGCGAAATGCTCAATCAGCACGCCGCAGAAACGCTCCATCGAGCCGAAGGGCGCGCGGTGGATCATCACGGGGCGGTGCGCGGCGTTGTCGGCGCCGATGTAGGAGAGGTCGAAACGGATCGGGAGGTTGTAGTCGACCTGCACGGTGCCGAGCTGCCACTCGCGGCCGATCACGTCCTTGATCACGAAGTCGATCTTCGGGCCGTAGAACGC
>CAZENI010000272.1:0-10816 GCA_964513055.1 uncultured Opitutus sp.
AGACCTCTCCGCTCAAGATACGCCTTATCGCCACGAGCATCTGGTTCGTCGCCTCCAAGACCGACAACCCTGTCCTCATCGGCTCGCCCGACGGCCGCATCGAGTGGGCCAACGAGGCCTTCTGCCGCGTCATGGAATACGGCCTCGACGAGGTCATCGGCAAGAACCCCGCGCACTTCATGGTGGGTCCCGAGACCAACGTGCGCACCGTGGCGCGGATCCGCGCCGCCATGGCGCGCGGCCAGGGCATCAGCACCGACGTCGTCAACTACTCCAAGTCCGGCCGCAAATACCACCTCCACATCGAAATCCAGTCGGTGCGCGGCGCCAACGGCGAGATCGAGAACTTCATCGCGGTCGAGACCGACATCACCGCCCGCGTCGAGACCGAGCTCCAGCTCCGCCGCGCCAAGGCCGAGGCCGACGACGCCTCGCGCGCCAAGAGCGAGTTCCTCGCCTCCATGTCGCACGAGATCCGCACGCCGATGAACGGCGTCATCGGCATGACCAGCCTGCTGATGGAGACCACCCTCAGCGCCGAGCAGCGCGATTTCGTGAACACCATCCGCACCTCCGGCGAGGCGCTGCTCACGATCATCAACGACATCCTCGACTTCTCGAAAATCGAGTCGGGCAAGATGGAGCTGGAACGCGCGCCCTTCGAGCTCGCCCTCTGCATCGAGGAGGCCCTCGACCTCTTCGCGCTCCAGGCCTCCTCGAAGAAACTGGAACTCGGCTACCAGATGGCACCCGACGTGCCGGCCTGGGTGCTGGGCGACGTCACCCGCCTCCGCCAGGTCATCGTCAACCTCGTCAACAACGCCGTCAAATTCACCCCGAGCGGCAGCATCTCGCTGGAGATCCGCCGCGCCGTCCGCGAGCCCACGCCCCTCGGCTTCGATCCCGGCCTCACGCCCGACCCCTCCCGCATCATCCTCGAGTTCACCGTGCGCGACACCGGCATCGGCATCCCCGCGGACCGCGTCGACCGCCTGTTCAAGGCCTTCAGCCAGGTCGACTCGTCCACCACGCGCAAATACGGCGGCACCGGCCTCGGCCTCGCGATCTGCCAGCGCCTCTGCGAGCTCATGGGCGGTGGCGTCCGCGTCGAGAGCAGCAGCGGCCAGGGCTCGTCGTTCGTCTTCACCATTCAGACCGAGATCGCGCCGGTCGGCAGCGAATCTGGACTTTCGACGGTCCCCGCCCGCCTGCGCGACGGCTTGGTCCTCTGCGTCGAGGATCACCCCGTGACGCAGGCCCGCCTGAAGACCATTTTCGAAAAATGGGGTGTCGAATGCCTGGTCGTGCCGACGGCCGCCACGGCGCTCGAGATCATCCCGCGGCTGCCGCGCCCGCCGGCGCTACTCGTGGTCGACGCCGGCGAACTCGAGGGCCCTTCGCCCCTCGAGATGCTCGCCAGCGTCAAGTGCCCGCGGCTGGTGCTGTTTCCCTTCGGCCAGACCGCGCCCACGGCGATTGGCGACGAGACGCTCGCCAGCACCTCCAAGCCCATCCGCACCTCCGCCTTCATCCACGCGATCATCAGCCTCTTCCAGGCCACCGCGCACGGCGGCACCGCCTCGCCCCGCGTGATCGAGCGCCCGATCGGCGAGGAAATCCCGCTCGAGGTGCTTCTCGCCGAGGACAACGCCGTGAACCAGAAGGTCGCCCTCCGCTTCCTCGAGCGCCTCGGCTACCGGGCCGACGCCGTCGCCAACGGCCTCGAGGCCGTCACCACGCTCGAGAATCGCCGCTACGACCTCGTGCTGATGGATGTGCAGATGCCCGAGATGGACGGCTACGAGGCCACGCGCCAAATCCGCGCGCGCCTGCCCGCCGACCGCCAGCCCAAGATCATCGCGCTCACCGCCAACGCCATGCAGGGCGATCGCGATCTCGCGGTGGCCGCCGGCATGGACGACTACATTTCGAAGCCCGTGAAGATGCACGAAATCGCCGCCGCGATCCGGCGGCACTTCGCCAAGACGCCGAAGGTCCCGGCCGGTGAGCGGTTGATCGGCTGAGCCCGCCCGCTCCCGCGGGCAGACGCTCACTCGCGCCGCACGCTTTCGCGCAACGCCGCGATTTCTCCCGCGCGTTCCGGCGCCGCCGCCAGATTGATCTCCTCCCCGGGATCCGACTCGAGATCGAAAAACAGCCACGGCGAACCGTCGGCGTTGAGCACGAGTTTGCGCGTGCGCGTGCGAATCCCGCGCCACACGCGATCGCACTGGTGCGGCAGAGCGACCACGCTCGGCATCGAGATCTGCGCCCCCGCCGGCAGCGCCGGCGGCGGCGCCCGGCCCGCCCACGCCAGCGCCAGCGCCGGCAGATCCACGAGCGAGATCGCGGCGTGATTCGTCTCGGCCGGCCCGCCCGGCAGCCGCACCAGCAGCGGCACGCGCACGCTCTCCTCGTGCGGCCAGCCCTTGCGCAACCGGCCGTGCGCCCCGTGCATGTCGCCATGGACCGACGTGAACACCACGACGGTGTCCGCCCGCGTCGTCGCCGCGAGCAGCCGCCCGATCGCGCGATCCGTCGCCTCGATGTGGGCATGGTATCCCGCCAGTTCCCGGCGCACGCGCGTCGCGAGTTCGGTGCGCGGCACGTTGGCCGCCAGCACGATCTCCCCGGGCGGGCGCGGCGTCACTCCCGCGCTCGGCGCGTCATAGGGCGGGTGCGGCGGCTCGAGGCTCACCACGCAGAACCACGGCCCGTCGCGCCGGATCCAGTCGCCCGCGCGGCCGCACAGCACGTCGCTTTGGTATCCAGGAAACAATGTCGGCTCCGGTCGGCCCGTGCCGTGCAGCCACGGGTCGTTCAGGCAAAAGCCGCTCTCGAATCCCTCCCACCACTCAAAGCCGCCCCGCCCCTCAGGCGGCACCACGGTGCGCGCGTGCGCCTCGCCCACGAGCGGCGCCGCCGGATCGCGCCGCCCCAGGTGCCACTTGCCGAAAAACGCCGTCGCATAGCCAGCCTCCGCCAGCGCGTGCGCCACCGTGACTGCATCCAGCGGGAGCGGATCGAAGTAGTCGCGCACGCCGTTCTCCGGTGACGGCACGCCGGTGAGCAACGCCGCGCGCGCGAACGGCCCGAACGGATGCGGCGTCACCGCCTGCGCGTAGTTCACACTCTCCGCCGCCAGGGCATCGATCGCTGGCGTGCGCGCGTTCGCGTCGCCCGCATACCCGCACGCCTGCGCCCGCCATTGCGTGGTGACGATCCAGAGAATGTTCGGCGGCGCGGCACGCACGCGCCGAGTCCACCCCGGACCCCGGGCGTCTCAACTCAAAACGCGCCGCAAACCTTGAAACCACGCGCCGCCTTCGCTGTCGTCTCCCCGTCACCCCGCCTGCCCGCCGCCCTCCCTGCCGATGAAAATCCGCCTGCTCGCCTGCCTCGTCCTCCTGCCCGCGCTGCTTCCGGCCGGCGAGCCCGCGCTCCCCGATTTCAGCTCCAAGTCGATCGGCCTGCCCCCGCTCTCGCTCGCCGACCTGTCCCGGGGCACCGTCACGCTCGGCCTGCCCTTCTCCGGTGCCGCGCCCACCCGGCCGGGCCCGCCGACCGCCGCCCGCGCGCCGTCGCGTCACGTGAACCGCGCCTCTGGCATGCCCATCCTCGAGCCCGATCCCGCGGTCGACTACAAGCTGGTCGTCAAGGCCCCGGATCCCTCGGTCGATCACAAGCTGATCATCCGCGACCCGACGCCCGCTGCCGCGCGCTAGTCACTGCGGGCCCCGCGCGCCGCCGCCCGAGATTGCGGTTTACCGGCTGGCACCGGCAGATATGCATGGAGCCGCTTCGCCTTCGTTTCCGCGGAGGCGGCAACCTCCCTGCCTTCGTCGGAACCATGAAACCTCGCCCCTCCGCCTCGATCTTCTGCCTGCTGCCGCTCCTGGCGGCCCACGGCTTCGCCGCCGCCTCCACGGGCAGCGCCTTCTACGGCGACGCCCCCGACGCCCATCACCCATGGGCGATCCACGATCGCAACCGGCCGCAGCCCAAGCGCGTCGAGCCCGGCGCCCAGCCCGGCCAGCCGCCGTCCGATGCGATCGTCCTCTTCGACGGCACGGCCGCGACCCTCGATCAGTGGGAGGCCGACACCAAGGCCGGCGAGCCCCGCGCCGCCACCAAGTGGATCGTGAAGGACGGCGCGCTCGAGTGTGTTCCGAAATCCGGATACATCCGCAGCAAGGCCCAGTTCGGCGACTGCCAGCTCCACGTCGAGTGGGCCGCGCCCGTGAAGGTGCAGGGCGACAGCCAGGGCCGCGGCAACAGCGGCATCTTCCTGATGGGCCTCGCCGAGGTGCAGGTCCTCGACAACTACAACAACCCCACCTACGCCGACGGTTTCGCCGGCTCCGTCTACGGCATCAATCCACCGCTGGCCAACGCCCTCCGGCCGCCCGGCGAGTTTCAGTCGATCGACATCATCTTCCGCCGCCCGGTCCACCGCGACGGCAAGCTCGTCGATCCCGGCTACCTGACCGTTTACTGCAACGGCGTGCTCGTGCAGGACCACACCCCGCTCGAAGGCCCCGGCGGCCACCTGCGCCGCTCCGTCCCCCGCGAGTTTCCCGCCACCGGCCCGCTCAAGCTGCAGGACCACGGCAATCCCGTCCGTTTCCGCAACATCTGGTATCGCCCGCTGCCGCCGCGCCCGATCGAGGGCGGCACCGACGGCGGTTTCCTCACCGCCGAAGCCACCACCGCCAAGCGGCGCGAGATCGCCGCTGGGATCCGTCGCGACGCCGCGCAGCTCAAGGCCGACTCCACCGCCCAGTGGCTGCGCCTCGCCGAATCGCTCGTCTACGAGAAGGACGCCACCACCTCCCAGCGGGTCGATCAGTGGTCCGCACGTTACGCCGCTGACGTGAAAAAGCTGCCAGCCGCCGACATCGAGGCGCGCAAGGACGAGATCACGTCCGTGACGCGCGCGCTGCAATACCTCGCCAAATACGACCTCGTGCCGAAGGACTCCGCCACGATCGCCGCGCTGGCCGCGGTCGCGAAGGCACAGGGCTGGGATCAGAAAAAGAAATAGCGCCGGCCCATCGCTCCCTCGCGTTCGAGTGGCACGTGACGCCTGCGTCCGTGCCACTTTGCATTGGCCCGCGCGCCGCCGGCGGGACGCGGAAAATTTGGTTCGCCGATTCCGCGGGTTGCTCTACCCAAGGCATCCCACCGCCCGCATGACCCGAGGCCACACTCTCACCGAGCCAGTCGCGCGCGGGCCGGCGCTCCGCCTCTGGCTCGCGGCCGGCCTCCTCGTCGCCCTTGCTGCGGCCAGTTATCTCAACAGCCTCGGCAGTCCTTTCTTCTTCGATGACGACGCGTCGATCCGGGAAAACGCGTCGATCCGGCGCCTCGATCAACTGGGCGCGGTCCTCGCTCCGCCCTCCGCCGCCGGCGCGGGGGTCGCCGGCCGGCCCGTCGTCAATCTGTCCTTGGCAATCAACTACGCCGTCGGCGGCCTCGAGGTGCGCGGCTATCACCTGGTCAACATCGCGCTGCACGCGCTGGCCGCGCTCGCGCTGTTCGGGCTGCTGCGCCGGATTCTCCTCTCGCCCCCGCTCGCCGCGCGCTTCGGCGCCGCCGCCCTGCCGCTCGCCTTCCTCACGGCCGCGGGGTGGGCCGTGCATCCGCTGCAGACTGAGTCCGTCACCTGCGTCATCCAGCGCACCGAACTCCTCGTGGGCCTGTTCTATCTGCTCACCCTCTACGCGGTGTGCCGCACCTTCGACTCCCCGTCGCGGCGCTGGCCGTTCCTCGCATTCGCGTCGTGTCTCGTCGGCATGGGCAGCAAGGAGGTCATGGTCTCCGCGCCGCTGCTCGCACTCCTGCTCGATCGCACGTTTGGCGCCGGCACGTTTCGCGCGGCCTGGACTGCGCGGCGTCCACTCTACCTCGGCCTCGCCGCCACCTGGCTGCTGCTCGCCTGGCTCGTGCTGAGTGCGGGCGGCACGCGCGGCAACGCCGCCGGCTTCGGCCTCGGCGTCACCTGGTGGTCCTACCTTTTCAAACAATGCGAGGCGATCCTCACCTACGTGAAACTCGCCTCCTGGCCGCACCCGCTCGTGGTGTTCTATGGCAACGATGTCGTGACGGACTTCACCGCCATCGCGCCCCAGTTCGCCGTGCTCACGCTCGCGGCGCTCGGCACCGCATATGCACTGTGGCGCCGTCCCTGGCTCGGTTTCGCCGGCCTCTGGTTCTTCGCCCTCCTCGCTCCGAGTTCCAGCGTCGTGCCGCTCATCACCCAGACCATGGCCGAGCACCGCATGTATCTGCCGCTCGCGGCCCCGCTGGTCCTCGCGGTCTGCGCCGCCTACACCGTCGGCGGCCGGCGCGTGTTTGTGCCACTCGCCGCGATCGCCGTGGGCTTCGTCGCCTTGACGATTCGCCGGAACGAGGACTACCGGAGCCCGATTGCGATCTGGACCGACACCGTCGTCAAACGCCCCGCCCACCCCGGCGCGCGCGTCAACCTCGGGGCGGCGCTCCGCGAAGCCGGTCGGCGCGACGAGGCCGCCCAGCAACTTCTGGAAGCGCTCCGGCTCGAGCCGAACTTGAGCGAGGCGCACAACAACGTCGCCAGTATCCTGCTGGAGGCAGGCCGCCCGGCCGACGCGATTCCGTTCGCCGAGGCCGCCCTGCGCCAGAAGCCGGCGTTCGCCGCCGCCCACAACAACCTCGGCAGCGCGCTCACTCAGACCGGACGCGTCGCGGAGGGCGAACGGCATTTCCTCGAAGCGCTGCGCCTGAATCCGGAACTCGCCCCCGCCCTGAGCAACCTCGCCGGCATCCTCCTGCGCTCCGGCCGCGCCGCCGACGCCCTTTCCCGCGCCGAGGCCGCGCTGCGCCTCGATCCCGCCCTCCCCGACGCGCTCGCCAACGCCGCCCACGCCCTGATCGCGCTCCGCCGGCCCGGCGAGGCCATTCCCCATCTCCAGGCCTTCGTCCGGCTGAAGCCGAACGACGCGGTCTCGTGGAGCAACCTCGGCGCCTCGCTCTACCAGATCGGCCGGACGGCGGAGGCCATCGAGCCCCTGCGCATCGCGGCGCGCCTGCAGCCCGAACTTTTCGACGCCCACCACAACCTCGGCAGCGTGCTGCTCCAGAATGGCCGGCCGGAGGAAGGCGTGGCGAGCTACCGCACCGCCCTGCGGATCGACCCTTCGAGCGTCGACGCCCATTGCAACCTCGGGATCGCGCTGCTGCGCCTCGGCCGGAACGCCGAAGCCGTGGCGGCGTTTCAGGCCGCGCTCCGTCTCCAGCCTGACCACGCGCAGGCCCGGGCTCACCTGCAACATGTCACCGGCCTGATCGAAAAGGGCTCCCGCTAACCCGGGGCGATCTCCCGCCGTGTCCTTCCCCTCGACCGAGTTTCCCGCCGCCACGACGCCCTCCCGTCCCGCGACGCGTTGGTGGTTCCCCGCCCTGCTGCTCCTCGCCGGAGTCCTCGCGTATTCGAATGTCTGGCACACCCCGTTCGTCCTCGACGACCAGGCGTCCGTCGTGGACAACGCCTCGATCCGCCGGCTCTGGCCGCCGGGCGACGTCCTCTCGCCGCCGGCCGGCGCGGGCGTCGGCGGCCGCCCGCTCGCCAATCTCTCCTTCGCACTGAACTTCGCCGCCGGCGGCCTCGCCGTCGAAGGCTACCATGTCGTCAACGTCGCGCTGCACCTCGTGTCGGCGCTGCTCCTGTTCGGCCTGGTCCGCCGCACGCTGCAATTGCCGGCGTGGTCCGGCCGGTTCCCGCCCGCCACCGCCGACCGCCTCGGCTTCGCCACCGCTTTCCTCTGGGTCCTGCATCCGCTGCACACCGAGGCCGTCACCTACATTTCCCAGCGCACGGAGATCCTGATGGGGTTCTTCTACCTGCTGGCGTTTTACTGTTTCACGCGCGGCGCGCAGGAACATCCCCGGCGCTGGTTCGCCGCCACGGTCCTCGCGTGCCTCGCGGGCATGGCGACGAAGGAGGTCATGGTCACCGCCCCGGTCATGCTCTTGCTCTACGATCGCACCTTCGTCGGCGGCAGCTTCCGGGCGGCGTGGGCCGAGCGAAAAAAACTCCACCTCGCGTGCGCCGCTTCGTGGGCGCTCCTGTTGTTCCTGCTGGTCGACGTGCAGGAACGCGGCGTCGGCTACGCCGCCGTGACGTGGTGGGAATACGCGCTCACCTCCTGCCGCGCCATCGCCCTCTATCTGCGGCTCGCCCTCTGGCCGGCCCCGCTGGTGTTCGACTACGGCACGGATGTCGCGCGATCTCCGCTCGAGGTCTGGCCGCAGGCGCTCGCGCTCACCGCGCTCGCCGCCGCCACGGCGTGGGCGCTCTGGCGTTCACCGCGCGCCGGCTTCCTCGGCGCGTGGCTGTTCGTGCTCCTCGCGCCGGCCTCCAGCGTCGTGCCCGTCGCCGGCCAGCCCGTCGCCGAGCACCGCATGTATCTCCCGCTCGCCGCGCTCGCCGCCGGCGCCGCCCTGCTCGCACACCGCCGGCTCGGCGCGCGCACGCTCGTGGCGCTCGTGCCGCTCGGCGGCCTCCTGCTCGGCGCGACCTACTCCCGCAACCGCGATTTCCGCGACGACCTCGCGCTCTGGACCGACACCGTCGCCAAGCGCCCGGCCAACGCCCGCGCCCACGCCGCCCTCGGCGCGGCGCACCTCGCCCGCGGCCAGCACGCCCCCGCCATCGCCGCGCTCGAGCGCGCGCTCCAGCTCGATCCGGCCTCCGCCGAGGCGCACAACAACCTCGCCACCGCGCTCACCGACGTGAATCGCACCGCCGACGCGCTGGCGCATTTCACGGCGGCCCTGCGGCTCCGCCCCGGCACCGCCAGCACCCACTACAATTTCGGCAACGCCCTGCTCTCCCTCGGCCGCGCCGCCGAGGCCATCGCGCAGCAGCAGCAGGCGCTGCTCCTGCAGCCGGACTTTCCCGAGGCGCACTGCGGGCTGGGCAACGCCCGCCTCGCCGCCGGCCGCGTCGACGAGGCCATCGGGAGCTTTCGCGCCGCGCTCCAGCTCCGTCCCGGCTTGGTGCCCGCGCACTACGGCCTCGCCACCGCGCTCGGCCAGGCCGGGCGGCCCGCCGAGTCGATCCCGCACTACGAGGCGACGCTGCGCGCCGTGCCCGCGTCCGTGGAAACCCACTACAATCTGGGCAACGTGTTCCTGGCCCTCGACCGGCCCGCCGACGCCGCCGCGCGTTACGCGCGCGCGGTCGAGCTCAAGCCGGACTTCGCCGAGGCACACCACAACCTCGCCACCGCCCTCGCCCGCCTCGGCCGCACCCCCGAAGCCATCGCGCACTACGAGATCGCGCTGCGCCTGCGGCCGGACTTCTCCGTCACGCGCACCGCCCTCGAGGCGCTGCGCGCCGCGCGCTGAGCGCGGCGCGGCTCACTGCAGCTTGCCCGGCATCGCGCGCACCCGCGCGATCAAGTTGTCGAACAGGGCCGCGGTGGCCTGGCCCCTGATGTCCGGACCCGTGCGGATCGTCTGCTGCACCGGAAAGGCCTTCAACACCGCGCAGTAGTCGTTGTTGACCATGATCCCGAGGAGCTCGCCCGTCTTCGCAAACACGAGGTCGCCGCGCTTCGGCGCGAAGTCGCCAAACATCCGCTTGAACAGCCGGTTGTCGACGCGCACGAAGCCCGGCTCCGCCGGGTCCAGCTTGAAGCCCACCTCACCGTAGCCCCGGCCCCCGCCATCGATCAGCACCGCCTCCGGAAACTTGAACGGGTCGCCGGCCAGCGGATACACCCGGGCGCCGAGGGCGGCCGCCTGCGCCGGCTCGATCGGCAGCACCACGAGCCGCGGATCCTGCGCGAGGAACTGCACCTGGCCCGCCGCGCTGCGGCCCGCGCCCCCCTTCGAAAGCTCCACGCCGAGGCTCTCCCAGTCGCTGCCGTTCTCGCTCAGTGAGAAGACCGTATCCGCAATGTGGATCAGCGCGTAGACCTGCCGCCCGTCCGTCACCAGCACGGTGTGCGCCTCCTTCGCCCGGTGCGCGGGCCCGAGGAAGCCGCGGCGGCTGGCGCTGAAGGCCGCCGTGACGCGGTTCGCCACGTAGTCATTGAAGATCACATTGGCGTTGATCGGCCGGTTGTCCCGGATCTCCTTCGTCAGCTCGCCGGATTTCTCCGCCAGTTGCCCGACGCCCTGCGCGAGCTGCGTGTTCGCCTCCTGCACCTTGAGCCGCTCGGTGCGCTCGACCGCCACCTGCCCCTTCAGCGCGTCGGCGGTCTCCCGCAGGTTCTTCTTTTCCTGTTCCGCCAGCACCGTCGCAATCGTGAGCACCTCGATCTGCTTGCGTGCGTCGGCCTGCTGCTTCTCGAGCACCGCGAGCTGCCGCCGCTGCCGCTCCGCCTCGGCCTGCTTCTCCGCCAGCTCGCGCTGAATCTGCGCCAACTGCTCCTTCGTCAGGGAAGCCTCCTGCGTGGCCGCGCTGAATTTCTGCGAGAGCTCCGACGCGGCCCGCTGCGTCTCGGTGAGCGTGTTCGTCACGGCGTTGCGTTCCTCGGCAAGCTTGGCGCGCTCCTCCCGGACCTGCGTCAGGCTCTGCTCCCGCACCGCCAGCGCGGCGTCGGTCGACGCCAGCTTCTGCGCGAGCTCGTCGCGGACGGATTTTTCGTCCGCCAGCGACTGCCGCATGACCTCGACGAGATCCTGGTCCTTGGTCACGGCGTTGGCCGCCAGCTCCGGCACCGGGGGTTGCTTCGTGCGCGGCGGCTCCGCCTTCTCCCAGCGCGTGAGCGCCAGCAGGTTCAGCAGCAGCGTGAACAGGTTGATGAAGTTCAGATACAGCGACAGC
>CAZENI010000273.1:0-10785 GCA_964513055.1 uncultured Opitutus sp.
GTGAAGCCGAATTCGCTGATGCGTGCGCCGATGGCCCACAAGGCGACGGCGTTGGCCAGCAACGCACTCACCACGAGGACAACCTGCATCCAGTCGAACGCGCCCGGCGGCGCCTGTGGGTCGCGCGCGGAGATCGAGTAGAGCAACAGCCCCAGCACTACCACGAGGAGCAGGTCGAAGCCGATGAGCAGGTGGCGCTCGATGGCGATGCCTTTCCCGGACAGCACAAAGGCGACCAGGAAGGCCACCAGCATGACGGCGAACAGCGGCGTGAAGAGGCGCGTCAGCATCGGAGCCAGGCTCCCGATCACGCCCTGCCTGGTTTCGACGAGCCACGACGCGACCACGACCGCTCCCGTCGCTCCGCAGGGCACCAGCCACGCTCCGAAGAAGTTCTCGATGTTGACGCCGATGCTCTTGAACGTGAGGGCGGTGAACGCGCAGAACACGCCGCCGCCGAGCGCGATCAGCACGTAGTAGATGAAGAGCTCGCCCGAGAACCGGATGAAGCCCATGCGCCCGCTGACCTGGCTCCAGCGCCCGCCGGCGTAGGCGATTCCGACGGCCAGCATCAGGGCGATCGGCAGGTGCAGCGCGGTGAGCTCTCCGAAGGCGCGCGCATCGCCAAAGCCGGGCAGGTTGGCGAAGATGGCGGCCACGGCGAACGCACCCGCCAGCCAGCGGACCGTGCGCACGGCGAGCCGACGTTTCCAGACGAAGTAACCGACCAGGCAGGGCAGCACGAAGAGACTCGCGTTGCGAAAGAAGAAGCTCTCGGCGGCATCGTCGGTCGGGTGGATTCCGAAGAGCGCCGGCACCTTGATCGCGACACCGGCCAGCACCGCAAAGCCAAAGGCGATCAGGGCCTCCTTGCGCGCGCCCGCGCTGCGTTCGCCGGCGGCGGACGGGACCGCGGCGTGCTGCTTCCACACCTGGTCCGTGCGCGCGCGCGCGCACTCGGACGCGACGGGGTCGAGCCGGCCCACGCGTTTCACTGCCACCAGGAACGCTTCGTCGGCGGCGAGCCCGGCGCGGGTGAGGCCGTCGATCTCCAGGCGGAGTTGGTGTTCCAGCCGGGCGAGATCGACCACCGGGTCGGTTTGCCGGCGGCGGACGTGGCTGCGCCAATCGTCGATCTGGGCTTCGAGGGAGAGTGCTGCGTGCTGGGCTTCGGCCATGGCTCAGGTTGCCGCACTTGTGTGAAGTGACGATGAAGCGGCGGAGAAATGGACGTGAAGCCGGCGTTCCGCCGCGAGGGGAAAGGCGCCGGCAGGGCCGTTCGGGGGGCTGGTCTGGAGGTGGAGCGCGTTGTCCCCAACGCGCTTTCAGGACGTTCGAATGATCCCAATCCAGCGTCGTGGGACAAGCCGCTCCACCTCGGAAAGCAACCGCCGCTACCTAGGGCACCTGGCGGTCGCTCTGGAGGTATTTCACGAGATCGGCGACTTCGTCCTCCTTCAGCGATTGGAAAAGGCCGGGAGGCATCAGCGACATCTCGAGGCGGTCGAGCTTCTTGATGTTGTCGCGGGCGAGCGTGACGGTCTCGGCCATGTTCACGATCGTGACGGCGGCGGGCGTCTCGCGCTGCACGATGCCGGCGGCGGTGCGGCCGTCGTTCGTCTCGATGGTGGTGAGCTGATAGTCCTTCCCGATGATCGCGTTGGGGTCGACGACGTTCGCGAGGATGTAGTCGAGCTCGCCGCGATTGGAGCCGGTGAGCTCGGGGCCGATCTTGGCGCCCTCGTCGAAGAGGACGTGGCAGTTGGCGCAGGCTTTCGCAAAGACGGCGCGGCCGCGTGAGGCGCTGGCGCCGGCGAGGCGCTGCGGCGTGAGCAGGGCTTTCCATTTCGCGATCTCCTGCGCGGTGTCGCCGGCGGATTCGCGGACGACGCCCCAGGTGTCGGCGATGGCGGCGTTGAGCGCGGGGTCGTTGAAGAGCCGGAGCTGGCGCGCGAGCGCGGCGTCGAGATCGGCGCGCGGCACGGTGCCGGCCTTGACGGCGGCGAGCAGCTCGCGGGCGTAGGGGGCGCGCTGGGCGAGGAGGTTGATCGCGAGGCGGCGCTCTTCGGCATTGAACGTCGGATACACGGCGAGGATGGCGGGCGGGGTCGCGGGCACGTCGTAGGGGGCGAGGCCGCGCAGCGCGCCCTGGCGGAGGCCGGGCTCGGTGAGGAGCTTGTGATACATCGGCGCGAGCATGAAATTGCGCTGCTGCAGCACGACTTCGAGGGCGGCCTGGCGGGCGGGAAGGGGCGCAAACGTGTCGGTGACGATCACGCGCTTGCGGGCGGCGACGCCGGTGTCGCCGAAGCGGGCGGCGAGGGCGTCGGCGCGCGCGATGACCTTGGGGTCGGGGCTGACGCTGAGTTTGGCGTAGGCGTCGGTCCACGGGCCGGGACGGTCGACCTTGGTCTTGCCCTCGGTGGCGCTGGTGAGGCTGTCGAGGATTTCGAGCTGGTAGGCGGGGTCGTCGGTGCCGGCGAGCGTGCGCACGAGCGGGTCGAGGGCGGTGCCCTTGCCGGCGACGGGCTTCGCTTCGATGGCGAGCGCGGCCTGGCGCTTGGTGAAGAACGCCCGGAGCGCGGTGAGCGGCGTGGCGTTGCCCAGCGCCATCGCGCGGGCGGGGTCGGCGACGACGAGCGGTTCGGCGGCGAACCAATACAGCGTCGGCAGGTTGTGGTCGTCGGCGTCCTCGCCGTGCTGGAGCAGCGCCTCGACGATCGACCAGCGCTGATCGACGGCGATGCGGCGCGCGGCGCTCGCGAGGAAGCGGCGGACGACCGGCGATGGGTCGCTCTTCGCGAGGGCGGCGAAGGCACTGACGAGCGTGGGCGAGGGGTTCTTGTCCTCGCTCATGAGCTGGATGGTCCAGCCGCGGACGTAGGCTTCCTTCGCCTTCAGGAGTTCGAGCGCGAGCGGGCCGTTGAGACCGCGGGTGGCGTGGAGCGCCCAGAGCGCGCGGAGCTGGCGGGTGACGTCGGGATGCTCGCGGACGATCTTGAGCAGCGCGGCGTGGACCTCGGGGTTCGGGCCGCGCTCCTGGAGGATGATGCGCGAGCGGCGGACGAACCACTCGTTGGCGTGGAGCTGGTGTTGCACGAGGTCGGCGCTGGTGAGTTTGGCGAGATCGACGGAGACAGGCTTCGGCGTGCCGTAGCTGATCTTGTAGATGCGGCCGTTGGTGCGATCCTGCGGGTGCTGCTGGTGGCAGGCGCGGGCGTCATACCAGTCGCTGTTGAAGAGGGAGCCGTCGGGGCCGAGTTCGAGGCGGAGGCCGCGGAACCAGCCGTCGTTGGCCTTCATGAAGTCGGGCGCGTGGGAACCGATGTATCCGGATCCCTTGGGCACGAGTTTCTCCTGGTTGATCCGACTGCCGAGGACGTTGTGGGTGAAGAGGGCGCCGCGATAGGAGGCCGGGAAATTGTCGCCGAGATAGATGAGTGTGCCGGCGTGGGCGTGGCCGCCGCCCGCGGCGTCGGTGCCGCCGATGCTGGTGAAGCGCGCGTCGGACCACTTGATGGCTTTGTCGTAGTGCGCGTGGTCGGCGATCGTCATGATGTTGCCGTAGGCGTGCAGGTTGAAGTGCTGGCCGGCCTGGCGCTGGTAGTGCGCGCCCTGGATGACGAAGTAGAGGTGCGGGATGACGCAGGCGGTGACGAAGGCGTCGCCGGTGTCGTTGAAGTCGAGGCCCCACTGGTTGCTCATGCCCTCGGCGAAGACCTCGAAGATTTTCTTCGTGGGGTGGTAGCGCCAGACGCAGGCGTTGAGCGGGATGCGGTCGGCGTCCTTGGCGTCGGGCTTGCCCACGTTGCTGTGGGTGAAGACGCCCTGGTTGCCGTAGAGCCAGCCGTCGGGGCCCCAGACGAAACTGTTCAACGTCTCGTGGGTGTCGTGCGCGCCCCAGCCGTCGAGGAGGACCTGCGGCGGGCCGTCGGGGACGTCGTCGCGGTTCTTGTCGGGGATGAAGAGCAGATAGGGCGGGCTGCCGACCCACGCGCCGCCGTGGCCGACGGCGATGCCGCTGCCGAAATTGATCTGATCGAAGAAGACCGTGCGTTTGTCGTGGCGGCCGTCGCCATCGGTGTCCTCGAGAATGACGATGCGGTCTTTGCCGTAAGGCGACCAGTGAGGGTAGGCGTAGTTCTCGATGACCCAGAGGCGGCCGCGTTCGTCGATGGTGAAGGCGATGGGCTGGTGAATCGCGGGTTCGCCGGCGAAGGGCGTGGCGCGAAAGCCGGCGGGGAGCGTCATGGCGCGCGCGGCCTCGTCGGGCGTTTTGCCGGCGGTTTGGGCGACGGGGAAGGCGCCGTCCTGAGCGAAGGCGGAGGCGGACGCGGTGATGAGCGCGGCGAGGAGGAGGGATCGCGGAAACGCGGAGGAGCGGAGGGGTGGAGGGAAGGAGAGCATGAGAGAGGGGAGAAAAAAGCGCGGCGGAGGATTATGACTCAATCAAGGGCCCACGGAACACACGGAACACACGGAAGGAAGACGGGGAAGGAGGCGAAGGGGGCGTGTGGGGTGTTCAAATGGGTTTTGTTTTTGGACAGGATTTACAGGATTGAAGACAGGATTTTCAGGAACGAACCCAATACTTGAGAGCTTCGATTCCGGAGTAATTGACGGTGTAGGACGAGTAATCCTGTAAGTCCTGATTCGGAATCCTGTGAATCCTGTCCAAAATTAGAGCCGATCGGAGAGATGCCAGACGTGAGTAGCGCGTCACCCTTTCTTCGCTTTCGCGGGCGGGGGCGTGAATTGAGGCGCGGAGGGATCGTAGTTCGGGTTGGGCGTGAGCATCTGCGCGCCGACTTGCTTGCGCCAGGCGTGGAGGCGGGTGCGGAGTTGTTCGACCTTCGCGGGCTGGCTCGACGCGAGGTCGCGTTGCTCGCCCAGATCTTCCCGGAGATTGAACAACTGCACGGTGTGGTTCTCGAAATACTCGAGGAGCTTGAAGTCGCCGTCGCGGATCGCCGCGCCGGGACTTTGCATGCCGTGATTGCTGTAGTGCGGGAAGTGCCAGTAGAGCGCGTCGCGGGCGGGCGGTTTTTCCCCGCGCACGATCGCGGCGAGACTCACGCCGTCCTGATGTTGGGCGGGGAGCGCCGGCACGCCGATCATCTCCAGGATGGTCGGGTAAAGGTCCGTGCTGATCGCGGGCACGCTGGTGACGGTGCCGCGAGCGCCACGGCCCGGCCCCTTGATCATCAAGGGCACGCGGATGCCGCCCTCGTAGAGCCAGCCCTTGGCGCCGCGGAGCGGGAGGTTGGAGGTCGAGAAGTTGGCATCGAGGGCGGTAGGCGGGACGACGCGGTCGGGGCGGCCGAAGTTCGCGGCGGACATGCCGCCGTTGTCCGAGGTGAAGATCACGAGGGTGTTGTCGCTGAGCCCGAGCGCCTCGAGCTTGGCGATCACGCGCCCGAAACTGTCGTCCATGTTCTCGACCATCGCGGCGAACTGGACGTTGTCCTGCTCCTGTTTGATTTTGACGGTCTGGTTGGGGAGCACGTGGTAGCCGCGATAGGCGTCCTCCTTGATCCATGTGTCCAGTTGCGCGCGCGTCGGCGGGTTCTTCATGTCCGGATTCCCCTCGAGGATGAACGGTGGCCGGCTGGCTGCGGTGGCGCGCTTCAACTTGGCCTGATATTTGGCGACGAGATCGGCGCGGCCCTGAATCGGATCGTGGACGGCGAAGTGGGAGAGATAGAGGAAGAAGGGGCGGTCTTTGTTTTGTTCGACATACTTGAGGGCCTCGTCGGTGAGACGGTCCGTCAGGTAGTCGCCCGGGGCGTCGGGCAGGGCGTCGAGGCGAAAGGGCGCATGGTAGCCGGCGTTCGGCCAGCCCTTGTTCCAGCGGGGAACCTGCACGTCGAAACCATGTTGCAGCGGGCCGGAGGGGTCCTCGCCGAGGTGCCACTTGCCAAAGTGGCCGGTGGCGTAGCCGTGGGCCTTGAGGGCTTCGGCCAGGGTGGTTTCGGCGGCGGGCAGTTGCTGGAGGATTTTCGCATTGGAGTAGCGCTGAAACGGATACTCGCGTCGCCCCGGGAGCCAGTCGGTCAGTTGCAGCCGGGCGGGATATTTCCCGGTCATGACGGCTGCACGCGTCGGAGAGCAGACGTGGCAGGCGGAATACGCGTCGGTGAAACGCACGTTTTCGCGGGCAAAGCGGTCGAGGTTCGGCGTTTCGTAGAACGTGCTGCCGTAGCAGCCGAGATCGCGCCAGCCGAGGTCGTCGACGAGGAAGAGCACGACGTTGGGCTTTCGCGGCGTGGCGGCGTGGAGGGACGCGACGGCGAGAACGCAACAGGCGAAGGAGGCGAGGAGGCGGGACATGAAATTGAAGTGAGGCGCTTGGTAAGGTAGGGCGAACCGTCCCCGGTGAGCCGTCGCGGCTCAACAGCGCGACGGCTCGGCGGGGACGCCTCGCCCTACCTGGTTCAGATCAGAAATCCTTTTTCACGCGGATGATGTAGTCGCGGAGGCGGACGTTGCCGAAGCGGCTGTAGAAAAAGGGCGTGGGGATGCGGCCGGTGTCGAAGGGTGGCACGGTGTCGAAGACGTTGTTGACCGTGAGCTGAAGCGACAGGCCTTTCAGATACGAGCGGGCGTGCCGGGCGCCGAAATTGTAGCTCAGGTTGGCGTTGTGATACAGCTGCGACGCCACGGTCGTGCCGCCCTGCGCGGCGGTATAGGTGGTGATGAGCGCGGCATTGGGATTGCCGAGGTAGATCGGATCGCCGCGGGAACCGCGTTGGTTGTAGCTGCTCTGGTAGAGCGTGGTCCAGGAGGCGCGCCAGTGGCGGCCGCTGGACCAACTGAGCGAAGCATTGGATTTGAGGCGGTTGACACCCTCGGGGATGTTGACGAAGCCCACGTAGTCGACGGGCGCGAAGCCGATGGCGGGCGGGAGCTTCAGGTGGTCGGTGATCGTGGTGCGTGCGCGCAATCCGAATACACCGATCGGCGTGGCCTTGCGGTAGTCGACGGAGAGGTCCCAGCCGTCGGTCATGCCGTCGCCGACGTTGTAGTTCGCGAAGGTGAAGAGCTCGATCAGGTTGGTGGTGGCGTTGCGCGTGACGCTGCCGTCGGGGGCGCGGTCGCCCATGTTGGCGAGCTGCTGAACGTCGTTCACGTTGCGGATGAGATCCATTTTCTCGATCCGCCAGTATTCGAGGTTGAAGCGGAAATCCTTCAGTGCGCCCTGCGGCTCCCAGATGACGCCGTAACTATAATTCTTGGACTCCTCGGGACCGAGGCCGGGATTGTTGCCGGCGACGCTGAGCGAGGTGTAGGAACGGCCGACGACGGGATCGAAGAAGGTCGGGGTTGGCACGGCGGCGGCGAGGCCGCCGGTGTTGATGCGCTGGGTGAGCTGGGAGAACGTCGGCGGGAGAAAGGCCTCGGCGTAGGAAGCGCGGAAGGTGAGCTCGCGGAACGGCTGATACTTGAAGCCGAAGGTCGGCTTGGTGGCCTTGAGCTTGGCGATATCCTGCCGGCTTTCGGTGGCGCTGCGCGTGATGCGGGGGAACGGCGGGGAATCGGGGAAGATGTTCACGCGGCCGTCGGGATTGGTGTAGACGTCGAAACGCTCCGAGCGGACGGCGGCTTGAAACTCGAGGGCGCGGAGGAAGGGCTTTTCGTTCAGGCCGGAGACGATGGGCACGCTGATCTCGGCGTGGCCGGAGTAGGTCGAGATGCGCTGGCCGACGAAGTAGGAGTGCTGGTTGGTGGCGTTGGCCTGGGCGGGCGGGACCGCGGGGAAATTGCCGCCCACATAGGCTTGGGGCAGCCGCTCGGTGTAGACCTCGGAGCCGACGGTGAGGACGGGCCGACCGCCGGGCAGGCGGAACAGCGGGCCCGAGGCGCGGAGATTATAGTCGAGCATCGTGTCGTAGTTGTAGCCCGTCCACTCGCCGTAGTAGCGCTCCCAGCCGATGGGATTCGCGATGGTGTCGACGAAGGGATTGACGGTGCCGTTCCAGAGCAGCGGGGCGTAGCCGCCGAACGTGGTGTTGTTGGCGAAGTTTCCGAGGCCGTAGTGCACCTTCTGCTTGGAGACGGAGTAGTTCACGTCGGCGGCGAGGCGCCACTCGCCGGGCAGCTTCACGAGGCCGCCGAAGACGCCGCCGGCCGACTGGTTGATGATGTCGTTGTGCGACGCCTCGTTCACCGAGATCGGAATGGAGATGAAGATGTTCTCGCGAAACGGATTCGTCGGCGCGTTGCCGGGCACGGCGAACTGGTAGGCGCCGTTGCCAATCGGCACCCACTTCGCCTCGAGCGTGGTGCTGCGGTTGAACGCGAAATCGGCGAAGAGGCTGATCGTGTTGGTGAGCTTGTGGTCGATGCGGCCCATCAGCGCCTCCTTGCGCGGGACCTGCGTGAGCGTGCTCTCGTAGCCGCGCCACACGCTCGGCGCGAACTCGAGATTGTAGCGGCCGGCGTTGGCGAGCAGGCCGGCGTCGCGGGTGGCGACGGGCGTGGCGGCGGAGGTGCCGGAGGGGATCGACGTGATGCGTGAGCCGAGCGTCTGGCCGGTGGACTTGAGCGTGAGGGTTTGCGTCTGCGCGTTGGCGAAGCCGTTTACCGCGGCGTTGTTCAGGACGATGTTGGGCGTGGCGCCGCTCGTGAAGGTCGCGGTGTTGGTGTAGAACGACGCGGGCGCGTTGGCCACGGCGCGCTTGAAATAATCGAGAAGGAACGGGCGGTCCTTCATGCGCAGCGGCTTGCCGTCGCTGTAGCTGCCGCTGAGCGTGACGTGGGTCCGGCCGCTCTTGCCGAGAGAGAAACCGTAGATGCCGTTGAGGGTGCGAATCGGGGCGTCGCTCTCGAAGGTGTTCTGGTAACTGGCGCTGACCTGACCGCCCTGGTAGTTGCGATTGAGGATGACGTTGACGACGCCGCCGACAGCGGTGCCGCCGTAGATGGCGGAGGCGCTGCCGGGGAGCACCTCGACGCGTTCGATGGCGGCGAGCGGGATGCCGTTGATGTTGGGCTGAAACGTGGCGCCGCGGTTGGCGAAATTGGCGGTGCGCTGGCCGTTGATGAGGATGAGCGTCTGCGAGGCGCCGAGGCCGCGGAGGTTGACGGAGCTGTTGGCGCCCATCTGCAGCGAGAGGGCGCTCGGGTCGACCTGGGCGTTGGTTTCGGAGAGCGTGTTTTGCGTGAGGCTGTCGCGCAGCACGTCGTCGAGATCGGTCTTGCCGGAATTTTCGATCTCGTCGGCCGAAATGATGTAGTAGGCCTGAATATCATTTATGCCGCGCGGGATGTCCATGTTCGCGTCGGTGAAGGGCACGGCCTTCTTGTCGTAAACCTTGAATTGCTCCATGACGCGCGCCGCGTCGGTTTTGGCTTCGGCGGCGGTGGTCGCGATCGGGGTCGCGGAGGAGGGAGGGGTGGCCTGGGCGAGCAGGCTGACGGAGCAGAAAAGCGGCGTGCTGAAGACGAGGCCGAGACGCAGGCTGCGGCGAACACCGTGGGGTGCGGTAGTCATGGTGGGGTTGGGGTGAAGCGTGGACTGTGGCGGAACGCGTGAGCGTTTCGTGGCTTCGGCGAAACGCTCACGCGTTCCGCTACGAGGGAAGCGGAGCCGCTATTTTCTCTCCGAAATGAACACGAACGTCCCGCGCTTGTTGGCGGACACGATGTCGGGGCGGCCGTCGCCGTTGGCGTCGGTGACGACGAGTTGCACGCCGATGCCGGAGGCGTCGTCGATCAGCTTGGGCTCGTAGCGCACCGCGCCGTTGGCGCCGCGGCGCAGGAGGAAGCCGTAGATCACAGGCGTGCCGTTCGGGTCGGCGTCGCCCTTCGGGCCGTGGGCCCACCAGCGCTTGCCGGTGACGATGTCCTGCAGGCCGTCGCCATCCAGGTCGGCGAGCGCGACAGCGTGGAGCTGGGAAAACTGAACGCCGGCGATCTTCTCCTCAGGTTTGGCGGAGGTGATGACGTGCTGCTTGAAACCGATCGCGCCATCGGCGCCGCGCGTCTGCTCGAACCACGAGAGGCCGTAGCCGTGCGCGGCCTTGGCGGTGATGACGTCGCCGAGGCCGTCGGCGTTGACGTCGTAAACATACATCTGCGCGGCGCCGCCGGCGAAGGCGAACGCGTGTTTCTTCCAGACGGGATCGCCGGCGAGCGACGCGGGTTGTTCCCACCAGCCGTCTTTCTCGAGGATGTCGTGGCGGCCGTCGCCGTTCACGTCGCCAAAGCCGAGGCCGTGCGTGAAACGCTGCCACGGGCCGGGCGGCGAGATCGGGTGCCAGGTCCACGGGCGGCCCGGGTCCTTCGGGTCGAAGGTGGCGTAGCCGATCCGGCCGGCGCTGGTGCAGAGGAGCACGGGCTGCTTCGTGCCGAGGAGATCGCCGAAGGTGGGCGACTCGTTATCGACGGGCAGGAAGACGACCTTGCGGCGCCAGGCGGTGCCCTTGTCTCCAGGGTTCTCATACCAGGAGGCGTCGACGCCGGGGAAGCCGAGGACGAGGATGTCGGTCCAGCCGTCGCCGTTGAAGTCGTGGGCGAAGGCGAAAAAATTCTCCGAGTAGCGCAGCGGATCGTAGACGGACGCGGGGTAGATCTCGTGGCGCTGCTTGAAGTCGGGGCCGGCATACCAATACGGGCCGGCGACGACGTCCATTTTGCCGTCGCGGTTGAAATCGCCGAAGGTCGAGCCTTCGCAGAGGAACTGATCGCTGAGCTGCAGCTTTTGGTAGCCGGGGAGGGTGCCTTCGGCGGCGAAGGCGGCGGCCGAGGCGGCGAGGAAGGCGGGCAGGGCGGGGAGGCGGATGG
>CAZENI010000274.1:0-10782 GCA_964513055.1 uncultured Opitutus sp.
CCCCCCCGGCGTCCATCGCCCCCAAGCCCAACCCCTCCACCCTTAAGCTATTCCCGCCCTGCGCGGCCGCGCGCGCCGCCGGCCTGCGGCCCTGCAAGAAATGCCATCCCGACGACTTCGCCCGCGGCGCCGATCCCGTGCTCGAGGACATCGAGACCCTCGTCGCCGAGGTGCGCGCCCGTCCCGCCGCCTTCGCCGACGCGCGCGCGATCGTCCGCCGCTCCGGCTTCGGCGCGACGCGGCTGTTCGAACTCTTCCGCCAGCACTATCACACCACGCCCGCCGACCTCCTCCTCCGCGCCCGGCTGGCCGTCGCGAAACAGCAACTGCTCGCGACCGACGAAGGCCTCGTCGGCGTCGCCAGCGCCGCGGGCTTCGACTCGCAGTCCGTGTTTCACGAGCAGTTCCGCCGGCTCAACGGCCTGACGCCCGCCGCGTATCGCGAATTACGTGACACGCACACCTTCACCCTCGACCTGCCGCCCGGCTATCCGCTCGGCTACCTGCGCCGCGCGCTGAGCCGCGACACCCACAGCGTCACCGAGACGCTGGTCGGCGACCGCTACACCGGCGCGGTCCGGCTGCGCGGCGCGCCCGCCCTGCTGACGCTCGATCTGTCGCCGTCGGCGATTGCCGTGACGGTCACCAGCGGCAGCGCCGCCGATGCGCACCCGATCGTCGCCGGCCTGCTCGGCCTCGATCAGGACGCCGCCGCCTTCGCGCGCCTCGCCCGCAAGCTCGGCCTCGCGCGCCTGGTCGCGGGCCGGCCGGAATTACGCATCGCGCAAACGCCGTCCGTCTTCGACGGCCTGCTCTGGTCGATCATCGGCCAGCAAATCAACTTCGCCTTCGCCTGCCTGCTGAAGCGCCGCCTGACGGAACGCGCCGGCACCCGCCTCGATCACGCTGCCCACCTTTACGCCCCGCCCACGCCCGCCGCCGTCGCCGCGCTTGAACCGGCCGATCTGATTCCGCTCCAGTTCTCCCGCCAGAAAGCCGACTACGTCATCGCCACGTCCCGACTGATCGTCGACGGCCAGCTCGATCTCGACGCCCTGCGCACGATGTGCGCCACGCGGGCCGAGCGCACGCTGCTCGCGGTCCGCGGCCTGGGCCCCTGGTCCGTGAACTATCTCATGATGCGCGCGCTCGGTTTCCCCGACTGCGTCCCGCTCGGCGACACTGGCGTCACGAGCGGACTGCTCGCCGCGCTCAAGCTGGACGAGCGCCCCGACGTCGACGCCACGCGCCGCCTCATGGCCGTGTTCTCCCCCTACCGCAGCCTCGCGACCGCCCACCTCTGGCAATTCAACCAACCCATCCCATGAACCCGGCCTATTCCACCTTCACCACCACGCTCGGTGACTTCTCCGTCGCCGTCGACGCGCGCGGCGCGCTGCTCGCCACCGCGTTCGGCGATGTCGACGCGCTGAGAAAACGCCTCCGCGCCGCCGACCTCGTGCGCGACGCCTGGCGCACCAACGCCGCTCGCGAGGAGATCGCCGCGTATTTCGCCGGCGATCTGCGCGCGTTTTCGCTGCCCCTCGCGCCGGCCGGCACGCCTTTCCAGCAGCGCGTCTGGCGCGCATTGAGCGAAATCCCGTTCGGCGAAACCCGCAGCTACGCGCAGCTCGCCGCCGCGATCGGCCAGCCCGCGGCCTCCCGCGCCGTCGGCCGCGCCAACGCGACCAACCCCATCTGCCTGATCATCCCCTGTCATCGCGTGATCGGCTCCGACGGCTCGCTCACCGGCTTCGCGTTTGGCGAGGAGATCAAGCGCCGCCTGCTCGCGCACGAACGCGACCTCGCCGTCCGCACGCGCGCCGCCTAAGCCGTCGCGGCGCGATGCAGCGCGACGACGAACGCCTTCAGCTTCGTCTCGTCCTTCACGCCCGGCGCCGATTCGACGCCGCTGCTGACGTCGACGAACTTCGCTCCGGTCTCGCGCAGCGCTTCGCCGATGTTGGCGGCGTTGAGGCCACCCGCGAGGATCCAGAAATTACCGCGATGCGCCGCCTGGTGGCGCGCGAACTTCGCCCAGTCTCCCGTCTGCCCGGACCCGCCGAAGCCGTCGCGGTGGAACGTGTCGAGCAGGATGAACTTCGCGACCGCCAGCGCCGCCGGCGACACGTCGGCTTCAGGCGGGAGCTTCGGCGCGAGCCAGAGGTGTTTTTCGCCCACGAGGCGCGACCAGGCCGTGAGCGTCGCGTCCGGCGTTTCCGGACGAAAATGAATCTGGAAATAGTCGAAGCCCGCGTCGCGCTGCTCCGCGAGTTCCTCGACCGTCGGCTCGACCGACACCGCGACTTTGCGCCGCTCCGGCAACCGCGGCGCCATCGCCCGAAACTGCGTCAGCGAAATATAGCGTGGCGATTTCGGATACAGGATGAAACCGAGGTAGTCCGCCCCGCAACGATCGGCGAACTCCGCGTCGACCAGCGACGTGAGCCCGCAGATTTTGAAGCGAATGCCGTCGATCATCAGAAGAAACCGCTAGTGGACGCTCATGAACGCTGATGCCGAACCATTAGCGACCATCAGCGTTCATCAGCGGTTAAAAGGAATTCACTGCCGCGATCACGTGCTCCACCTGCGCGTCCGTCAGCTCGGGAAAGATCGGCAGGCTCACGCAGGTGTCCGCGGCTTTCTCCGCGACCGGAAACGCCCCGCGGCCGCGGCCCAGCGACGCGTAGCATTTCTGCAGGTGCAACGTCACCGGATAAATCAGATCCGTCCCAACCTCCTGCTTCGCCAGATGCTCGCGCAGCGCATCGCGGCGCGGATGCCGGATCGTGAATTGATGAAACACCGACTTCCCGTAGGCCGGCTGCTCGGGCAGGCGCACGTCGCCGAGTTTGATCCCGCTCAGATAACGCGCGGCGATTTCCTGCCGGCGCGCGGTCCACGTGGCGAGGTGCGGTAGCTTCACGTTGAGCAGCGCGCCCTGGAAACCATCCATCCGGAAATTGCCACCGACGATGTCGTGGTAGTAGCGCCGGTCCGAGCCGTGCACGCGGATGTGCCGCGCCGTGGTGTGAATCCGCTCATCCTTCGCCACGAGCGCGCCGCCCTCGCCGCAGGCGCCGAGATTCTTCGTCGGATAAAAGCTGAACGTGCCCGCGTCGCCGAGGATGCCGACCGGCGTGCCGCGGTAGCGCGCCCCGACGGCCTGCGCGCAATCCTCGATCACGAAGAGATTGTGCGCGCGGGCGACCGCCATGATCTCCTCCATCCGAGCCGGCTGGCCGAAGAGATGCACGACGATGATGCCCTTCGTGCGCGGCGTGACCGCCGCCGCGAGCCGCGCCGGGTCGAGATTGAACGTGCCCTCCTCGATGTCGGCGAAAACCGGCGTGGCGCCCACGTAGTTGATGCCCCACGCCGACGAGATGAACGTGAACGGCGACGTGATCACCTCGTCGCCCGGCTTGAACCCCGCGATCATGCACGCGATGTGGAGCGGCGACGTGCCGCTGTTCAGCGCCAGCGCGCGCGGATAACCGAGCGTGGCAGCGAACGCCTTCTCGAAGTCCTCCACGTCCTTCCCGAGGCAGAAACGATTCGCGTCGTAGGTCGCGGTCAGCGCCGCCAGCGCCTGCTCGCGGAGCGACCGATGCTGCAGCGAAAGATCGAGGAAAGGAACTTTCATTGGAAACCGCTAATGTTCGCTAAATCACGCGAATGAAAAGCCCGCAATCTGAGCGGCCTTCAGCGTCCATCAGCGATTTCCCAGCTTCTTCACTAACGCCTCCACCAGCGCATCGAGGGTCGGCGTCTTCGCGGTGAAATCGACCGGCATGCCCGCCTGCTTCATCGTCTCGCTCGTCTGCGGCCCGATGCTGCCCGCCAGCGGCCGGCGGGCGTCCTTCGCGAGTTGCAGCGCCTTCGCCTGATCGACGAAGGGCTGCACCGCGGACGAACTCGCAAACAGGATCGCGTCCGCGCCCCGCGCGCGAAAATCGGCCGCCGCGGGATCCGCGGACAGGTCTGTCTGCTCCGTCTTGTAGACCTGCAACTGGTCGACGATCGCGTGCGCCGCCTCGAGTTTGATCACGAGATCGTCGCGGTTCATGTTGCCCGTGATCACGAGCAGCTTCGCGCTGTCGAGGCTGCCGGTCTCGATCAGCGCGTCGGCGAGCGCGGCCGCCGTCGCGACCTTCGGCTGGCACTCGATCTTGAGGTGCAGCGCCTTGACCGCCTTCGCCGTCGCATCGCCGATGACGGCGAAACGCAGCAGGCCGAGCGAGCGGATGTCGTCGAAAATCCGGCGAAACTCCTCGAAGAAGAAATGCACGCCGTTCGCGCTCGTGAACACGATCCAGTCGTAGCTCCCGAGCTCCGTCATCGCGTCGGCCAGCGTCTGGAGATCGATCTCCTTCGAGACCGTGATCAACGGCAGCTCGATCACTTCGGCGCCGAGCGCGGCGAGGCGCGCGGCGAGTTCCCCGGATTGTTCGCGCGCGCGCGTGACGGCGATCCGGCGACCGGCGAGGGCGGCGGCGTGGCTCATGAAATCAGTTTGAAGGCGCGCAGGATGCGTCCAGCGGTCGCCGTCGGCTCGATGAAATCCTCCGCGGTCAGCGCCACCGCCTCGATGCCGATGGCCTCGTGAAAGAGGTGCAGCGTGTCGCCGGCGACGTGCGCCGCGAAGGCCGTGTGGCAGCCGCCGCCGAGCGCGTTCTGAAACGCCCGCTCCAGGCTCACCGCCCGCGCCGTGGCCGCGTCGAACACCGCGGCGAACTTCGCCGCATCCGTCTCGCGGCACTGGATGGCGATCGCGCCCTGCCCGACCGCCGGCACCATCTGGTCGAAGGCGAGCGGCGCGAATTCCACGCCGGGCCACGTCTCGATGCCGAGCCGCTTCATGCCGGCCGCGGCGAGGATCGTGCCGTCGGCGAGGTGCTGCTCGCCGATCTTGCGCAGGCGCGTGTCGACGTTGCCGCGGATTTCCGTGAACGCGACGTCGGGAAACATCCGCTGCACCTGCAGCCGGCGGCGCGGCGAACCGGTGGCGAGCGTCGCGGGCGTTTCCACCCCGGCGCGCAGCACGAGCACGTCACGCGTGTCGGTGCGCGGCATGTAGCCCCCGATCGCGAGACCGGCGGGCATGTCGCCCGGGAGGTCCTTCGTGCTGTGCACGGCGACATCGGCTTCCCCGCGCAGCAAGGCGGCCTCGAGTTCGCTGGTGAAGAGCCCCTTGCCGCCGCGTTTCTCGAGCGACCACTCGGTCTGCTGGTCGCCGGTCGTGACGATCTTCAGCAGCTCGGTCTCGACGCCGAGCTGGTTGCGCAGGTGCGCGGCGACCATCTCGGTTTGGGTGAGGGCGAGCGGGCTTTTGCGGGTGGCGAGAACGAGCTTGGTCATCGGAAAAACGAAAGGCGCAGAGGTTGATACTCTGCGCCTCCCGGGGTTTGGCAAATACTCAGACGGGGCGCGGGCTCAGGAATAAGAGGCCTGCACGCCCTTGATGTTCTTCTTCGTCATCCAGGGCATCATCGAGCGGAGATACGCGCCGGTCTTCTCGATCTGGTGTTTCTCGCCCTGGGCGAGGAGCTTCTTGTAGTTCTTCAGGCCGCCCTTGTGCTCCTTGACCCATTCCTTGGTGAACTGGCCGGATTGGATCTCCTTCAGGATCTTCTTCATCTCGGCCTTGGTCTTCTTGTTCACGACGCGCGGGCCGCGGGTGATGTCGCCATATTTGGCGGTCTCGGAAATCGAGAAACGCATGCCGGCGATGCCGCTCTCATACATGAGATCGCAGATGAGCTTCAGCTCGTGGAGGCACTCGAAGTAGGCCATCTCGGGCTGGTAGCCGGCCTCGACGAGCGTCTCGAATCCGGCCTGCACCAGCGCGCTGGCGCCACCGCAGAGCACGGCCTGCTCGCCGAAAAGATCCGTCTCGGTCTCTTCCTTGAAATCCGTCTTCAGCACGCCAGCGCGGGTCGAGCCGATGCCCTTCGCCCAGGCGAGCGCGGTCGCGAGCGCCTTCTTCGACTTGTTCTGCGCGACGGCGACGAGGGCCGGCATGCCTTTGCCCTCGGCATAGAGGCGGCGGACCATGTGGCCCGGGCCCTTCGGGGCGACCATGATGCAGTCGATGTCCTTGTGCAGCTTGATCAGGCCGAAGTGCACGCTCAGGCCGTGCGAGAAGAGGAGCGTCTTGCCCTTCGAAAGATTGGGGAGGATGTCGCTCGCGTAGACATCAGCCTGCTTCATGTCGGGCAGGCCGACCATGATCACGTCGGCCCGGCGCACCGCTTCGGCCGTGTCGACGACCTCGAAGCCGTGCTGCTCGGCGACCGCCTTGGACTTGGAGCCGGGATAGAGGCCGATGATGACCTTGCAGCCGCTGTCCTTGAGGTTGAGCGCATGGGCGTGGCCCTGCGAACCGTAGCCGAGGACGGCGAGCGTTTTGTTGGCGAACACGCCGAGATCGGCGTCTTTGTCGGTGTAGACTTTGGCGGGCATGTGAAAAAGGCGGGGTTGAGGGTTGAAAGGTGAGAGTTGAAAGAACCGATCCGGTGGGTGTCGAGAGTCGCGGTGGTCAGTCTTTCAACTTTCAACCTTCAATTCTCAACGGTGCGCCGCGCCTCAGCGCTTCAGCGCCAGGCGTCCGGTGCGGGCGAGTTCGATGATGCCGAAGGGCTCGAGCAGGCCGAGCAGCGCGGAGACTTTCTCGTCGTCGCCCGTCGCTTCCATGATGAGCGAGTCGGCGGCGAGGTGGACGATCTTGGCCCGGAAGATGTCCTTGATCTGGAGGATTTCGGGGCGCGACTTGGCGTCGGCGCGGACCTTCACGAGGATGAGTTCGCGGGCCACGGCCTGGCCTTCCTTGAAATCGATGACCTCGACCACGTTGATCAGCTTGCGGAGCTGTTTGATGCACAGGTCGAGCTGGGCCTCATCGCCCTTCAGGACCGTGGTGATGCGGGAGAGCGACGCGTCCTGGGTCGGGGCGACGTTGAGCGAGTCGATGTTGAAGCCGCGGCCGGAAAACATCCCGGCCACGCGCGCCAAAACGCCGAACTTGTTCTCAACGAGGGCGGAGATCGTGTGTCGCATGGAAATTTGGAGAAAAGGAAATGGTGGACGCTGAGGGACTCGAACCCCCGACACCCTCGGTGTAAGCGAGGTGCTCTAACCAACTGAGCTAAGCGTCCGAGCCGAGGGTAGAAAAAAGCCGCCGGAGGACGCCTATGACAAGGAATAATTCGGGTATGACACCTGCGGGCGGGTCCTCGCGTCGCCGCCGACCGTGCGTCGCCCCTCCCGCCGCCGGACAGCGGGACGACCGGCGGGCCGTTTACGCCCCGGCCAGCGCCGCCCTTCGCGTCAGCAGGCCCTCGCGGACCATCAGCTCGGCATTCTGGAGCGCGTTCAGGGCCGCGCCCTTCCAGAGGTTGTCGCCGCTCACCCAGAGCGCCAGGCCGTTGTCGAGCGCGGTGTCGAGGCGGATGCGGCCCACGCCGCACTTCACTTTCCGGGTAAAATCCAGCGGCGTCGGGTAACGGCGGTTCGCCGGATCGTCGACGAGTTCGGCCCCCTCGAACGCCGCGATCGCCGCCCGCGCGGCCTCCACGCTCACGGGACGCTCGAACTCCGCGTTCACCGCCACGGAGTGCGCCTGCACCACCGGCACGCGCACGCAGGTCGCCGAGACCTTCAGGTTCGGCAGGCCCATGATCTTGCGGCTCTCCTGCAGCATCTTGGTCTCCTCACCCGTGTAGCCATCGCTGCCGAACGAATCCACCTGTGGGATGCAGTTGAACGCGATCTGGTAGGGATAAATCTTGTGCGTCAGCGGCTCGCCCTTCACGTGCGCCTGGATCTGCGCCTCGAGTTCGTCGACGGCCTCCGTGCCCGTGCCGGAGACCGACTGATAGGTCGCCGCGAAATACCGCTTCAGCCCGAACGCCCGGTGCAGCGGCCACAGCGCCATCAGCGTCACCGCCGTCGAGCAATTCGGATTCGCGATGATGCCCTTGTGCTGCCGCAACCCCTCGGGATTGATCTCCGGGATCACCAGCGGCACGGCCGGGTCCATCCGGAACGCCGAGCTCTTGTCGATCACGACGCAACCCGCCTTCACGGCATCGGGCGCCAGCGCCTTGGTGATCGCGCCATCGGTCGCGAAGAACGCGATGTCGACATCGCCGAACACGCCCGGCTTCGCCTCCTCGACCTTGTAGGTTTTGCCGGCGCACCCGATGACTTTGCCCGCCGACCGCGCCGAGGCGAAAAGCCGCAGCGAGGCCATGGGGAAGTTGCGATCGTGCAGGAGCTGCAGGAGCTCTTGACCGACGGCGCCGGTGGCGCCGACGATACCGACATTGATGAATGCGTTGTTCACGAGTTTGTCTCCAATCGAGCAGGTCAACCAAACGTGCGCCCGCCTCGGCATCAAGCCCGGAGAACGACTCCTCTCCGTGCGGATCAGCACAGCGACGCTGCAATTCTACCGCGGCGCTGAGCTGGTAAAGAGTTACGGCATCTCCACGTCGAAGCGCCCGCCGTCAAACATCAAGGACTCGATGGGCACGCCGCGCGGGCTCCACGAAATCGCCGAGCGCATCGGCGCGGGCCAGCCGCCCGGCATGGTGTTCAAGTCGCGCGTCCCGACCGGCCGCCACTTTTCCGAGATGCTCGAGCGCGAGCCCGACAACGACAACCTCATCACCTCGCGCATCCTCTGGCTCCGCGGCCTCGAGCCGGGCGTGAATTGCGGCGGTAACGTCGACACCTACGAGCGCTACGTCTACATCCACGGCACGAATCACGAGGACCGCATCGGCGAACCGCTGAGCGCCGGCTGCGTGCTGATGCGCAACCTCGAGATCGTCGAACTCTACGAGGAAGTGCGCGCCGGCGATCGCGTCTGGATCGCCGACTGAGCGCAGGTCGCCCCACCCGGCCGGCCCTCGCCTAGTCGCGCACCACCTGCATCCGGGCGGTGGCGGATGGGTCGTCAACCTTCTCATGCAGGACTCGCACGCGCTCGCCCGGCGCGAAGGGCGGGCTGCTCAGCTCCTGGACGATCGCGATCATCCGGCCCGTGGCGAGGCGCACGGTGATCTCCTCCGCGGGCACCTCGACACGTTTCTCGCCGCCAATCGTGATCGGCACGCGCACGCCGATGGGGCCATAGACCGGAATCGAGGGCGCCCGCGTGCTGACGCCCCGGGCCAGACCCGTCCGCAAATCGAGCTGGGTGTCGCGCACGTTGATCACTTCTCCGCGCTCCTCCCGGGCGATCTCCCGCAACGGCCGCGTCGCGGGTGGCCGGCTCTGCGCGACGTTCACGCCGGTGCAGCCGCCGAGCGCCGCAACGAAACCCACGGCCGCGCCAAATCGTGCCCACATCGGCCGCATGCGCTCAGTAGGCCCGACGCACCGTCGTGCCACCGCCGCCCTGCAGCACCTGCACCTGTTCCCCGACCGAGAAACGTCCCTCCGACCGCACTTCCTGCACCACGGCGATCGTGTCGCCTGTGCTCAGCTTGATCGTGATCTCCTGCGCATTCTTCCGCGTCGCGGCCTCCTCGACCGCCTCGCCGAGAATCGCGCCGCCCACGGCGCCCGCTGCCTGCACCACGGCGCCGCCGACGCCACTGCCGCCCGACGCCGCCGCTCCGCCCACGAGGCCGCCGCCGCCGACACCAATAATCGTGGTGCGGCCGCTGACCGCCACCTCACGGACCGCCACGACGCTGCCGGAATCGACATTCATGGAACGCCCCGCGCTGGATCGATCGTAGATCGACTTGCTGGACGGAAACGTGCAACCGGCGGTGACCGCGAGCGCTCCAAGCGCGAACGCGAAGGGGGGCAGCTTCGATTTCATGCTCTATATAGGGTGGCGGTTCCGACGCAGGATACGATGCAAAAGTTCCAGCGGATTACAGGTTGCGGCCGAAGAGCAGCCGGAGCGAATTCAGGCAGACAATCAGCGTGCTGCCCTCGTGCGCCGCGACGCCGATCGCCAGCGGCACGGCGCCGAACACCGTCGCGATCACCATCACGATCACGACTCCCAGCGACAGCGTGAGATTCTGCCGGATAATCGTGCGCGCCCGCCGGCTCAGCCGCAGCGCGGCGAGGAAGTTCTCGATCCGGTCGTGCATCAGGATCACCTCGGCCTGCTCGAGGGCCGCATCGCTGCCGCGCGCCCCCATCGCCACGCTCACGTCCGCCGCGGCCAGGCACGGCGCGTCGTTCACGCCATCGCCCATCATCGCCACCTTGGCCCCGCCGGCCCGCAGCGCCTGGATGGCCTCGACCTTGTTTTCCGGCGAAAGCCCGGCGCGCACTTCGTCGAGGCCCAGTTCCTTGGCCACCGCCTCCGCCGTATGGCGCCGGTCGCCCGTGAGCATGACGGTGCGCAGGCCCGCGCGCTTGAGTTCGGCGAGGACGCCGCGCGACTCGGCGCGGATCTGATCCTTCAGGAGGATTCGCCCGACGAGACCGCGGCCGATGACCCACACCTCGCTCAGTTCCGCCGCCGCTGGCGGCAACTGTCGCGCAAATTCCGCCAGCGGGCCACTCTCGAGCAGTTCGCGCCGGCCGAGCAACAGCGTGGACCCGTCGATCTTGCCGCGCAGGCCCTGCCCCGTGATCGACTGAAAATCCTCCAGCGCCAGTTCGGCCACGCCCTGGGCGCGGGCGTGCCGCACGATCGCGCGCGCGATCGGGTGCTGCGACTTCGCCTCGAGCGTGAGCGCGAGTTGCAGCACCTCGGTCTCGCGGCCGGGCTCCTGCGTCGACTCAGGCTCGATCGTCGCGCGG
>CAZENI010000275.1:0-10723 GCA_964513055.1 uncultured Opitutus sp.
GGACGTTGAGGGGTTCTTTCGTCGTGGATCGAATCGACCGGCGCGACCACAGTGGAGAAAATAACGCCCGTCCCTCTGTTGAGCGGTAGGGGCGAGATCGGAGGGGCGCGCGTGGGCACGACGATTACCGACCCAACCGTCCGCCGGTGCGCCCGCGTGCTGCGAATGGTTCACGAGCTGCACCGGCTCGGCTACCAGCGGCTTCGGATCATCCCGTACTTCGGCGCGATGCAGTATTGGCGGTGCTGCATCACCCACGCCGGCGCGGTGCTGACCACGCACGGTGCTTGGGGGCCGGACGACGGCTTCTGGTGCGCCTACTACTCGTCCTCGGCCGGTAACGAGTATTTCGGCTGGCACGACGCGAAGCACGACACCGCGGCCGATCTCGCCGCGAAGCTCCTGGAGCGCGTTCCGCACCTTCGGCATCTGGGGATGGGGCGCGATTGGGTGTACGTCGGTTGGTTTGCCGAGCTGATGACCTACGCGAACCGCGGCGAGTTGCCGTACCTGTTCTCGGAGTTCAGCGGGCCGAACGACCCACGCTTCATGCCGACGACTGCGTTTCTCGACAGTGGGCTACCGATGCCGCCCGGCGGCGAACTCGCGCCGCAAACGAACGAGTTCGGTGGTTGGAGCGACCCGCCGCCGGAAGTGAAGCCGTTCGACCAGCTCGCCCCGGTGCGGACGATCCGCTACGCGGGGCCGCTCGCGTGGCGCGAGTGAGCCCGGCGACGCGCACGGGTCGCACCCGCCCGCGGCGGCGGCGGGCCGTCGGACACGGCCGCCGACCCGAAGAACGTCACCGCATAGAAGCCGAACGGCAAAGGGCCGATGATCCCGCCAACATCGGGCGCGTAGTCGTGGATGACCGCCCCGTCGCGGCAGACGACGGTGTGGGTGGGTTGACTGAGTGCCCGCGTCACTCCCCCGAATAGATGAATCGCCCCCGGGTTCCACTCGCCCACGCACCGCAGAATAGCGGCGACCTCATCCGCGCGATCCTGCGGCGGGAACCAGAAGTTGATGGGGACCAACCCGCGAGAGCGAAGGAACTCCCGCTCCCGCCGATAGAACTCGGCGGCGTCGCAACCGTCGTCTGCGAAGTGCGGCACGGCGGACAACGGCAAATCGAGGACGTAGGCAATGGCGTCCTGATGGCAGCGCCCCCACGCGCTGCCAGCGGGCGGCGGGCCGGGGTAACGCGGTTTCGTGGCGCGCTTCATGGCTTCTCGGCAATGAGTCGGGCACACTCGCGGCCGTCGAGCCGGAACCGATCCGGCAAGTCCGTCGGCGTGACCATCCGACACGAGACGACCGCGAAGCCGGCGCGCGTCGCCGCGCCGGCGAGCGTGTCCGCGTCGAAGTAGTGGAAGAGTGGCGGACGGCCGCGGGCGGCATGGCGTTTGGGGGCGTAGACGACGCCCGGCCAGCGCGCGCCGGCCGCCTTCCGGGCGTCGAAGCCGGGGAGGTCGTCGGTGTTGTCCGTCGAGTAAGGCGTGCAAGTCTCAACGAACAGCCGCCCGCCGGGGGCCAGCCAATCGAAGACCCGCGCGAACCCCGCCGTCACGTCCCGCGGCGGGAGGAAGTGGAACACGTTCGCGGCGTGAACCGCGCCGAACGTCGCCGGCGCGAACGATAGGTCGGCCGGGAAGCGGTCAACGCACAGCACCAGCCGCTCAAGGTCGTCCGTCGGGACGCGGGAGCGGAGCATGTCCAGGTGTGCGTCGGACAGGTCGGCGGCAACGACCACCGCCCCCGCCGCGAGCGCGGCGAGCGTCGCGGGGCCGAAGCCGGCGCCGATGTCGAGCACGGGGAGGCCGCAGCGTCCGGCGAAGGCGGCGAACTCGGCCGTGAACTCGTCGGGCCGGCAGCGAACCCACCCAGTCCCGTTGAGCGTCGGCACGGAGTACGACCACCCGGCGGCGTGGTCGGCGTAGGTCACGCTACGGTTCGCGGCAGTCGAATGACGCTTCATCACGCCAAATCCGTGTCGTCGTCCGCGACCATTCCGGGCGGCACCGCCGTCGGCCTCACAGAGGTTGTGTTGATGGTGTGTCCCGGGGGCGTGTCAGAGTCAGCAGACGGCGCGAGCTGCGCTTCCAGAGCTGCCAACCGCGGCATCACTTCCGCGACCTCCCAGACCTTAGTGAACCAGTCAAGGATCGCGGTCGAAGCGCGAATCCGGTCGCCGTTGCGAGTGAAGTCGCTGTCACGGATTGCGGCGAGCGTCTGAACTGACTTCTCGACTTCGCCGAGCGCTTGAGCGACCAACGGCCGCACTTCAGCTGCGCGCGCTTCGGTGAGGGCGAGCCGCACGTGGGGGAGGCGACGAAGGCGGTAGACCGTGAAAACGCTGATTTCGAGCGCGTCGGCGATCCGTTCCACTGACTCGCCGGCAACGGTCCGGCTAACGACGCACGCCTCACGATCGTTGAGCGTGCCGCTGATAGCGGTTTCTGGCATGGTTGTCCTCATGTTGAGCGGTTCAGATGCTATCTCTCGCGGCCCGGGATCGTCGCGCAGCTTACTCCCGGCGGTCATCCGGTCGCGCGGCCCGTTGCGTTGCGATGCGTCATGCATCGCAAGAATCTTAGAATTTTCTGTCTAACGCTACTTGCGCCCGTCCATCGCTCGCGCTACACTTCCTCTGCGGTCGGATCGACACCCCCCAACGCGAGCGACGAGAGGGCGAAGCGATGTTCACGAACGAGCTCCTGACGGCGAACCTGACGAACCCAAACGACTTCAGCGAAGACCTTCCCACCAGCAACGCGGCCGACCTCGCGGCGTGGCTCAGCGATGAGCCGTCTTTCGGCGTCACCATCACCGACGACTACGCCAACCGCGTCACCGTCGAAGAAGTCGAGTGCCGGCTGTCGCCGCTCGACGGCTACCCTGACGCAGTTGCCGAAGTCCTCTTCGGCGTCCTCACCGCCATCCGCTCCGCGGCCCGCGGCGACACCGGCAACGCGAACGCCGCGGTTCTGCTTCGCTGGCTCACCGGCGACGCGGACGACACGGCCGCCGAGCGGGCCGTGCGACACGAGTGCGGCGAGCGGATGACGGAGTTCACCGGCGACGCCGAAGCCGTCGTCGCGGTCACGGCGGGCATTCTCCACGCGGTCCGCGTTGCCTTCCAGGTCATCGAAGCCGACGCGGACGCACTCGTCGCGGTCGCCTGACTGTCCAACGACTGGCCGCGGGGGCGACCCGCGGCCGGCGGCGTCACGCCCCGCCGCGCGTTTGTAGCGGGGGCGCGTCGAGGCGTATGAGGTTCGGCACGTCCATGCCGATCCGCCGAACGCCCGGCGCGTCCCAATCCGGCTTCACATGGTCGATGATGGTACGGTTTTTGAGCTCCCGGCGCAGTGGTACGAATTCCCACCGCACCCATTCGTCTTCCGCGATGTAGTCTTCTGCGGTGAGGCCGCTCATCCAAGCACGGACATCGGCGTGGTAACGCCGACCCACCGCTACGCGTTCAAGAACGGATGCGCGCCGCGGTTCGGCGGATGCGAGCCGCGGCTCGGGGGGCTCGGGTGTTTCACACCTGTACCCGCCCTTCGGCGGGGCGAAGGGCCACTCACACCCGACGGAGCCGACCACGGACATTTCGCCGAAGCGGACAACAGGGCAGCGGCGCGCGTCGGCCGCAAGCCCCGGCCGAGTCTCGTAGCGCACGAGCGTGCGACGAAGCTGACCCAATCGCATGAAGTGAACGCACGCGAACTCGATGAGAAAGACGAGGCTGCCGACGATCTCCCACGGCGGCGGCGGCGGCGGAAACCTGAAGGACGCGCAAAACGCCTCCGCGAGAGGCGGGAGCACGGCCCGTTTCAGGTCGCGGCAAAGTACGGGGGTGCAACGCCCGTTGGTGTTGTAGCGCACGAGCCGCGCGGCGGTGTTCTTCATGTCTTCCCAGCGGCGTGCGGCGTCGCGCTCCTCAGCCCTCCGGCGCCGTGCGGCGTCTTTGTCGTTTAGGGATCGCCCCAGGTCTTTCAGAAATCGCGTTACTTCCTCATTCGTCATCGTTGCATTCCTCAGTTGTTGCCGGCGTGCCCGCCGAGCTGTCGGCGGATGAATTCAATCACGACGAGATTCGCGCGGTCGGCGTCGGTCATCGTCGTCCCTCTTGTGAATCGCTCAATAGTTGACTATACGTCTAAGCGTCTCGCTCGCCGCTCGTGGCACGAACCCGAGTTCGTGCCGGGGTCGTACCCGCTCCCGCCCGAGTTCGTGCCATCACGAAAGTCTTGCATTCCTAGCGTTTCATGCTCGTCGGGCGGGCTCGTGCCAGATTTCGCCCCTACCCTCGCCCACACGCCTACTCCCATTCCGTTACTTCACCCCACTTCCATCCACTTGCTCGCCATACCCCGCCAGCAAGGGGTAAGGGATTTCTGGCATGAACTCCCTCTTCCGACCTAAAGCCCTATCTGGCCGCGCATTACCGCTGACACGAACTTGGCACGACCGTGGTACGACGCTGGCACGAACCCGAGTTCATGCCAGAGTTTCCGTTTGAGTGACCGTCTCGACCGCGGGTTTCGGCTTCACTTTCGCGCGTAGTTTGTGATCCGGCGGTAGCACGTCGGCGCCGAACCGCGACCCACTCGCGCGCACCGGCCCGACGTGGAACCGGATGCCGACCTGTAAGCCGTGCGAGACGCATTTGCACGCCACGCCATCGACGTCGAGGAGTACGCCCCACTGACAGCCGGTAATACGCTGGATGTCCACGGTGCCGCCCCCTTCCTCCTCCAGCTCCCGCCATGCCTTGATGAGCTCGGCGTCCGACCCGTCACCCGCCGGCTTGCGCGGGTTGAACACCTGCCAGCCGCGCCCCTTCCACCGCCCGCCCTTTACCGCGTCCACCTCGTCCGACTCGTCGGGGGGCGCGGGCGTGTTGAGATAAGCGATGAACAGGTTGCGGAGTGAAGCGTTGCGGTCGTAGTCCTTCGACTTGTTCAGAGGGGCGAAGCCGTTCGCTTCGGCATACTGCTCGAAGCTCTTGCACCGCCGAACGTCGTCCATCACAGCGGAAACAAGATGATCCGCGACCGTCGCGTTGATCTCGTCCCGGGCGCGCCAGTCGGCGTACCCTCCGGAAGTCGCCAGCCAATCTTTCCCCGCCGCGCCGGCTTCAAGCTCAACGAGATAGGTCCGGCGGGCGAGTTGGTCGCTGGCGAAGAACTGATCCGGGACGCGCGTGTCCGCCAGGAAGTGAACCCCCACGAGCGGGAGCCCTGTCGCGCCCTTGTACATTTCGTGGAAGTTTTCGCCCTTCTGTACAGAGAGCATGAGCGCTTCCATGTCGCTCGCCGGGATGCCCGACTTCGCGCACTCGTCCGTCAGCACGACACCGCCGCGGGTCGCCGCCGCCGCGAACGGGCGAAGCCACTTGTCACGGTCGATGGTGAACTGCGCCGTCGTGACGGCCATCCCCAAGAACGATGCCGCGAGCTTGATGGTGGTGGTCTTCGACGCGCCGCTCTGGCCGACGAACATGACCCGAATCGGTTCCGTGCGGTTGGGGAGTTGCGCGAACATTTGTGCCGCGAGTGCGAGTTTGAACGCGCGCATCGGGATGTTGGGGAAGCTCTGCTCCAACCACCATTCCGCCGACGACCCCGCGACGCCGCGCTCACGCTCGCCAGCCGTGCGGTAGCGAAACGGTCGCGGCATCGGTACGACGAAGGGCGCGGCGTTGGGTAGTGCATCGACATCGCCGACGAGCCCGAATACGTCGATGGCACCGAGCGCCCGGAGCGGGAAGTAGCCCCGTTCTCCCGCCGGACCGTTGTTCATCAGGTACGCATGATCCCGCTTACTCAACTTGAGCGCGCCGTCGGCGGCGGGGTCGATGAATTGCGCGGGCGGAAGGGCGGCGATGATGGTGGCGTAGCCCTTGTCCGACACAGGCTTTCCCGGCTCGCCGACGTGATACCACCCGCCGTCTTCGCCCCGATAAATGGGACTCTCGGGGAAGAACGCGGCCGACGTTAGCGCCTGAACGCCTTCGAGGTACTTCGCCCGGTCGAACTTCGGGTTGGGCGTCTCGCGCGTCGCCTGCCACTGCGCGTACCCGACGTGCCAGAGCTTGATGCTCGCGGTGTACGCCAACTTCAGAATCCCGTCGCTCAACGGCTCAAGACCCCGCCCACCGCCGAGCAAGTGCCGCAGCGCGGGCCGGGCGTGTGCCCAATGCGTCCCCCGGCGCGCCATCGCGGCGACGGCCGACGGGACGAACGCGGGGCGACCCGCGTCCGGGTTGATGAGTAGCGCGAACGGGACATATCCCGGCTTGTACCACCCGGGGTATGTCAACCCCTTTGCGTTGCACGAGTGGCAGTAAACGCCCCTGTCGAGCATGACGACGCAATCGCGCTTCGGGTCGTTCCAGGTCGGGTCGATAAGGCAATAGGCGTGCGAAGCGCGCCCTTCTGCGGGCAAGCCCTTCTCCCGCAGCGCGTCGATTTTGTCATCCTCATCGAATTCGATCGCGTCGCCATCGTCGTACCGCCCGAACAGGCGCGCCGCGGCGTACATGACGGTGTGAACGGGTTGGAAGCCGCAACCCCCTACCGCCCCGGCCATCGACCCATCGGCTTTAGGGTAGCGCGGGTGCCGTGTCTCGGTTTTGAGTTCGACGCCGGTGATGTAGGTCTTGAACGTTCGCCAGTCCTGCCGCATCAACACGGCCGCGAGCGCGGCAAGCTCGTTCGCGTAGATCATCACGCCGCCAACCTCAGCGGCTCCATACACCGCCCGCAGCCCCCGGCCGTGCGTCATCCACGCGAGCGCGGGGGGAACAGCGAACCGACACTCCATCTGGAATGCGGTCAGTTCATCGAGTTCGTGCTTGCCGTGGCAATCGGCGTCGAGTGCGCAGAGGCGTTGCGGGTCGTGCCAAGTGATGATACGTTCGCCCGGCACCGCGTCGTTGAAGTCGGTCGCGTTCAGCCCCTTCCGAAGCGCGGAGATTGGGTCGGTATCCCGATAGGCTTGGGCGACCGCCGATGTCTGGTGAAGGCCGCGCACCCAAACGACGAACTCCGGGCGCGGGGCTTGCTCCGCGGCGGGGGACTTCGCCTTCTTCGGTTTTGTCTTCCGCTTTGCCTTCGTCTTTGCCGGCGGCGCCTCTTGCGTCTCCAAGAGCGGCGTGGCGGGCGGTTTTGTCGGCAGATCAGCAGCCGGCGATCGCAGTTCTTCAACCGCTGACGACGGCGATTCTAATTGGCCGTTCAGCGGATTTTGCGAACGTGAGTTGCCATCTGTAGCGCACGCGGTTACACTATGCATGGCGTTTGGATTTCGCGTGAGCCGGGGGTCGTCACCCCCGGCTCACGCCCTTTCTGCAAGTCGAGCGGCAACCGCCGCAACATTCAAACGGGTGATAAGCGGTAGCCTGACGGCCGACCGCTCAACTTGTGTCAGAGCATCAGCGGTAGTGAGCCGCAGACCGCTCAACTTCTGCTTGAGTGTTCCCGGGTTGAGGCGTCAGGCGCCCGCGGTCGCCGGGACCAGCCCGCGCGCGAGTAGTCGGACCAGTGACTTCTTCGGGATGAATCGGCGCCCACGAACCTTCACAAGGTCGAGTTCCCCCGCCCGGATCATTTCGTATGCCTGCGACCTGGACAGCCCGTAGGGGCGAAGGTCTTCAGGCTTCAGGGCAACCACCCCGTCCTCACACAGTTCATCTGCACTCATGTTTCGCCTCTGGGTCGCCCCGGCCACCAATTATGAACCGGCGGCAGTGATGGGCGACTACGTATACTATTACACACGGGGGGACGGGATCAAGAGAAGCGCCAACGTTTTCTTGTAGGTCGTGTCTAATATCATTGCGAGGAATTTTTCCGTAACTGATTTGCCTCGTTTTTCAGCACTATTCCCGGAATCGATGCCCGCGTTGCTCGTGACGCGATTCCCGAACGACCTGCATTGCGCGATTCGGAATGTTGCGCGATAATCAACAATCGCGACTTTAACTAGACACACTTAATGAGGGGCAACGATGGCACGCAAGCGGCGTGGGCGGGGTGAAGGCGCGATCATCCAACGGGGCGACGGCCGATGGGCGGCTGAACTGTCGCTCGGCGTGGACGCGACCGGGAAGCGACGGCGGAAAACGATCTACGGCACGTCGAAGAAGGACGTTGCCGAGAAGTTGCGGAAGCTCCAAGCCGAGAACGACGCGGGGCGTCTGGTCGAGACGGAGCAGCTTACGACGGGTGAATACCTGAAACGATGGCTCGCCAGCGCGGCGAGCAAGGTTCACGCCGTCACATGGGAGCGCTACCGGCAGTTGACCGAACTGTACCTGATCCCCGCTCTCGGCGGCGTCAAGCTGTCGAAGCTCGCCCCGCTCCACATCGAGCAAGGTTTTGTCCAGATGGCGGCGGGTGCGAACGACCGCAAGCCGGCGTCGGCCTGGACGCGGAAGATGGCGGGCGGCGTGCTGACGCGGGCGCTCAAGCACGCGGTCAAGCTGAAGCTCATTCCGCACAACCCCGCCGCCGACGTGGCGAAGGCGCGGCCGGAAGTCCGCGAGATGATCTTCCTCACCGAGCCGCAAGCGCGGCTGCTGCTCGACGCCGCGAAGTCGCACCGGCTCTACTCGCTCTACACGCTCGCGCTCGGCAGCGGGATGCGCCAGGGCGAGTTGTTCGGCCTTCAATGGCCTGACATCGACTTCGACAAGGGGACGGTCGAAGTGAAGCGGGCGTTGACGTGGGTGAAGGGGCATGCGACGTTCAAGGAACCGAAGTCGAAGGCGAGCCGGCGGACGGTCGTGCTTCCGCCGTTCGTGCTGGCCGCGCTCAAGGACCGCCGCACGGCCGCGCTCAAGGACGGGCACATCGCCGCGCCGGTGTTCTGCACGAAGCGCGGCACGCCGATGGTGAAGAGCAACTTCATCCGCGCCATTCACGCGCCGCTCGTGAAGCGTGCGAACGCGCTCGGCATCAAGCGGGCTGTGGAAGCGAAGAGCGACAACCCCGTCCAACTCCCGGCCGGCGTGCGGTTCCACGACCTCCGACACACGCACGCGACGTGCATGATCGCCGCGGGGCACTCCGTCAAGGCGGTGTCGCGCCGGCTCGGGCACGCCGACATCGGGATCACGCTGAAGACCTACGCCCACGTCATGCCGAACGACGACGGCAAGCTCGCCGCGGGGGCCGAAGTGCTCTTCGGGTGAGATAGGCTGTCAATAGGCTGTCAAAGGACCGCTTCGGGCTGTCGGTCTGGGAACGAAAAAAGGCTGCAAACCCTTTGGTTTGCAGCCTTTTTCGCTTAGAGCCACCTGTCGGATTTGAACCGACGACCCCCGCTTTACGAAAGTGTCTCGGGGGTGTCCGGCACTGTCCAGCACTATCCGAATCGCCTGGAAATTCCAGCGTTTTCGATCATCGGTTGTCCAGGGCTATCCGAGCCTATCCGGGCCATAGGCTGTCGATTGGCTGTCATCTCACAGGCCGGTAGGCGCGCTGCGCCGGGAGCCGAAGGGTGCCAACTGACCTAGCGCGCCCGTCGGAATCGCGCTACCTTGAACGTCCGGCTTTGCGTTATCGTCTCGTATATCCCTCTGTCACTCCAGCCGCGGGAATACGCCCATGCCGCTCTCCGTTCAGTGCCCTTGCGGTGCAAAGCTCCGCGCGCCCGACGCCGCCGCGGGCAAGTCGCTGAAGTGCCCGAAGTGCGGGGAAGGCGTTCCGGTTCCTGCGTCAGCGGCGCAGTCGGCTATACCGCCGAACCGCGACCCGACGCGAAAGCCGGCCGAACCGCCGCGCGCGGCCGATGCAGCGCCACCGCCGCCGACGGCGGTGGGGGACGAACGGCATCCCCGGGAACGGGCGCGCACTGATGATCGGCCGCACCGCCGCGACGCCGATGGTGACACGGACAACAAACCCCGGCGCGGTAGTCCGATCGTCGCGCTGGTTGTCGGCGGCATCGCGCTCGTCGGGTTCGGCATCGTCGCGCTGGCGTTCGGCATCTACCTCGTCATGCCGAAGGTGAAGCCGCGAGAGGAGCGACAGGGCGACGAGCCGGCGATGGCGGTCGTGAGCGATACAACGCCGGCCGCGACCGCCGAGCGTTCAGCCCCACAGAAGGGGGGCGGTGTGGTGTTGGACAAGCGGGTCGTCTCGACGGAGGGTGATTGGGAAGCGGGGCCGGTCACGGTGCAAGTCACCGGCGCGAGCATCGTGGACGAAGATGTCATGCTCATAGTCGCCGTGAAGGTTGCCGACCCGAAAGAGAAGGTCACGTTCCGCTCGTGGCGTGACCCGTTGCTTGGCCGTGCGAAAGTGCGGCTCGCGGACAACAACGGCACGGTGTACCACCCGAAGGGCTATGACCTGTTGGCGGATGGGCTTCTCGCGGGGGCGGTGAAGGAACGATTCGGCGGGAAGCTCGGCATCGGGACGGGGCCAGTCTACTCGAACCAGCCGCGCGGCGACGTACTCTTGTTCGAGAAGCCGACGCCGGCCGCGGAATACCTCGACCTCGACCTGGACGCGACTCACGTCGGACAGCGCGGGACGATTCGTTTCCGCATCCCGCGGTCGGAGTGGGCGCCGACGCCGAAGACTGCACCCCCGGCACCGATGCCGACCTTTCAACCGAAGCTCAAGGGGCGTCCCGGCGACAAGTGACCGAATGCGACGGAAATCCTACCGGCAACCGCTCAATACTCGCGCGGACGTTGAGGGGT
>CAZENI010000276.1:0-10687 GCA_964513055.1 uncultured Opitutus sp.
CGTCGTTGCTCCCGCCGATCAGGTGGGGCTGGATCGGCGCGCCGCAGCCGGGATGCCAGCGGCTGTTGCGAATCACCACCGTGCCCTCCCAGGTGCTGCCGTAGTCGCTGCGAAAGCTGAGCAGGGAGCGGCCGTTCAGGGTGGAGTCCTCGATCGTCAACGTGCCCCGGCCGATAGCGTTCAGGCCGGCGTGGCCCAGCGTGCAGCCGCGGATCGTGTAGGTGCCGGAGACGCCCTGATGCGTGTCCATGCGCGAGAGCGTGCAGTTCTCCAGGAGGATGTTCTTGCAGAAGTTCGTGCCGATCACGCCCCAGCGCGTGCCGTCGCAGATGTTGTCCATGCGGACGCCGGTCATCGTGAAGTTCACCACCTCGTTCGCGCTCACGTCGTAGGTGCCCATGCTCACGGGCTTCCCGGCCGCGCCGATGGTCACGTAGGTCTTGTGGCCGGTGACGAAACAGTCGCGCAGGGTGACGTTGGCACAACTGTTGACGGAGAGGAATCCGCTGTAGGGGTGGCCGACGTCGGTCTCGCCGGTCACGTGGTGGGTCAGGCCCGCGACCGTGGTGTTGGAGCGGGTGATGACGATGTTCCGCGACCAGTAGCTGTATCCCTTTTCCTGTTTCATCCGGTTGGCGGTGGTGGTGAAGACTCCGCCCTGGAGGAGGAGCGGCCGCTCGTCGATGGGACGGGCTTCCACGCGCGTGATGGTCTCGTAGGCCCAGTCGATGTCGCCCTCGATGGAACCGTCGCGGCGCAGGATGAAGCAATCGCGCTGGGGCGAGCCGTTGTTCTGGTTGAGGCCGCGCCGGATGTAGAGCCGCTGGCCGTTGTTCTCCACGCGCACCCAGCAGTCGCGGGGCGGGCGGACGTCGAGCTGCCGCTGGTCCCGCGTCAGCTTCGTGATCGAAAGCTTCACGGGCTCCAGCAGCGAGCGCACGGAGAAGAGCGACGCGCGATGGTTTTCGACGCTTGTGTCGTCGATCACGAAGCGGGAAGTGCCCCAGTCGGTATCGGTGGCGATGATGGCGGTGAGCGCGCGGCGGCCGAGGTGATAGGTGGCACCGGCCCGGGTCTTGACCGGCAGGCCGTGGGTGTTGGCGAACGCGTGCGCCTCGACGATGGCCGCCAGGTCGTCGGCCACGCCGTCGCCGACCGCGCCGAACGCCTCGTAGCTGACCGGACGGTCGGTGGGAATATTGCGCTGGTTGGATGTTGCGCCGAAGACCGGAGCCCCGCCCGCTGCGATCGCGGCTCCGAGCAGGACGAGGAGCCAACACCCGCGGAACGCCTGGCGGGATTCGCGCAGCGGACGGCCTCCGCGCTTGATTGGAAGCAGGCTGCAACGATCGAACCAGCGGGAAAGGCAGGGCATGGGACAGGAGACGTGCGAGTGCGGGGTGGGCTTCCGGGCGCGGCGGATATCAGCGGCGCGGCGCAGCCGAGCGCCAGCGCCTAATGACCCGGCGCCCATCGGGCCGGCCCGGTCCTGGCGGAAGCGCGGCGAGAGGCGGGACGTGACCTCCGGCGTGAACCCGGTCTCGCCGGAGGGCTGCGCGGCGATGGCTCGCTCGGCGATCGGGTTGCGCCCGGATCCGGCGACGACGCGCGGAGCCTGCGCGCGCCCAGGCGCCTCCCAACGGAACCCGTTGGGCCGTCTCACGAAAAACGACCGGGTTCGTGGAGCTTCGTGACCGCGTCGCCGATGGCGGGCGGACGTTCACCGGCGATTTTCACCGCCGATGCTCCTGCGTCCTCGCATCTCCGATACGGTGCGCCTGCCCTTACTTCCGGCCGCGTGGTTTCTGCCGTTGCAAACGGCGGACGTGCACCCGAGAACTCGCCGCTTCTTCCCCTGTTCCATGCGCTTCCCGATCGCGGCCGTCATCGTCCTGCTGGCCCTCCTGCCCACCGCCGCATCCGCCGCGCCCTGGTATTCGCCCGTCCCGGTCACTGCCGGCGCGACGATCTTCGCTTCCGTGCAGGGTGGGAACCAGACCGTGTTCGTCGGCGGCGCGGGGATGATCGCGACTTCCGCCAATCGCCGCGACTGGACGCGCCGCGCGTCCGGCATGATCCTGGCGCTTTACAGCGTGGCCTACGGGGCGGGCCGCTTCGTCGCGGTGGGCGAGCAGGGCACGATCCTCTCCTCTGTCGACGGAGCCGCCTGGTCGGTCGAGCGGCATCCCTACACCGGTAGCCTCGCGCCCGACATCAACGGCATCACTTACGCCAATGGCCGGTTTGTCGCGGTCTCGCGCACCCTGGGCTTCGACGCGACGGGCAACATCATCACCTCCACCGACGGGCGCACGTGGGTCCGGCAGACGGTGGATCGTGGCGGCTTTCAACTGCAGTTCGTCACGTTCGCCAACGGCCTGTATGTGGCGGGTGGCGGTGGCGTGCTGATGGTGTCGGCCGATGCGGCGACGTGGCGCACCGTCTGGACCGGGCAGAGCTGGCTCTACGCCGGCGTTCGCGGGGAATCGCGCTGGGTGGTTTTCGGGAGCGACGGCAGCATGCTCACCTCCACCGATGGAGCGTCGTGGACGGAGTCGCCGCTCGGCCAGCGCGCGACGTTGTTCGGCGTCGCGTATCGCAACGGCCGCTACCTGGGCGTCGGGTCGAACGCCTTCACCATCGCCGGCAACAACGCCTCCGTGTTTTCGTCGGTCGATGGCCTGGCCTGGACCGCGCTGCCGTTTCCCGAAACCGCGGCGATCACGCGCCGGGATGTCTTCCGTTCGCTCCTGGTCACTGAGACGGGATTTCTCGGTTTGGGCAGCGGAGGCTTGATCGCGGAAACGGTGGAGGGCGCGTCGTGGAATCTCCTCAGCCAGCCAGCCGATCGGCCCCATTTTCAAGATGTCGTTTACGGCAATGGCCTCTTCGTGGCCGTGGGCGACAAGTCCACCAACCAGGACATTCCGGGGATCAATCAGGGGCGGATCGGTGCCGTCTACACGTCCGCCGATGGCTGGAACTGGCAGGAACAGACGAGCGGCGTGCGCGGCTCGATTCTGCGGCAGGTGGCGTTTGGGAGCGGCCGGTTTGTCGCGGTCGGCACGGGTGGGGTGGTGGTCTATTCCGAGGACGGCGCCACCTGGCACCGGGCCGTGCACCCGGTCCAGGTTTCGTGGGCCGGAATCGCCTATGGCGCGGGACGCTTCGTCGCCGTCGGTGGCGGCACGATGATCTCGCGGGACGGCGTAATCTGGGAGACCCAGGCGGCGACCGCCGGCAACACGTATTCGGCGATCCGATTCGTCAACGACAGCTTCTTCCTCTCGGTGTCGCCGTTCAGCGGCCCGGTCCAGCGTTCCGCCGATGGTGTGAACTGGTCGGGCATCGCGCTGGCCAGCGCCAGCGCGATCAACGACCTCGCGTTTCATGGCGGCCTCTGGGTCGCGGCGACCAGCGGCGGCGCGACCGTATTTGAAGGGAGCAGCCTCGTGGCCACGGGCGCGTTGCAGGTGTCGGCGGATGGCAATCAATGGACCGCGTTGCGCACGCCCTATCTCGGCACGATGCGGTCGGTGCAGCGGCTGAACGATCGCTGGGTGGCGGGCACCGGCGACGGCGCGATCTTCTCCTCGGTGGACGGCCGCACCTGGCGGCTCGAGGAACGCCCCACGAGCAACGGCATCCTGCGTTTCGCGGTTGCCGGGGACTATGCCGTCGCCGTTGGCGATTCCGGCACGTTGTTGACGACCCGCGATCCGCGGACGCTGCCGGCGGTGGTCCGGCCCACGATTGCGGCCGCACCGGTGGCGCAAACCGTGACGCGGGGACAACCGCTCCGCCTCGCCGTGACCGTCCTCGGCACACCCGTTCCGGCGCTGCAATGGACGAAGGACGGAGTCGCCATTCCCGGTGCGACGAGCGCGGTCTACGCCGTGGCTGCGGCCGACGAGAGTGATGGCGGCAGTTATGCCGTGATTGCGACCAATGCCGGCGGGTCGGTCACCAGCCCGGCCGTTTTGGTCAACGTGCTCGCGAGCCGAATCGTCAATCTCTCGATCCGCTCCGCCCTCTCGGCGGCCAGTCCGGAGCTGACGGTGGGGTTCTTCGCCTCCGGCTCCGACAAACTCCTCCTGGTCCGCGCCGTCGGTCCAGCTCTGGCGCAGTTTGGCGTGAGTTCCGCGCTCGCGCGGCCAGGCCTCGGCATCTACGCCGGCCAGACGCCGCTCGCAACGAACGAAGGCTGGGATCGCGCGGTGAACGCCGCACAGGTCGACGCCACGACCGCGCGGGTCGGGGCGTTCAGTCTGTCGGCGGCGAGCAACGATGCCGCGGTGCTCCAGAGCTTCGGCAGCGGCAACTACTCGGCGGTCGTGCAGTCGCGGGGCGGCGCTCCGGGGGGCACGGTGCTCATCGAGATCTACGATGCCGACAGCGGCGGCCGCGGCCGGCTCACGAACGTCTCGGCGCTCGCCCCGGTCGGCACCGGCGACAACATCCTCGTCGCGGGTTTCGTGCTGTCGGGCAACGCCGCGAAACGGCTTCTCATTCGCGCGATCGGGCCCGGGTTGATCAGCTTCGGCCGGACCGCAGCGCTCGCCGACCCGCAACTCGCGGTCATCCCGGCCGGTGCTCAGGCTGCGATCGCCGCGAACGACAATTGGGGCGGCGGCGAGGGCCTCAGCACGAGCTTCCAGAGCGTGGGGGCCTTTCCGATCGCAGCCAGTTCCCGGGACGCAGCGGTCGTGCTGTCACTCGAGCCCGGCGCCTACACCGTGCAGGTCTCCGGCGTGGGCGGCACGACCGGCGACGCGCTGGTTGAGATCTACGAGTTGCCGGAGTGACGCCAGCTCCCGGGGATGGGAGCAGTGCGGATTACACCCGGAGCGAGCCGCGGAATCCGCGGCCGCTGTAGTAGGACTGCGCGCCGTTGTGACCCACGAAGACGCGGCCGTAGCGGCGCTCACCATAAAGCGCGCCGCCGAGTTTCCGGATCTCTGCTGGCGCCTTCACCCAGCTCGACGACTTCGTGTCGAAATCCCCCAGCTTCTGCAGCTCGCCATACTGTTCCTCGGTGAGCAACTCGATGCCCATGGCCGCGGCCATGTCGATGGCGGTGTCCTTCGGTTTGTGCTCCTTCCTGGAATCCAACCCTTCGCGGTCGTAGCACACGCTCGTGCGGCCGGCGGGACTCTGTGGTGAACAATCGAAGAAGACGAATTCGCCCGTCGTCGTGTCGCGCCCAACCACATCCGGCTCTCCACCCGTGCGCTCCATTTCGCTGAGCGCCCACAGTTTCTCCGCACGTGCTCCCAGCCTGGTGGCCACATCGGCCCATTCCAGGCCCTTGTGCCGGTTCGGGTTTTTCTCAAAACGCGCCTGCAACACGCCGAGCAGCGCTGCACGCTGTTCCGACGACAATGCCTTCTTTCTGTCGTGGGTGTTTTTCATGGATCCGGTCTTCGCTCTACATACTCAGGGTCCAGCGCTCAACGTTCAACTCCCGCTCCGCCGTCCGCTCACAGGTGTTCCTCGTAGGTGATTTCAATCTTCGCGAGGAAGGCCTTCTTCTTGGCCGCGCCTTGGAAGCGGATGCTGTGCGTCAGCTCGTCGTAGAGCCAGCCGTCCTGCGGGTCCGGCCGCATCTCCTGGCCGTCGACGCGGACGCGCAGGCTCTTCTTGTAGATCGTCGCGGCACCCTCGACCGGCGCCAGCGCGACGGCGACGGTGTCGGCGATGCGGTCGCCGAGCGCGGCGAGCGGGCCGGAGAAATCGCTCTCGATGTTCAGCACCGTGCCGCCCGTGAGCTCGGCCGCGCGCCGGTGCGAGACGTTGTGCGGTGACACCACCGCGTGCATCTCGAGTTTTCCGCGCTTGTTGCCCTTGGCGATGATGAAGGGGCGCAGCACCCAGGAGTTGATGTAGCCGTCGAGGGTCTGGCGCTTTTGCGGATTGCGCGCGTTGTATTGGTTCAGCAAGTCGGGGAGTTTTCCGTTCTCGATCCACTCGGCCTGCGGAGGACCGCTCCGCTGCTCCTTCCACAGGGCCATGCGCGTCTCCTCCTCGTCCATGAAGAACACCACGATCGTGGTGGCGTCGGGTCGCAGGAAGGCGTGCCGCTTGTTGTAGGAGTCCGCGACGAAATTGTAGACCGCCGTGAACGCCGTGCGGTTGCTGTCGCCGTTGGTGCCGACCTTCACGAGTTCGGCGAAGAGTGCGTCGGGCGTCTTCGGCGTGACCCACGGCTGGGCCAGCACCGGGAGCGTCACGGGCGAGCCGTTGCTCGCGACGCGCTTGGTGACCTGCTTCGGGCGGCCGCGGCTGTCGAGCACCGGGTGGCCCGCCGCGTCGAGCTCGACGGAGCGGACTTCCTTGAAATAGGGCTGGTCGTCCGCCCGGCGGCCCGGGTCCGCGTTCACGAAATCGGTCGTGAGCACCGCGATGCGGTAGTCGAGATCGCGCGTGTGGAAGAGCTGCCGGAACCGGTTCAGATTGGCCGCGATGCGGCTCTGGTGCGCGGCCATCGAGGGCGAGTTGTTGATCACGAACACGAGATCGACCTCGCGGCTGCGGGAGCGATCGACCGCCACGTGCTTCACGTTGCGGATCGGCTCGACGCTGACCGTCACGACATTCTCCACGCCGAGATGGGCGTTGTTTTCGTCGATCGTGTAATACTTGAAGCGATCCTCGCCGATGAAGCCCGGGTTGGGCGCGTAGGTGAGCTGGCCGGTGGCGCGGTCGAGCCGGGCCGTGCCGTTCTGGGCCCTGGTCTTGTCGTCGAGCAGGTAGGAGACCTTGGGGGCGGCGATGCCGATGCGGTCGGCCGGCGACATGAAATCCTCGTGGCTGGGCACGCGCTGCGTGACCGGCAGGTTCGGACGCGTGGTGAGCGCGACGCCGCGGACGCTCAGGGCGCGCTCGCGGCTGGCGCCGACCTCGAACTTCTGCATCACCAGCGCCGGCGGCGCCTTCACCGTGATCGCGACCGTGTTCTTGAAGATCAGGCCAGACGTCTCATTGCGCACGGAGTAGCTGAAGGAGTCCTCGCCCGCGTAGCCCTCCTGCGGTTGATACGCGAAATAACCGAGCCGCGCCGTCTTGGTCTTGAAGAAATCCGCCTCCTCGCCGCCGCCCGCCAGGCCGACCCGGCCATACAGCGGCTCCGCGGTGATCGTGTAAACCAGATCGGTGCGCGAATCGGGGCTGATCACTTCCGCGGCGACGACCAGTTGCCCGTGCACGCCCGTGCCCTCGGCTTCGATCACCATCGGCGTTGTCGAGACGATCGTGTCCTTGTCGGCCGCGGCGACGCGGCTCGCGGGGGCGGCCTCGCGCGCGGGCGCCGGCGCGTCGGCCGCGAAGCCGGGCACTAGGGCCGGCAGCAGCAGGAGGGACAGGACGCGCAGCCACGTGCGGGCGGTGATTTCGAGGTTCATGGTGGTGAAGGCGGTCTGGCGCATAGAACCTGATCCGTCACGCCGGCGACGGGCAGGTTCCCGGTATGGTTCGATCCGCCGGGCCTGCTGTCAAACGGCCCGAACGTCCGCTCCCCCTCGCGCTTCGCCGGACGCGCCGCACGGGGAGGGAAATGCTCAGGGCGCGAAACGCGAGCGATCCAGCCCGGGAATCACGCGCAGGGCGTTCTCGTAATACACCTTCTTCAGCACCGCGTCCGGCAGGCCCAGCCCATACATCGCCCAGTAGGCGTGGTATTTCTTATGATACGGGAAATACTCGTCGTTGCTCTCGAGCACGCGGAAGTAGGTCTTGTATTCGGACGGCACCCACGAGTCCTTCCCCATGAGGATTCGATCCTGATACTTGGTGAAGAACTCGCGCGCGAACCGCGGCTGCCGGCCGGGTTCGTAGATCACCGCGCCGAGCTCGGCCATCATGTTGGGAATGTCGTCCAGCAGCTTGCCGAGGAACGCGAGGTCGTGGCCATACCAGCCGAGGTGCGCGCTGATGAAGGTGGTCTTCCGGTGCCGGCGGAAGATCGCGTGCTGCTCCCCCATCAGCGTGGCGAAGTCGGGCACGTCGTCGCCGAAGCGTCCGCGGCTCGGATGCAGGGTGAGCTCGAGCCAGCGTTCGTTCTTTCCATCCACGGGCAGGAAGAACGCCGGCGGCTCGCCGGTGTGAATCAGCACCGGGATGCCGAGCTCGCCGGCCTTCGCCCACACGGGATCGAAGCGCGGATCATCCGTCGGAATGCGCTTCCCCGCCTTGGTGCGAAGGGTCATGCCGAGGTTCTTGGCGATCTTCAGTCCGCGCGCGCCGCCTTCCTTGATGTCGCGCTCGAGTTGCGCGGCCGCGCGCGCGCCCCACTGCGGATCGTCGATGCCGTCGAAGTTCAGGTTGGCGAACGTGACGAAGCGCCCCGGCGCGACGCGCTCGTTCAGCGTCACCTGGTCGCGTAGCGACTGCCCGTAGCCGCCGCTGAGGTTGACCATGATCGCCATGTTCATCGCGTCCATTTCGTTCACCACGCCGGCGAGCGACGTCGGCGAGTGCCGGCGCTGGTGGTTGTGGACGTCGATGAACGGGAATTTCGCGCGCGTGATCTCCTGGCCCGGCACCTTCAACATCGAGTCGGGATTGTAGTCCTCGAACGACATCGTCGGCCGGCCCTCCGCGGGCCGCTGCGGCTGGGCGTGGACGGACAGGACGGCGACCACGGCGGTCGCGAACAGGACCGCGAGCGCGCGGCCGGAGGGGCGGTGTGGGTTCATGGGCGACAGGGTCGAGACAATGTCCGGACCGGCGAGGGTCAAGTGCGCCGGTCGCCGTCCGCCGCGCGCCACCGCGCCCCACGCTCAACCCTCGACGCCCGACTCGCGCCGCCCCGCGACCGGCGCCCGCCAGCGGTCGCCGATTACCCACTCGGCGACGAGCAGGCATTCCAGGCCGAACGGCAGGTAGCCCGCGTAGCCGAGCGCGGGCATCTCGAAGAGGTGCCAGCGTTCCACGCCGGGCACCGTGTAGATCCACTTCGCGAGACTGTGCCAGTTCCACAGCTCCCAGAAAAAGCCGCAGATCAGCGCGGCGATCATCCACGCGGCGGCGCGGTGCCAATCGCCGCGCGCCAGCTCATCCACCAAGCCTGGCCGTCCGGCCAGCCTCGGCGCGGCGAGCTGCAGGGCGAGCGGGCTCACCCACAGCGCCGCGTAGGACCACTGCGGCCAAACTCCGGTGACAAACAGCGAAGCGCACCCGAAGACGGCCAGGGCGACCGCGGTGTCGCGGCGCGCCAGCCACGCCCACGCCGGACCGCGGGCCACGGCGTCGTGCCAGCGCCGATGGGAACCCAACCACTCCGCGAGCGCCGCCACGGCCGGCAGCACGGTGGAGAAGCACACGGTCGCGTGCACGAGATAGGCGAAGGCGCCGAAGCCCTCCGCATTCAGGTAATGCCAGTTTTGGACGAAGCGGTTGAGCCATTCGAAAGCCCACCAGCACGCGGCGCTCGCCCCGAAAAGCGCGAGCCATCGCCGCGGCGCGCGTCGCATCAGGCACGAGCCGGTGCGCCGTTCGGTGGCGGCGTTCACGCTCACGATGAAGCCGAGCCAGAGCGGGAAAAACGTGTAGTGCTGCAGCGGCTCAAACCACGTCCAACGCGTCCATGCGAGCGCCCACCACGCCAGCGTCCACGCGAGCGCCGCCCAGCCCCAGCGCGGAAATCTCCCCGCGCTCGTCCGCGTCGGCGCGGCGACTTCCATTTGTGGCGATGCGGGCGGCCGGCGCCCGATCATCCACGGCAGCGTCACGGCCGTCAGCAGCGCGATGACAGCGCCCGCCGCCAGCCACGAGAAACGCAGGTAGTCCGTCGGCACGTCGAGCGGTGGCGGAAACGAGGTGAACTCCGCGAGCGGTCGGCCCGCGAAAAGCCCGCCGGCCAGCGGCAGCCCGAGCACCAACGCGAGAGTCAGGAGCGCGAGGCCGGCGGGGACGAGGCGTTGCATCGAAGCGGCGCCGTCAATGGGCGCCGACGGGCATCGAGGCGCGGCACCCGCGGCAAGTCCAGCCGTTCTGCGCGGGCGCCGGCGTGGGACGCCTCGACTTCGCGGAGCCATGGTCCGCCCGCAGGCCGCGTCCGCGCCGCAAATGAGGCTAGCCGCTGCGCCTCGATTTCCCATTCTCGCGCCGTGCCGACTTCCCACCTCCCCACCGGTGTCCTGCCCGCCTGGTTCCTCTTCGCCGCCGCGCTTGCCGGCGCGAGCCTGCTCTCCGCGCAAAGCACGACCCCCGCCGCCGACCCGCTCCGCCCCGGCGCCGCCCGCGACGACGTCACCACCATGTCGCCCTTCGTCGTCGCGACGGATCAGGATACCGGATACATCGCCGCCGACACGCTCAACGCCGGCCGGCTCCGCACCAACCTCCTCATGACGCCCGGCACGATGGAGGTCTTCACCCGCGACCTCCTTGACGATCTCGGCATCTTCAACAGCGACGAGGCCGCCGCGTGGCTCACGAGTTCCCATCCGCTCGAGACCAACGGCATCAACGGCAACAGCATGAACCCGGCGTCGCTCGCGTCGCACGATTCCGGCAGCAACGTCAGCCTCCGCGGCATGGCCACGCAGCCGAGCACGCGTAATTATTTCCTCAGCGCGACGACGCCGATGGAATACAACGTCCAGCGCGTCGAGGCGGGCCGCGGCCCCAACGCCATCCTCTTCGGCGAGGGCGGCCCCGGCGGCGGCGTCAACTACATCACCAAGCA
>CAZENI010000277.1:0-10681 GCA_964513055.1 uncultured Opitutus sp.
TCAACCGCAACACCACCACCCGCACCCTCTACGTCACCGACGCCGATGGCTCCGCGCCCCTCGCGCTCACGCTCAGCAACGCCGCCAATCTCCGCCTGCTCGAGAGCACCTCCGAGGACCTCAACACGCCCGTCAACGACCGCGCCGGTCTCACGCTCCTGCCGCGCAACGTGATGCCGTATGACTATAGCGGTTACGGCCCGGGCTCGGATCGCGACCACAATTTCAACCGGCTCGTCGCCAGCGTCGAACAGCGGATCAACCAGGCCATCACGCTCGATTTCGCCTACAACCGTGAGCGCACCGGACAGCTCGTGCGCACCATCCAGTCGAACCAGCTCGCCCTGGCCGGCGATCCCAACACCACGATCCCCAATCCCAACGGCACCGCCACCGCCGTCGCCAACCCGAATGTCGGCGGCCTCTACCTGGAGGGCCGCTGGGTCTCGGACTTCGGCGAAACCACCAACGACGTGTTTCGCGGCTCGGCCGCCTGGGAGCTCGACCTCGGCAAATTCGGCAAGCACAAGCTGGCCGGCATGGCCGAGCACGGCACCCTCCGCGCTTACCGCTACCCCATCGCGCAGATCCTCGCCGATGAAGCGGGCGCGCCGCTGAGCAACCCCGCCACCCCGGAAGTCGCAGCCAATTTCGTCTGGCGCCGCCACTACGTCACGCCGGGCAACTTCGGCACCTACTACGCCGGCAACGGCCAGGACAGTTTCACCGTCGTCCGCAACGGCCGCACCTACCGCCCGATCTGGATCAACGCCAACGCCAACGGCGGCGACATTGAGCGCACGATGAAGACGCTCCTCGCCGCGACGCAGAGTTCATTCTGGCAAAACAAAATCGTCGTCACCGCCGGCGTCCGCTGGGACCGCATCGCGTTCGATTCCTACGGCGACACCCGCCTCGCCGCGACCCATCCGGATGTCGTCGCCGGCCGCACCATCGCCAACACCGTCAAGTTCACCAACACGATCGACGACACCACGACCTACGAGCCCGTCACGAGCACGCAGGGCATCGTCTTCCACGCCACCAAGGTCTTCTCCGTCTTTTACAATCACGCCAACAACAACGCCCAGCCCCCGCTCAACGCCCGCGTCCTGCCCGACGAGCGCCTGCCCCCGCCCTTCGAGGGCACGAGCGACGACTACGGCTTCATGCTGAATCTGCTCGACGGAAAAATCTTCCTGCGCGCGACCGCCTACCAGACCTCCCAGGACAAGGCCAGCGGCGGCACTTTTGCCATCGGCCTCAACTCCGGGGAAAACAACCTCGTCGCCCCGAGCACCCGAATCCTGGATACGCTCCTCGCCGCCGGCCGCATCACCCAGGCGCAGCACACCGCCCACCTGATCGGCGATGAAGCCAACCTCACCGGCACCTCCGACGTCCGCAACGAGGGCTACGAGCTCTCGACCTGGTTCAACGTCACCCGGAACCTCACGGGCGTCCTCAATTTCTCCTACACCAAGACCGACCGCTCGAGCATCGTCCCCGAGTTCGAAGGCTGGTTCGCGCGCGAAAACGCCTTCTGGCACAGCACGCCCGGCGCCGGCTCCCTCGTGAACGCGACCTCCGCCTCCACGATCGATCTGGAAGCCGCGGCCCTGCAGCGCGTGATGGCCGGCATCCGCGAGTTCTATGGCTTCGGCTATGGCGAACGCCCCTACAAGGCCAACGTCAGCGGCCGCTATTCGTTCACCGAAGGCGGACTCAAGGGCGCGTTCCTCGGCGGCGGCGCTCGCTGGCAGAGCGAACCCAAGCTCGGCCGCAAGCTCCTCGGCCGCACGGCGGAAGGACTGCGCATCCTCGGCGATACCCTCTACGGGCCGGTGGATTTCAAGATGGACGCGTTCGCCGGTTACCGCCGCAGACTCAGCGTGCGCCAGCGCAGCGCCGAGCTGACGATTCAGCTCAACGTCACGAATCTCACCGATGAGGACGAAGTGATGCCGCTGCGCTACACGCCCACCGGCAGCGGCTACCTCCGCGTGCTGCTCGCCGAGCCGCGCAAATTCCGGCTCACGGCGGGCGTGTCGTTCTGAAGGCGGGGCGCGGGGATCGTTGCAGCCCTGCCCGTGAGCGCAGGGACTGGCGGCTCACTTCGCGATCGTTCGCGGATCGATCCCCTTGCCCAGTTCGAATCCCGCCCCTACCGCCCCGACGACGCAGTGCGCCCGACCGAGCCCGAGGTCCTGGCGAAAGCGATACACTGTCTCGATGCCGGTGCAGTGACATCCGAGCAGATTTTCCACCCCAAATTCGCGCAGCTTTCCGACCGTCCAGGTCAGCGCCGCCTCGCTCGCGTTGAACAAATGCAGCCCGCCGATCAGCGCGTGCACCTTCGCCGGACGCACCACGCCGCGCGCATGCTCGATGATGTTGACCACGCCGGCATGGCCGCAGCCCGTCACAATCACGAGACCCTTCTCCGTGTTGACGACGAGCGCCATGTCGTCCGGCAGCGTGTCCTCCCCGAGCGCACCACTCGCGGATCTAATCTGCGTGCGACCGCTCCAGTTGCGCTCGGGATGCTTGCGCGGCACCGGACCGGTCAGCCAGACGCCCGGCTGCAGCTCGACGGGCTTTGCGTGCACCACGAATTTTCCGCCGGTCTGCTCATACTCGGGCCGCACACGAATCATCTGGTTCAATTCGACGCCGGGCGGCGTGCCGACGCGCGAATCGAAGAAGCCCTGCGCCACGTGGGTCCGCGCGAGCGCCGACGGCTGCTTCGCCATCGCCGACCGGCGCAGCGTCATGAAGCCGCCGATGTGATCCCAGTGCCAGTGGCTGAGCACCAGGTCAGGCACGTCGCTGAGGTCGAGCTTGAGCGTGTGGAGGTTCTTCTGCACCACGTCGCTCTTGGCACCCGTATCGAACAAGATGCGACGTCCGTCCGCCTCGATGAGCGCGGCGAAGCCCCACTCGCCCAGCTCGTCGCCATCGGCCAGCATGGTCGAGAGCACGGTGATCTTGAGCGAGCGAACCTGGGCCGGCGTGGATTCCGCGGCGAAGGCCAGGCCGGCGCACAGGAGCAATACCATCAGGGGGCGGAGAAGGCGGGTCATGGGCCGATTGAGTCGCAGTCGGTGCGCGGCCGCCAGCGCGAAGCCGGTGGACAGGTTGCGGTCGTTCGCTTGTCATGCCTCTCCGGTCCCGCCCGCCACCCATGAAATTCCCCGTCCTGCTCCTGCTCACGGCCGCCTGCAGCTTCGCCGCCCCCGCTCCCACCCAGGCCTACGCGCCGCCGCAGTTCACCGAGTCGTCTGCCGCCCGGCGCGAGAAGATCGCCGCCGCGCTCCCGCAGATCGACGAGGCCTTCCGCTCATCCGCCACCGAACGCAAGTTCCCCGGCTTCGTCTGGGGCATCGTGCTCGACGGCGAACTGGTTCACACCGGCGCCACGGGTTTCGCCGACGTGGCGAACAAGATCCCCGCCGCCCGCGACACCCGTTTCCGGATCGCATCCATGTCGAAGAGCTTCACCGCCCTCGCGATCATGAAGCTCCGCGATGCGGGCAAACTCTCGCTCCACGATCCGGTCGAGAAGTTCCTCCCCGAGTTCCGCGCCGTCGCCAAGCTCACGGCCGATTCACCCGCCATCACCGTGCGCCACCTCCTGACGATGACGCCCGGCTTTCCGGAGGACAACCCGTGGGGCGATCGCCAGCTCGCCGTCGGCGTGAAGGAGTTTGCCGCGTTCATCACCGGCGGCCTCTCCCTCTCGAACGCGCCTGGCATCACCTTCGAATACAGCAACCTCGCCTACGCCCTCCTCGGCCAGATCGTCGCGAAGGCCGCGGGCGAGCCCTATCAGCGCTACATCACGCGCGAAATTCTGCTGCCCCTCGGGATGAAGGACACCGTTTGGGAGTATTCCGAAGTTCCCGCCGGCAAGCTCGCGCTCGGCTACCGCCTCGAGGGCGGCGCCTGGAAACTCGAGCCGCTGCTGCACGATGGCGTCTACGGCGCGATGGGCGGTTTGCTGACGACGATGGACGACTTCGCCCGCTACGTGAGCTTCCACCTGGCCGCGTGGCCCGCGCGAAACGACTCCGACGCCGCCATCGTCCGCCGAGCCTCCGTGCGCGAGATGCACAAGCCCGCTGAATTCACCGGACTCGCCGGCGACGCGAAGAATCGCGCCGGCGAACTCGTGCCATCCGTCAGCGCCTACGGCTACGGCCTCGGCTGGACGACCGACAGCAAGCAGGTCGTGCGCGTCGGCCACAGCGGCGGGCTGCCGGGCTTCGGCAGCATCTACCGTTTCTATCCGGAACACGGCGTGGGCGTGATCGCCTTCGCGAATCTCACCTACGCGGGCACCGGCGTCGCCGTCGCCCGGGCGGGCGCGATCCTCATCGAGGACGCCAAACTGCCGCGCCGCACGCAGCCGCCGTCCGCCATCCTCGAACTCCGGAAGAAGCAAATCGCGGAGTTGGTGCAGTCCTGGAACGCCACGCTCGCCGCCGCCATCGTGGCGGAGAACTTCTTCCCCGACCGGTCCCGCGAGGAGTGGATGAAACTCTCCCGCGAGACGCTGGGGAAGGCCGGCGCGATCCAGTCGGTTGGGGAGATCGTCCCCGAGAATCAACTGCGCGGCCGGTTCGCGCTGGTCGGCGAGCAAGGACGCGTGAACGTGTTCTTCACACTCACGCCGGAGAAGGATCCGCGCGTGCAGGAGCTGCGCCTGACGTTTGTGAAGAACCCCTGACACCTGAGCGCGCTCGCAACCCGCCCTTGCGCCCGGCCCGACGGCGCGCAGAGGATCCCGACCAACCCCGCTTCCCATGTCGCTTTCGCCGCTTCGTCGCGCCCTCGTCCTCTTCGCCGCCCTCGCGTTCTCCGCGAAACTCGCCGCCGCCGTCCCCGCCGCCCCGCGCTGGAATATCCTGTTCGTCTTCGCCGACGACTGGGGCCGCTACGCCAGCGTCTATGCCGGCGTCGACGGCAAACCGTCGATCAATGACGCCATCAAGACTCCGAACGTCGACCGGCTGGCGCGCGAAGGCGTCACGTTCAAGCACGCCTTCGTCAACGCGCCCTCGTGCACGCCCTGCCGCAGCTCGCTCTTCTCGGGTCGCTACTTTTTCAATACAGGGCGCGGCGCCATCCTGCGCGGCGCCGTCTGGGATGACGCGATTCCGGCCTATCCGCTCCTGCTGCGCGACGCCGGCTACCATATCGGCAAGAGCTACAAGGTGTGGGGCCCGGGGTCGCCGTCCGACGCCCCGTTTGGCCAGCAGCGCTACGCCTACGAACAGGCCGGCCGCGACCCCAACAATTTCTCCGAGGTCGTCACCGCCGCCGTCGCCAAGGGCGCCACCGTCCCCGCCGCGCGCGAGGCCGTGCTCGCGCAGGTCCGCGGAAATTTCGACGCCTTCCTCGCCGCGCGGAAGGGCGGCGAGCCCTGGCACTACTACCTCGGCGTCACGACCACCCACCGCACCTGGATCAAGGGTTCGGGCAAGGCGCTGTGGGGCATCGATCCGGAGAAGCTGAAGGGAAAGCTGCCGGCGTTTCTGCCCGACGTCCCCGAGATTCGCGAAGACGTGGCCGACTACCTCGGCGAGTGCCAGGCGGTGGATGCCTACATCGGCGAAGTTCGCGCCCGGCTCGAGGCCGCCGGCGAACTCGATCGCACCCTCATCATCGTGAGCGGCGATCACGGCATGCCCGGAGTTCCCTCCGGCAAGTGCAACCTCTACGATCACGGCACGGCGGTGTCCCTCGTCGCGCGCGTGCCCGGCGGCAAGGGCGGCCGCGTGGTCGACGATTTCGTCTGCCTGCCCGATCTCGCCCCCACGTTCATGGCGATCGGAGGCGTCAAGCCACCCGCGGGCCTCTACGGCCGCTCGCTGCTCCCCATCCTGCAGTCGGAGCGCAGCGGTCAGGTCGAGGCCGATCGCACCTGGGTCATCACCGGCCGCGAGCGCCATGTCGAGGATGCGCGCGAAGGCTACCTGCCGTATCCGATGCGCGCCTACCGCACGAAGGACTTCGTCTACATTCGCAACTTCGCCGCCGACCGCGCGCCCATGGGCGATGCCAAGACCGCGCTCCAGGCTGACGTGATGGCGAGCGGCGCACTCGCCACCAACACGCGGATCGGCTTCGCTGACATGGACGCGAGCCCGACCAAGGAATGGCTGATCGCCCACCGCGCCGATCCGAAGTGGAAATGGCACTACGACCACGCCTTCGGTCCGCGCCCGGCCGAGGAACTCTACGATCTGCGCAAAGATCCCGACCAGGTGAAGAACGTCGCCGCCGACCCCGCCTACGCAAAAACCCGGGCCGAACTCGCCGCGCAACTCATGAACACGCTCACGGAAGCGAAGGATCCGCGGGTGACCGGCGACGGGCAGACGTTCGAGCGGCCGCCGTTCAGCGGTCCGATTCCGGAAGCCGACGGTGGCGGCGCCAAGGGCGGTAAGAAGAAGAACGCCGCGAAGAAGGCCGAGTGAAGACTCGGACGCTGGCAGTCCCCGCCTTCAGGCGGAATCCGACTCCTGTGGCGGCGAGCGCACGAGCGAACCGCCGCTCACCCACTCGCGCAGCCAAGGAGAATAGTCCGGCCACCTGAGAAGGCAGGACAACGAGCCCATACTCCCAAAACAAAAAGCCCCGCGTTTTCACGCGGGGCTCGAGAGAGTAGCAGGACTTGACGCGCAGCCGTCGCTCAGGACGCGGCGACGGTTCCGTTCTGCAGCACCGGGATCTTGAAGGCGCCCCGGCCCTCACGCTTCAGGAGCGGGCTGGCATTGGCCTTGTCGACGATCGTCTTCTCCGAGCCGACGAAGCGCTCGGTGCGCGCATCGATCTTCAGGAGCGGTCCGACCACGGTGTTCGTAGTCCCGGTGTTCACCTCGTTGGCCTTGAGATGATCCATCATGCGGGCAAACGAATCCTGGGTGTTCGCGTCGGCCTTGATGGCCTCGGCGAGCTGCGCGTTGCTCTTTTCGGCCCCGACCAGATACGAGACGTTGCCGAGGTGGCAAAGCGCCGACGAGTAGTGGCACTCGATCAGGGGCGCGTTGACGACCTTCCTGGCCTGAACGGCCTTCACGAAGTTCGCGCGATGCTGGCCCAGGGTGTTCTTGGCGAACTTCTGCACCACTTTGTTCTGATTGTCGTAGACCACGGCGCCACCGTTCGAACCGATCGTAACGTAGCCACTTTCACACTGCACGACGACGCCGATGTCCGTGCCCTTGAACTTGTCCATCGCGCGCATGCCGGCCTTCATCGGGAGTCCACGCACCTCGAAGATCAACGGCGCGCTCTTGTAGCCGAAGACCGAAACGAGCGTGTTGGGCGTTTCCGCGTCGTCACGATAGCCGAAGCGGCCGCCGAAGCTCATGACCGTCTCCGGCAGGCCCTTCTCGCCGAGGAACCAGCGGGCCACATCCATCTGGTGGATACCCTGGTTGGTGATGTCACCACCGCCGTAGTTCCAGAACCAGTGCCAGTCGTAATGGACCGAGCCATACTTCGCGGACTTGCGCCGCGGCGGCGTGAGCGGCGCCGGGCCCGTCCAGAGATCGTAATCGATGCTGGCCGGCACTTCCTGCGGTCCACTGGTGACACCGATGCTGTCGCGCGACTTGTAGCAGAGGCCGCGCACCCATTTGATTTGCCCGATCTTGCCGGACTTCACGAACGCCATGGCGTCGATGATGTCTTCGGAGGACCGATTCTGCGTGCCGGCGTAGGCGATGTTCTTGGTGTATTTCCGGCCGGCTTCGACGGCCTGACGACCCTCCCATACATTGTGCGAGAGCGGCTTTTCGCAGTAGACGTCCTTGCCAGCCTGGAGGCCCCAGATCGTCTGCAACGAATGCTGGTGGTTCGGCGTGCCGAGCACCACGGCGTCGATATTCTTGTCTTCGAGAAGCTTCCGGTAGTCCGCGTATTGGGTCGGCTTGACGCCGGCTTTCTCGCATTCCGCCGCGCGCTTGGTCAGCACTTCGGAGTCGACATCGCAAATCGCCACGAGCCGCGCCCCGGGGAGCTTGGTCAGGTAGTCGCGCATGTGGCCCGCGCCTTGGGAGTTGATGCCGACGACGGCGACGCGGATATCGCCGCTGGCGCTGCCGGCAGCCGGAGCCGTTGCACCGTAAACCCGGGTGCCTCCGGCGACGAGGGCGGCGCCACCGCCGAGGAGCGAGGCTTTGAGGAACTCTTTGCGTGTCCAGTTGTTCATTTGGGGGCTGATTTCAGGAGGTTAAGACTTTCGGCCAACGATGTCCGGCCAGACGCAGGCAGGAGATAAAAGAAGCGATGAATTACTTCACGCCTCCCGTTCAAGGTCAACCCTGCGAAACGCTCATCCCGTTAAGCAGAGCCCCGGTCCGTGAAGTAACCGGATGGTCCGCTTTGCATGCTCTGACGTGGCGCGCGGTTATCTCCTGACGCAATGGGAACCGCTCAACGCGCGCGACCAACACGGGCAAACACGGTTCGACACCCATGTGCAAGCGTCGCTCCGAGCTTTCAACTACCCACAATGAGGCGAAGGCCCCGGCGGGGCACTCTCTCGCGACGCGCGAACGAACGACAACAGTGGGCGGCACCCTGCTCGTGCTGCACGATACCACGGAGTTTTCGTATTCGCGGGACAACATCGGGCTGCTGAGCAAAGGGCGGCGGAACTGGGGGCATCCCTTCGCCTGCCACCCCTTATGCGGGATCTCGATGCATTCGAGCCTCGTTCTGACTCCCGCGGGGTTAGTGCTCGGATCTTCCGCGGTAGAAAGTGCTGGACGAAAAAAGTGATCCAAGAAACCAGTAAAAATCCCCGGGGCATTTGAGCAAGCCACTCCAAACTTTTCGGCCCCACGCGATGCGAGCGATTCAACCCCCTCCACCAACCAAGACGAAGCAAGCTTCGTGGTATCGGACCCAAAGCGAATGAGACAGGTTCGGGTCAATGGACCCCATCGAATCACCCTGCGCGATAAAAACAGCGATGCCTCCGTGATGGTGCTCAAACTGAGATATCGTCGGATGCCCGTGCTGGCTCCAGTCGTGAATCAAAAGGACGCATGCGACCGACGGACGTCCTTGTTGACGAACCCAAGTAGTAACGATCTGGGTCTGATTGCTAAACCGGCAAGGTGCCGTCGTGGGTTAGGCTATTTCAATGCGACGAAGACCGCCTGCCACTGAGAGGAAAGCAGGCCTCAGTGGAAGTCTTGATTGGTCATGGTCGGCAAACGCGTGAGGACATCACGCAAGTAGAGCAGCGCGTCGATGCCAGGTCGTCGGCATGAACCAACGATCGAGTAGTTGATGGCGGAGCGTTGGCCGGCGTCGGGATGGCCGATGGCGAGCCAGTTTTTCACGCCGAGTTTGGTCGGCCTGATGGCGTTCTCGACCACATCGGTGACGAGTCACGTTTGGCCGTGGTGAAAGTGCGCCGTGGGCGGCTCCCATTGGGCGAGCAGATAGCTGCACGCTTCGCCCATCCGCGAAGCAGGTCGCACGCGTGCGGCGAGCACGACAGCGACCTTCTTCAACAAGCTCAGAGTGCAGCCAAAATCCCGCTGCCGCAGGTGCGCACGGTGCCTTGGGTTGATTTTCTTCGCGTCATCCCACACGGCCTCCATGGCGTAAAGGTGCCCGATGAGCCGCAACACGAAGCCAGTCTGCACCGGCGCTTCTTCCAGGGCTTCGTGGAAACGCCCGCGCGCAGGCGCCCAACAACCGACGCAGATCTCGGCTTCGTTCTCACGGGCGAAGGCGGCATGCACGGGAAACGCATCCGGCTGGAGCACGCCCTTGAAGCTGGTGAGCAGCGTCTTGGTCTCCACTTGGCGGCGCGACATTCGCCACTCGAAGACAATCTCGCCGCCGGGCCGGCTCATGGCCGAGCTGATCGAGCGCGCGGTAAAGCCGCGCATCGTTGACCGTCGCGGGATCGACGCCGAGCAGATCGTCGAGCGCGGTCGTCTCATACCAGTGCTCGGCCACGCCCAGCTCGGAGCGTTGCGCGCAGAACCGGGCGACGGTGAGCAGCGCGGCCACGTGCGACCACGCGACCGATTCGCGGCCGGCCGGGAGCAACGCCGCGAGCAACTCGTCAAGCTTGAGCCGGTGCCACAGCGCGAGCCCGAGATAGCTTTCGCCAAAATCGCGCGTGCGCTCCGACGCGCAAGCCGCCCACGTCGGCGCGTTCCCACTGTGGGGCCGGCGCGGGCGGCACCGTGGTCGCCGATCCGGACGGCGGGGCCGACTCCAGCCCGGGCAACTCGGCGGTCCGCGCGGCGGGCGAGCGCGCCGGCGTCCCGCCGCGCAGCAGCGCGGTCAAATCGTCCCAGCCGCCGCGCAGCCCCGCGACCTCCGCTTCGTCCAGCTTGCCGAGCGAGGCGACGACCCGCTGGCGCGGTCCCCGCGCCGTGCGCACCGTTTCGCAGAGGTGCCAGTAACTGTAACCGATACCGCGCGACTGCTTGTTTCTCCTCCGCAGGAACATGCCGCAAGTATCGCCGAATCCGCCGCGCCCAACAAGAGGGTGTTCGGCACTACATTGACCTGGCGCACCGCTCTGCCTCGCAAACGCAACACCGCCACGGACGCCTTATACCAACGTCCCCTAAGAACTAGACATTAGATTGGCGCGCCAGCGTTTACTCCGTCGAGGAGCCAGCCCGAGCCGATGAGT
>CAZENI010000278.1:0-10650 GCA_964513055.1 uncultured Opitutus sp.
CGATCGTCGTGAGTACGACGCTCGAGCTGCGAGCGGCGGCCTCGTCGTCGGCGCCGGTGCGGGTGTTTCGCGCCGGCGCGGCGACGAGCAACATCACGCCGCCGCTCGGCGCCGGCATCGTGGGCAATTTCGACATCCCGCCCGCCACGCATGTCCACGACGAGCTGCATGCCCGGTGCCTCGCCCTCGACGACGGCACGACGCGGCTGGTGTTCGTCGTAGTCGACAGCGTGTCGGTGAATCGCGAGGTCTGGGACGAGGCGAAGCGCCGGATCCAGGCGGCGACCGGAATCCCGGCGGCGCACATGATGATGTCGGCGACGCACACGCACTCCGCGACGAGCGCGCGCGGCTCGAACGCGATGGCGTTGGCGGCGGCCGGGTCGATGCCGTCGCTCGACGACTACCAGCGGTTCCTGGCCACGCGCATCGTCGACGGCGTGCAGCGGGCGTTGAACCACCTGGAGCCCGCTCGCATCGCGTGGGGCGCGGGCCGGGTGCCGCAGCATGTCTTCAACCGGCGGTGGCGGCTCAAGGACGGCATGACGGTGGTGAATCCCTTCGGGGAGCAGGACCGCGCGATCATGAACCCGGGCTCGAGCCGGAAGGATCTCGCCGGGCCGGCCGGGCCGACCAATCCCGAGGTGTATTTCATTTCCGTGCAGGCACGCGACGGCCGGCCGCTGGCGTTGCTCGCCAACTACTGGCTGCACTACGTCGGCGGCGTGCCGCGCGGCGACATCTCGGCCGACTACTTCGGCGCTTTCTGCGATCGCATCCAGCAGCTCCTCGGCGCGGATCGCCAGGAGCGGCCGTTTGTCGGGCTGCTCGCGAACGGACCGTGCGCTGATGTGAACAACATCGATATTTCCGCGCCCGCCGCGCGACTCGCGCCCTACGAGAAGATCCGGCGCGTGGCCGACGACGTGGCGCAGGAAGTCCTGCGCGTGCACCGCACACTCCAGCATCAGGACTGGGTCGAGTTGAAGGCCGCGCAGACCGAAGTGGTGTTGAAGACGCGGCGGCCGGGGCCGGAACTCGTTGCGCGCGCGCGGGAAGTGCTCGCGCGCCCGGCCACGGTCTCGCCCATCCACCGGCATGAGCTGGCGTATGCCGAGCGCACGGTGACGGCCGCGACGTGGCCGGAATCGCTGAGCGTGATCGTGCAGACGTTCCGCCTCGGCGGTCTCGGGATCGCGGCGCTGCCGTTCGAGGTGTTCACCGAGACGGGCCTGACGATCAAGGCGGTGAGCCCGTTCAAGGACACCTTCACGATCGAGCTGGCGAACGGCGGCTACGGTTACCTGCCGACGCCGGAGCAGCACGCGCTCGGCGGCTACGAGACCTGGCTCGGCACGAATCGCGTGGAGGTCGAGGCGTCACGCAAGCTCGAGGCCGCGGTGCAGGACCTGTTCACCCGGATCAAATAGTTCATGCACGCGCGCCGCGGAAATCTCCTCGCGATGGCTCTGAAGCGGGGCGCGCTGGTGCTCGCGCTGGCGCTCGGAGCTGTCGCGGCGGCGGCGGACGGACCGGCGGGCGGCGGGGTGCTGCTGGAGCGCACGGTTACGCCGGGCGCGGGCGATCGTTTCACACGGGTGGAGTTCACCTGCTGGCTGCCCGAGCCCGGTCGGCCGGTGCGGGCGGTGATCATCCACCAGCATGGTTGTGGGAATTCCTCCGCGGCGGCGAATCCGCCCGTGGCGCGCGATTTCCACTGGCAGGCGCTCGCGCGCCGGCACGACTGCGCGGTGCTCGTGCCGCACTACACGGTGACGGGTGATTGCGCGGATTGGAACGATCCCGACAGCGGCTCCGAGCGAGCGCTGCTGGCTGCGTTGCGCGATTTCGGTGTGCGGTCCGCCCGGCCGGAGCTGGAGACGGCGTCCTGGATTTTGTGGGGACACTCCGGGGGATCGAGCTGGGGGATGCAGATGGTCCTGCGTCACCGGGCGCGGATTCTCGCGGCCTCGCTGCGCGGCGGCGCGCACAAGCAGTTTGGCGACGCGGCGTTTCGCGCGCGCTTCGTGGCGGTGGCGCACGACCTGCCGCTGCTCTTCGTCTGGGGCCGGGGCGAGACGGTGCCGACCTCGCGGCACTTTGTATCCTGGGAACCGATGCAGGCGATGTATCGGGAACTTCGCGCGGCCGGCGGGCGGGTCGCGCTGGCGCTCGATCCGCGCACGGAGCACGACTGCGGCGACGCACGGCTGTTGGTGATCCCGTATTTCGACGCGGTGCTCGCGGCGCACCGGGAGCAAGCCGCGCCGCGCGGAGTTTGGGTGGACGCGACGACGCGCGAGCTCGCGCCGGCGGAGGCCGGACGCAGCCGCGATCCCGCCCAGGCCTGGCTACCGTCGCAGGCGGTGGCGGCGCAGTGGAAGATGTTTTCCGAAACGGGAACGGTCGTGCCCGCGCGCGCGCCGAGCCGGAAGCCCGTCCTGGAGGCGGCGTGGGACGAAGCTGCGCGCGGAGTGGAGTTGCACTGGCGGGTCGAGCCCGAGCTGGACGGCGGGCTGCGGCTGATCCGGATTTTTCGGGACGGGGTGCTGTGGAGGGAGATCGGCCGCCGCGAGGCGAAGTTCCTGACCACGAGCCGGGACTCGCCGCCGCACGGGCTGCACGCGGCGTCGGCGCGCGACGAGACGCTGCGTGCCGGGGCGAAGCCGGTTTACACGCTGGCGTTTGTGGACGCCGCCGGCGCGGAGTCGCCGGGGAGCGAGCCGGCGACGCCGCGTTGAGCGCGGCGCGGGGTCTTGCGCGCGGAGTGCGCGTGGGTCAGCTTGCGTGCCGATGACCAAGCGCGCTGACAAAGCTGCGAAGATCGCGAAGCCCACAAAGGTCGGGCCGGCGGATTACGCGCCCTTGCTTGCGGAGATCAAGACTCGCGTGCAGGCCGCGCGCATCAAGGCGGCGCTGGCGGCCAACCGCGAGTTGCTCGCGCTTTACTGGGACGTCGGGCGGTTGATCCACGCAGCGCAACGCACGCAAGGCTACGGCAGGCAGGTGGTGGAGCGCCTCGCGGTGGATTTGCAGCAGGAATTCCCCGGGCTCACCGGATTTTCGCCGCTGAACGTCTGGCGCATGCGGGCCTTTTATGCGGCCCATGCGGATGCGCCCGGAATTCTGTCACACGCTGTGACAGAATCGGCCGGCGCTAAACTGTCACGGCCTGTGACAGATTCCTCCGCGAGAATCGGTCCGCCCGAGCCGTTCGCCTCGTTGCCTTGGGGCCACAATCTTGTGCTCCTGCACAAGCTGGAGCACGCGGCCGACCGCCTCTGGTATGCCGCGAAAGCGGTCGAGCACGGCTGGTCGCGCAACGTGCTCGCGTTGCAGATCGAAGCGGGTTTGCACGAGCGCCAGGGCAAGGCCGTGACGAATTTCCAGAAGACGCTTCCGCCCGCGCAGTCCGATCTCGCGCAGAGTATCACGAAGGATCCCTACCTCTTCGACTTTCTCACGCTGCGGGAGGACGCCAACGAACGCGCGGTCGAGGTCGGCTTGATTGCGCAGGTCGAGAAATTCCTGCTCGAGCTGGGCGCGGGCTTCGCCCTTGTGGGCCGGCAGGTGCATCTCGAGGTCGGCGACCAGGATTTCTACCTCGATCTGTTGTTCTACCACCTGAAATTGCGCTGCTTCGTCGTGATCGATTTGAAGGCGCGCGACTTCACGCCCGAGGCGGCGGGAAAGATGAATTTCTATCTCTCGGCGGTGGATGACCGGTTCCGGCAGCAGGGGCACGAGCCGTCCATCGGGCTCATCCTCTGTCGCAGCAAGAACCGGGTGATCGCCGAATACGCCCTGCGCGACGTGAGCAAGCCGATCGGTGTTTCGGGTTATGTGACCAAGCTAGTCGGCGCGTTGCCGAAAGCGCTGAAAGGCGCCGTGCCCACCGTGGCGGAGTTGGAAAAAGGACTCGCCGCCCGCTCGCCCTGAGTTTCCGTCGTCCGCCCGCTCGAATTTACCGCCTCTCTTTCCCATGATGCTCCGCCGTCTCCTGCTGCTCGGCTCGCTCGCCGCGCTGGTTCTCGCCCCGCTCCTGCGCGCCGCCGCGCCCGCGCGTCCCAACATCCTCTTCGTCCTCTCGGACGATCACAGCTATCCGTTCCTGAGCTGCTACGGCGACACCAACGTCCGCACGCCCGCCCTCGATCGGCTCGCCGCGGACGGCATGAAGTTCCACCGCTTCTTCACCGCCGCGCCGCAGTGCGTGCCCTCGCGGGCCGCGTATCTCACGGGGCGCTCGGCGGTCGCCGCGCGCATGACGCGCTTCTCGTCACCGCTGCCGCGCGACGAGATCACGTTTCCTGAGCTGCTGCGGGAGAAAGCCGGCTATTTCACCGGCATCGCGGGCCGGTCGTATCACCTCGACGGGTCGGGCGGCAACGCGGGCAACACGATCGGCGAGATTGTGAACAAGCACCAGATGACGACGTTTGCGCAGCGCGTGGACTATCTGAACCGCGGTTCCGACACGGAGGCGATCGAGCAGATGCGCGAGTTCCTCGGGAAGAAGCCGGCCGAGAAACCGTTTTGCCTCTGGCTGAATTTCAGCGACCCGCATCACCCCTGGACGCCGCCCGCCGCCGACCGCCCGGATCCGGCGACGCTCAAGCTGCCGGCGCACTGGCCCGACGTGCCGGGCATGCGCGAGCAACTGGCCGACTACTGCGGCGAAGTGAACCGCATCGACCGCAGCATGAAGGCCGTGCTCGACCTGCTGGCCGAGCGTGGTTTCGCGGCGAATACGCTGGTGATCTTCGCCGGCGACAACGGCGCCGCGCTGCCGCACGGCAAGGGCTCGCTCTACGATCCTGGCTCTAACGTCCCGCTCGTGGTGCGCTGGCCCGGCGTGATCCGCGGCGGCGGCGAGTCGCGCGCGCTGCTGAGCAACGAGGACATCGCGCCGACGATCCTCGCGGCGGCCGGGCTCGCGCCGGGGCCGAAGATGAGCGGGCGGAGTTTTCTCGGATTGCTCAAGGGCGAGGCGTATTCGCCGCGGGAGCACATCTTCGTCGAGCGCGGGCCGCACGGCACGGCGCCTGTGACCGTGGGCATCCGCAGCAGCGGCTACGATCTCGGCCGGGCGGTCCGGAGCGACCGCTACAAGCTGATCTACAACTGCACGCCGTGGATTCCGTATTCGCCGGTCGACTCGGCCGGCGGCGCGGCGTGGCGCGAGATGACGGCGGCCAACGAGGCGGGGAAACTGAGCGACGGCCTGCGCGCCACGTATTTCACGGCGCCGCGGCCGGTCTACGAACTCTACGATTTGCAGAGCGATCCGTCGGAGCTGAAGAACCTCAGCGGCAGTGCGGCGTTGCACGACGTCGAGATGCGCCTGCGCGCGGCGTTGGCGGAGAAGATGATTGTCGATTTCGACTATCTGCCGCTGCCGGATGTAGGTGATCGGCCGGCCGCGAAGGGGGGCAAGGGGAAGGGCAACAAGGCGAAGAAAGAGCGATGAGACTCTTCCGCGCTCTGCTCGCCGCGGTGGCGACGCCGGCCCTGGCCGCCGCTCCACTCCTGCTGACCAACGCGACGATCTACACCGGCGATGACGCGCAGCCGCGGGTCGAGGCGGTGCTGGCGATCGACGGTCGGATCGCGTTTGCCGGCGCGGCGGCCGAAGCGAAACGGCGAGCGCCGGCGGACGCGCGGGTCGTCGATCTCAAGGGCGCTACTATGCTGCCGGGCTTCGCCGACGCGCATGCGCACCTTGCGGGCATCGGGTTTCGCGAGCTGAGCTTCAATCTCGAGGGCACGAAGAGCCTGGCGGAGTTGCAGGAGAAACTGAAACGGCGCGCCGCGGAGGAGCCGGCGGCGGGCAAGTGGATCGTGGGCCGCGGCTGGATCGAATCGCAATGGTCGCCGCCGCGGTTTCCGACGCGCGCTGATCTGGATGCCGTCGTGGCGGACCGGCCGGTGGTGCTCACGCGCGCGGATGGCCATGCGCTCGTGGCGAATTCGCGCGCGTTGACGCTGGCGAAGATCGATCGCACGACGCCGAATCCGGCGGGCGGCGAGATTCTGCGTGAGGCGGGCGGCGAAGCGACGGGCCTGCTCGTCGACCAGGCGATGGACCTCGTGCGCCGGCTCGTGCCGGGCGCGACCGAAGCCGAGACGGCACGGGCGCTCGAAATCGGCGCAGAGCGCGAGCTGCGGCTCGGCTGGACGCAGGTGCATATCGCGGGCGCGAGCGTGGCGGAGATGCGCGCGCTGCGGGAGATGAAGAGCCGGCTGCGCGTGTATGTGGCGGCGAGCGGACCGGGGCCGGCGGCCGAGGCGGTGCTGGGCGGCACGGCGCCGGCGGGCGTGCGCGGCATCAAGTGCTACATCGATGGCGCGCTCGGCTCTCGGGGCGCCGCGCTGCTGGAGCCGTATGCCGATGCGTCGGCGAGCCGCGGCTTGCTGCTGAGCTCGGAGGCGGCGCTGCTGCCGTTTTTCATCCGCGCGCTGCGGGCCGGCGTGCAGATCCAGACCCACGCCATCGGCGATCGGGGCAACCGGCTCGTGCTCGATCTCTACGAGCGGGCCTTCGCCGCGGTGCCGGTGGCGGAGCGCAAAGTCGCCGAGCCGCGCTGGCGGATCGAGCACGCGCAGGTGATCCATCCGGCGGATATCCCGCGCTTCCGGGCGCTGGGCGTGATCGCGTCGATGCAGCCGTCGCATGCGATCGGTGATCTCTATTTCGCGCCGGCGCGGCTTGGGCCGGAGCGGCTCAAGGGTGCGTATGCGTGGCGCACGTTGATCGATTCAGGCGCGATCATCGCGGGCGGATCGGACGCGCCGGTGGAGCGCGGCGAACCGCTGATTGAGTTCTACGCGGCGGTGGCGCGACGGGCGATCGATGGGTTTTCTAATGCGGACTGGCATCGCGAGCAGCGCGTGACGCGCGCGGAAGCGCTGAAGATGTTCACGCTCTGGCCGGCGTTTGCGTCGTTTCAGGAAAAGGAGCGCGGGAGCATCGAGGCGGGAAAGGTCGCGGACTTCACCGTGCTGTCGGCGGATATCATGCAGATTCCGGAGGCCGAGATTCTGAAGGCGCAGTGCGTGATGACGGTGATTGGCGGCGAAGTGGTGTGGGAAAGAAAGTAAGTGAGGACCGCGCATCGCAGGTGGAGCCCGTTGTCCCCAGCGGGCTGGGTTGGGAGCCCTCCAACCCAAGCCCGATGAGGACATCGGGCTCCACCTTTTACTCCTTCGGTTTCCGCCCGACGCCCCAGATCAGCCAGATCGCGAGCGCGACGAGCAGGATGAGCCACCAGAAATAACGCAGCTCGCGCGCGGCCATCTCGGCGAAGGCGGCGACGGGTTTGAACAGGAGCATCAACACGACCGCGACGACGGCGAGGGCGCCGAACTGCAGGAATGCGCGCTTTCGCGGAGTCATGCCTCAGGGGGTCGCGGCTTTTTCCGCCGGGCCGACGGGCAGCAGGAGGGCGGCGCCGGAGTTGTCCGGGCCGGAGGGAACGACCATGGGGGAGCGGCCGTTCCAGCGCTCGACGATTTTCCAGCGCAGGAACGAGGGGCTGAGTCGGAGCGCTTCGCCGCGCACGCGGATCGCCTCGGCCTCGCCCTTGGCGCTGATGATGGCGGTCTCGGCTTCCACCTGGGTTTGAATCTGGGTGAAGCGTGCCTGGTTGGCCTGCTGCTCCGCGACCATCTTGGCCTCGATCGCCTTCTCGAGTTCGTTCGAGAGGTTGATGTCGCGGACGACGATGTCTTCGACGTGGAGCAGCGTGCCGATCTTGTGGGCCGCGGCGGCGAGGGCCTTGGTCTTGATCTCTTCGCGCTTCTTCACGATTTGCTCGGCAGTCAGAAGCGCGGTGACTTCCTTAATTGCCTCCTGCACGCGTGGCGCGATCAGGCTGTCGAAGGGATCGCCGGCAAACTCGCGGTAGATCTGCACGACGGACGACTCGGGCACGCGGTAGAGCACGCGGAGGTCGATCTTCACCTGCTGGAGATCGGAGGAGAAACAATCGGCCCGCACCGACTGGGTGCGCTGGCGCACGTTGACCACGACGATGCTGGTGACGAAGGGAGCCTTGAAGCCGAAGCCCTCGGGGAGGAACTGGTCGGCGGTCTTGCCGAGCGTGACCTTGAGGCCGCGCGTGCCGGGCTCGATGACGTAGGACGACGCGGACACGACGATCAGCGCGATGAACAGGAGCACCGCGACGCCGGCGAGTTTGGGAACGGGAGAGGGATTCATGGGCGTCAGCGTCTGGCCGGAGTGGTGGGAGCGGTGGCGCGGGCGGGCGCGGCGGCGCCGCCGGCCCCCTGGGACTTGAGGCGTTCGATGTCCTGCAGCGTGAGCATCACCTTGTCGGCGCTGCCGATCACGACGGGCGCGATGCCGTCCCATTTGTCGACGATCTGGAGTTCGACGAAGGCGGGGTTGGCCTTGAGCGCTTCGCCGCGGATCAGGATGGACTCGGCCTCGCCCTTGGCCCGGATGACGGCGGTGTCGGCCTCGATCTGGACGCGTTGCTGGAAGTATTTCGATTTCGAGGCCTCCTGCTCCTGCACCATCTTGGCCTCGATGGCGTGCTCGAGTTCCTTGGTGAGGGCGATGTTCTGGATGACGATGTCCTCGACGACGAGCAGCGGGCCGACCTTGCGTCGCGCGATCTCGAGGGAGCGCGTCTTGATCTGTTCGCGGTTCTTCACGATCTGTTCGGCGCTCTGCAACGCGGCGACCTCCTTCAACGCCTCCTGCACGCGCGGCGCGATGAGGCTTTCGAACGGCTCACCGTAGTAGTCCTGGAAGAGTTTCACGACCGAGGACTCGGGCACGCGGAAGAGGACCTTGAGGTCGACGGTGATCTGCTGGAGGTCGGAGGAATAGCACTCCGCCTTGTCCTCGGCGGTTTGCTGGCGGATCGAGACCTGGTGGATGTGGGTGACGAGGGGAGTCTTGAGGCCGAAGCCCTCGGGTTTGAATGCGCGCGAGACCCGGCCCATCGTCACTTCCACGCCGCGAAAGCCCGGCTTGACCACGAAAGTGCCCGCCGCGGCCATGAGCACGGCGCTGAAGATCAGGAGGGCGACACCGATCAGGCGGGCGATTCCTTGGGGAGTCATGTGCCGGGGAACGTAGTGCGGGCCCCTCGCCCTACAAGCGCGGTCGGCGGATTTGTTGCGATTCAACCGCCGAGCAGGTCGCGACCGAGCGTGCGGGCGGCCGCGTGCTGGCCGGCCGGCAGCCGGAGCGGAAACGGCAGCGCCCGGGCGCCGGCGAGCCCCGCGAGCAGCGGGGCGGTGGCATCGAGCAGGCGCTGCAGATCCGGGGCGGACACGTTTTCCATATTGTCGTGGGCGCTGTGGTGCTGCCAGCGGCCGCCGGAAAAGTTTTCGCGCATCAGCGTGAGCGACGGCACGCCGGCGCGGTTGAAGGGAAAGTGATCGAAGAAGGGGCAGATCTCGCGGCGCACCTGCACATCGACGCCGCCGGCGGCGAGGCGGCGCACAGCGTGGCGCTCGAGCGCGGGCGCGCCGGCGACCCAGAGGATGAAGTGCCCGAGCGGCGAGGCGACGCTGTCGAAGTTGACGACGAGCGCGGTGTCGCGGCGCGTTTCCGGATGCTGGCGGACATAGGCATCGGCGCCGACCGAGAGCTGCTCTTCAGTGCCGAAAGAGATGAAGCGCAGCGTGCGCAACGGCCGGCGGCGCGCCGTGGCGAACTGGCGGGCGAGCGCGAGCAGCGCGACGACACCGGAGGCGTTGTCGTCGGCGCCGACGTTGTGGCACTGCGTATCGTGATGCGCGGAGACGGCGATCGCGGGGAGCGCCGGGTCGCGGCCGGTGAGCTCGCCGATCACGTTTTGCGATTCGGCGGCGACGGGGCGGGCAACGACGCGCACGCGGAGGCGCTTAACGCCCTGCTGCCGCCACCGCCAGGCCTCGAGGTAGGGCACAGTCAGGGTGGGGCGCACGCCGTAGCGGAGGACCCAATACGGATACATGCCGTCGTTCTTGGCCCACGCGAACGGCAGGCGCTCGTCGACGTGGATGACGGCGACGGGCGCGGCGCGGACGAGGCGCTGGTGGAGCGCGGCGTCGGTCGGCAGCGGACCGAAGAGCGCGAGGATTTTCCCGCGCAGGCTGCCGGGGCGGAGGCGGTGGCCGGCCTCGGGCATTTCGAGCCAGACGAGTTCGCCCTCGATCGGCCCGCGGCCGGGCGTCGAAGGGCTGCCGACGAGCGGCACGGCCTCAACGGGCTTCCAGCGGCGGCCGCGGGGCGCGGGCTCGTGCACCTCGGCGCGCAACTCCGCCATGCGCGTGCAGGGAAACGGCTCGAGACGGACGCTGGCCAGGCCGGCGGCGCGCCACTCCTCGGCGATGTAGTCGGCGGCGCGGCGCTCGCCGGGGGTGCCGGCGCGGCGCTCGCCGATGTCGGCGCAGAGTTTCTGCCAGTCGCGGAGGAGGGCGTCGGGGGGCATGGGGCAAAGACTGGGGAGAAGCGGGCGAAGGCGTCGAGTCGGGGTTGGGCGCAGCGCGGAATTGTTGTTCGGTTTTCCGCGGGGCGGCGTTAGTGAAAGTGAACCTCCATGAGCGATGATGCGACCCTGCTTCGGCAGTTTGCCGACGAACGTGCCGAGGCGGCGTTTGCCACGGTGGTGCGGCGGCACCTCGATCTGG
>CAZENI010000279.1:0-10649 GCA_964513055.1 uncultured Opitutus sp.
TGTTGCGCACCTGCGCCGTGAGGTTGCCGGCCATGGAGTTCACCGAGTCGGTCAAATCCTTCCACGTGCCGGCCACCCCGGGCACCTGCGCCTGGCCGCCGAGTTTGCCTTCGGTGCCGACCTCGCGCGCCACGCGCGTCACTTCCGACGCAAACGACGAGAGCTGGTCCACCATCGTATTCACGGTGCGGGCAATGCGGAGAAACTCGCCCTCGAGCGGGCGGCCCTGGATTTCCAGCGCGACGGATTGCGAGAGGTCGCCCTTGGCGACCGCGCCGATCACGCGCGCCATTTCCGAGGTCGGGTGCACCAAGTCGTTGATCAGCGAGTTGACGGAGGTCACGGCGTCCTGCCACGCGCCCGTCACCTTGCCGATGCTTGCCCGCTGCGAGATCTGGCCCTGCTTGCCGACGCCCTGGCTGATGCGCTCGAGTTCCTCGACGAGCCGCTGGTTGATCGCGACGAGCTCGTTGAATTCATCCGAGATCTGTCCGTCGACTCCGGGCATGCCCGACGGCATCCGCACGGAGAAATCGCCCTTGCGCAGACTCGAGAGGGCGTTGGCGAGCTGTCGTTTGTCCAGGCGCGAGGACATGCTGGGAAGCAGGGAGACCATGGGAATTTTGATTTAGGGCTGTCCAGAGGACCGGCCCGAAAACTCTCCGCCCGGAGTCTGGGCGTTTTTCGCAAAGGTCGGTGTGGGATCGACTGGGAAAATCGTAGGCTGAGGGCAGGAGGAAAACCGTGCCATTCCGCCGCGGGAAGGCATTTGTGCCTCGAAAACTCCCGACCTTTGTTTCGGACGATTTCCGGCAGCCGATGGGAGATTCTCCGATGGCGGCTGCCGCCGGCCCGCCCACGCTCGCCTGACGGCGCCCGCGGCCGCAGTTTTCTTCATCCGCCCCGCGCCTTCGCCCGTAACCATGTCGATGATCGACACCCTTCTCGAAAAGGACCTCGTCCCCGACGCCCTCGTGCGCCTCGGCATCCGGCGCCTGCTGGCCCAGCGCCTCCGCGACGAGTCCGCCCGCTACGACCCGGCCGCCTATGTCGCCGACTTGAAGACGCGGCCCATCGCGGAGGACACCCGCGCCGCCAACGAGCAGCACTACGAAGTGCCCACGCTCTTTTATCAGCGCTGCCTTGGCCACCGCCTCAAATACTCCGGCTGCCTCTATCCGACCGGCCGGGAGACGCTCGACGAGGCGGAGGCACACATGCTCGCGCTCTATGTCGAGCGCGCGCGGCTCGCCGACGGCCAGTCCATCCTCGAACTCGGCTGCGGCTGGGGCTCGCTCTCGCTCTACCTGGCGGAGCGCTTCCCGCGCGCGCACATCACCGGCGTCTCGAATTCCCGCACGCAGCGCGAGTTCATCGAGGGCGAGGCGCGGCGCCGCGGGCTCACGAATCTCCGCATCCTCACCTGCGACATGAACACGTTCGACACCGCGCCCGCGCAGTTCGACCGCGTGGTGTCGGTCGAGATGTTCGAGCACATGAAGAACTACCAGCGGCTCCTCGCCGGCATCGCGCGCTGGCTCAAGCCCGAGGGCCTGCTCTTCGTCCACATCTTCACCCACGCGCGGCTCTCGTATCATTTCGTCGCCCGCGACGCCTCCGACTGGATGTCGCGGTATTTTTTCACCGGCGGCCAGATGCCCGCGCACGATCTGCTGCGACACTTCCAGGACGACCTCCATCTCGTGGCCGACTGGAAGGTCAACGGCCGCCACTACCAGCGCACCGCCGAGCACTGGCTGGTCAACATGGACGCGCACCGCGACGAGATCCTCCCGCTCTTCGCCGACACCTATGGCGCCGGCCACGAGCTGAAGTGGTGGGCCTACTGGCGCATTTTCTACATGGCGTGCGCCGAGCTCTGGGGCTATCGCGACGGCGAGGAGTGGCTCGTGAGCCACTACCTTTTCCGGAAGCCGTAATGGCTCGAGGTGGGGCGGCTTGATCCCAAGCCTCTCCACCATTTTCGGGCCTTCAGTCCTCCCGCTTCTTCTCCGTCAGCAGGACCGGTTTCGGCGGAACCACCGCCGGCGGCGTCTTGAACTCGAGCCGCCGCCCGTCCGGATCGCGCACGAAGAGGCTTCGGCCGCCGTGAATCCACTTGGTCTCGCGCTCGATCGCCACGCCGCACTTCGCAAACCACTTCTTCCAGACCTCCAGCCCGTCGGACGTGATGGCGAAGGTCAGCGTCACCGTTTCATCCGTGACCGCCGCCATCGCCATCGGTGCGATGGAGCCCTCGCGCTTCACGAGGAGCAGCGCGCCGCCATCGCCCGTGTCGAACTCCGCATAACGGCCCGCATCGCCGTCCTGCGACTGCAGCAGGAGTTTTTTCCCGTAGAACTCGACCGCGCGCTCCACGTCTTCGACGAGGAGGACGGTCTGGGCTCCCCCATCGATGCGGGGTATGGCGGGACGTTTGCGCATGGCCTCTGGGAAATCAGCGACGCACGCCGGGCGGGCCCTCAGTAGTTGGGCCAGATGCCCGGCGTGACGAGTTCCACCAGATGCCGATCCGGATCGCGGAAGTAAATACTGCGTCCGCCCCGCTCCCATTGCGTCTCGCTCTCGATCGCGACGCCGCGCGCGGCGAGCCAGCCCAGCCACGCCTCGTAATCCGCCTGCGCGATCGCCAGGGCCACATGCAAGGGACCGTGCCCGTCGTGCGGCGGGATGGTGCCGCCGCTCGCGACCGGCTGCGCCACGAGTGTGCCGCCGCGCTTGAACAACAGCAGCGCCCGCCCCGCGCCGGAGTCGAAGGCCACGAAACGTGAGCCGTCACTCTTCATCTCCGCGAGGCCGAGCACGTCGCGGTAGAACGCCGCGGCGCGCGGGAGATCGTCGGAATACAGGATCGTCTCGACCACGCCGTTGATTGCCGGACAGCCGGATGCTTGCATGCGGACACTATAGCATGCACCCACCGCTCTGGCTCGCGCGTAAAACAGAAAAATGATCCGACCCCGCCGTTTCCTCGGTTTTGCCGCCGGCCTCCTCGCCGGCGCCGCCCACCCGGCGGCCGCTCCGGCCGATGACCTGGTGCGCGAAGCGCTGGCGGCGGAGGCCCGGCTCGACACGCGCCGGGCGCTCGCGCTCTTCCAGGCGGCCGCCGAGCAGCGGCCCGACGACGCGTTTCTCCTCCAGAAGATTGCCCGGCAGCACTCGGATCTCGTCGTCGACCTGCCCACCGAAGCCGAGAAGAAGGCCTCAATCCTGCGCGCCCTCGAGCACGCCCGCCGCGCCGCCGCCCTCGATCCGAAGAACGCCGAAAACGTGCTCTCCCTCGCCGTCTGCCACGGCAAACTCGCCGTCTACAGCGGCACCCGCCAGAAGGTCGAATACTCGCGCCTCATCCGCGAGGACACCGAACGCGCGCTCGCCCTCAACCCCAACTACGCCTGGGCTCACCACCTCCTCGGCCGCTGGCACTACGAGGTGGCCGACCTCGGCGCCACCTCCCGGCTCTTCGTGAAGCTCTTCTACGGTGGCCTGCCCGCGGCCTCGACCGCCGACGCCGTCCGCTGCCTCCAACGCGCCGTCGAACTCGAACCGGACCAACTCCAGCACCGCCTCGAACTCGGCTTCGCCTATGCCGCGCACGGCCAGCCCGCCGAAGCCCGCGCCGCCTTCGAGGCCGGCCTCGCGATGCCCTCGCGCGAGAAGCACGATGAAGCCGCCAAGGAGCGCGCCCGCGCCGCGCTCGCCCGACTCGCCCGGTAGGGGTGATCGTCCCCACTCGCCCTCGTTCCCGCGCCGTCCACCCTTGCGCCCCGGAGCGATCACCCCGTTCTCCAAACCTCCCATCGATCTCCATCCTTCGCGTCACCGGGGCACAAAAAAGCCGCGGAGCCCTCTCTCCGCGGCTGATGAACTCTAACCGCTGCAAAAAAAATCGGGTCAGGTGCGCGTCGCAACCAGACGGCCCTTCGCCACCAGATCCTTCGTCAGCGCCACGCGGAAATCAGACGGCGCCTCGGCAAACGCGCCGATGATGACACCGATCAGATTGTCCTTCGTGACGAGGTCGTCGTCTTCTTCCGCGTTGCCCACGCCCTGCGCGATCCAGCCCTTCGGCAAATCACCGACCAGCGAGTGTGCGACCATCCGGCCGCGGCTGTTCATGTAGACCACCGTCATGCCCTTCTTCAGGTCCTTGAACTTCGCCGGCGCCACCACGATCGCGGTGCGGCTGGTGAAGAGCGGCTCCATCGACTTGCCGACGCCCCAGAACGCGTAGCCGCCCTCGATCTGCGCGGCCGCCGCTTCCGCGCGCTTCATCTGCTCGCCCGCCGTCACGATCACGGAGTCCGGCGTTTGCTTGATGATGGCGGCCAGGAGGCGCTCCGATTTGATGCCGGCGGCCTGCGCCGCGGTGACGGCGGTCAGGCTCAGACCGAGGAAGAGGGCGCCACGGAGCAGGTGGCTGAAGGTGCGGGCGACGCGCGGTGAGTTCATGCCGTCAGCCTACCGGCCGGCGGCATTTTCAATAATTCGGGTGCCCACGGATACGGGCCTACGGATTTACGCTGGGGGATTCTCCCAACCCCGGTCGGGATTCGCGTTTTCAGCTCAGCCCCAAGGACTTAGAGGGTGGAGAAAACGATGGAGCGCGGCTCTCGTCGGTAGCGGAACGCGTGAGCGTTTCGTCCGACGCCGCGAGGCGCAGCCACGAAAGCCTCACGGCTTCCGCTACCGGAAAGGCCCTCTTTCAACGCCCTATTAGGCCGCCCCACGTTCAAGGACCGTTCCAGTCTCAAAGCGGTGGCTGCGTTGCCCCGCGGAAACGCTCACGCTGCGCTCCGCCAAGGCGAAGCATCTCTCCCACTGCCGCCCTTTACGACGCGAGTTCCCAGCCCTTCCGATACACCCCGCGAATAATCGGCTCCGCCTCCGGCAGATTCGTGGCCTTCATCGCCGCCGCATCCCACTCGACCGGCTTCTTTAGCCGCAGCGAGAGCAGGCCCACGAGACCGATCTCCGTGAGCAGCGCACCGTAGCCGAAATGGCTGCTCGCCGGTTCGCCGCCCTTGCACGCGTCGATCCAGTCGCGGTGATGGCCGTTCGAACGTTTCAGACTCGGCGCCGGTTTCGGCTGCGCGCGCAGCGCCTCCGGGAAAAGCCGCGGCACGCCGCCCGCACCGTCGCACTGAATCACGCCCTTCTCGCCGACGAACATCACGCCGCGCGCCGGCAGCGGGAACTTCCCGAGCGCCTCCGGGGCCGCCGGCCGCGCCCCGCCATCGTGCCAGGTGACGCGCAGCGGCGGCAGCGCTCCGCGCGCCGGAAAGTCGTAGTAGATCGTGCTGCCATGCGGCGCGATCTCGTTGTCGCTCGGACCGGTCGCATAGGCCACCGCCCGCGTCGGCGCTTTCAGGTCCAGCGCCCAGGTGGCGGCATCGAGATCGTGACACCCGAAGTCGCCCATGCCCGTGCTGCCGAACGCCCAGAAATCGCGCCACGACACCGGATGATACGCCGTGTGAAAATCCCGCGGCTCGCGCGTCCCGATCCACAGATCCCAGTTCATCCCCTCCGGCACCGGCATGCCTTTCTCCGGCTTCGTCGTCAGCGCCGGATTCCAGCGCTTCGCCGGCACCCACGCGTGCACTTCCTTGATCGTGCCGATCGTGCCGGCGCGGATGTGCTCCACCGTCTCGCGCATGCCGAGCGTCGAGTGGCCTTGGTTGCCCATCTGCGTCGCGAGCCCCGTCTCCTTCGCCACCCGCGCCACCTCGCGCGCCTCCCAGATGTTGTGCGTGAGCGGCTTCTCGACGTAGACGTGCTTCCCCGCGCGCAGCGCCCGCAGCGCCACGTAGGCGTGCGTGTGATCGGGCGTCGCGCAGAGGATCGCGTCGATCGCCTTCTCCTTTTCCAGCATCACCCGGAAATCCTCATAGCCCGCGCATTTGTAGTTCGGAGTCTTCCCCGCGTAGTGCTTCTCGCACTGCTCGATGCCGACGAGCCGGCCGCCGTTGCCCTTGTAATAGTAGGCCTCGAGCGAAAACCGCTCCGCCGGATCCGCGATCGCGATCACCTGCACGTCGGCCAGTTCGAGCAGCGCCTTCATGTTCTGCAGCCCGCGCCCGCCGACGCCGACCATCGCGACATTCACCTTCTCGCTCGGCGGCACGAACCGCGCCCCACCCAGCACATGGCGGGGCAGTATTTGAAACGCGGTGACAGCCGTCGCCGCAGTTTTAATGAAATGACGACGCGTGGATGGGGTGACTTTCATGTTAAGGAAAAGACGTCGGAGTTATTGAATGTGGAAGGCGGGAAACAGTCAGGAAAAAGGCATGGGCCCGAGGCTCGTTCCGGTCTGTTTCCCGCTTTCCACATTCAATCGGTTTGAGTTCAGACGCGGTAGAATTCCTCCGCGTTGGTCACATAGACTTTCCTCAATTCCGCCGCCGAGCAACCGCGCAATGCTTCGTCGAGCGTCGCCACCCAGCGCGGGAAATCCGTCGCGAGCGTGCTCACCGGCCAGTCGCTGCCGAACATCACGCGATTGAAGCCGAAACAATCGATCACATGATCGAGGTAGGGCCGCAGATTCGCCGGCGTCCATTTTCCGTGGTCCGCCTCGGTGGCGAGCCCGCTCAGCTTGCACCAGACGTTTTCCAGCTTTGCGAGTTCGCGCAGTTCCGCGCGCCAGGGATTCAGTCGGCCAGCCTTGATGTCCGGCTTGCCAATATGATCGAGCACGAACGCCACATCGGGACATTGCCGCACCAGCTTGATCGCGGCGGCGAGCTGCGGGGGTTTGATACACAGATCGAAACTGAGCCCGTGCGCATGCAGGAGTTGCACGCCAAGGACGAAATCCGGCTTGAGGCAGAACTCCGGGTCGCGCTCGCCCTGAATCAAACGCCGCACGCCCTTCACCAGTGGCTGCGTCGCGAGTCGCGCGATCTCCGGCTCCGCCGCCGCGCCTTTTTCGAGTGCAACGCGCGCCACGATGCCGCGCAGCCGCGGCTCCGTCCGCGCCAGCTCCGCCACCCACCCCACCTCCGCCCACGCCTGCGCCGGCGCGCAGTCACACTGCACAAACACCATTTTCGCCACGCGCACCGTGCCGCACGCCTTCCGGTAGTCCTCGACCAGAAAATCCCGGTTCAACTTCGGTTCGCCCGCGAGCCACGGATAACTCAGCCGGCCGGGCGCCCAGAGATGCAGGTGCGTGTCGACGATGGGGAAATCGGGCATGACGGAGCCGCAAGGATTGAACGTGGCCGGCAGGAAACAACCAGGAAGTGCGATGCGCAGTCTTGAGCAACGGATGCGCAGCGAGCCCCCGCCGACGGGAGTAAGGTGGGACACAGTCCACCCCTCCCATGAAAACCAACGTCGGCTCCTATGATGGCGCAGTGCGTTTCATCGCCGGTTGCGTCATCCTGTTCTTCAGCGTCAACGGCCTCGGCTGGTGGGCGCTCCTCGGCCTCATCCCGATCCTCAGCGCCGCGTGCAGTTTCTGCCTCGTTTACTGGCTGTTCGGCATCGACACCAAGGCCTGGGAGGAATCCTTCGAAAAACGCCACCCGCACGGCCCGACCAGCATCCCGCCGGCCTGCTGATCGCCGGGCCTCCGCCCGGCGCGCTCCGCCGTTCTCCGCGCCTCACCCGCCCGGCCGCGGGGCCGCGTTCGCCCGGATCGCTGACGACAGTGCGGACATCTGTTGCTGCAGGCGCTTCCCCTCGAGCACCGCGTTCAACACCCGCACCTGCGACGGCGTCAACGCCCCCTGCGCCTGCGCCGCCACCGCCGCCCAATCCGTCTCGTGCCGCACGGCTTTGGAACCGGGCGCCGTGGGCACCGCCCGCGTGGCGCTTACCACCGCCTGCGTGAGCTGCTCGCCCTGCTGCGCCGTGAGTGGCGTATCGGTGCGATAGAGATTCCCCGCCACGGTCGTCACCACCTCGAGCCCCGACTCCGCCCGCTTGTAGTTCGTGTAATGCGCATAACCCGCCTCGCCCAGCATCGCCTTCAACTCCTGCTCGAGCCGGACGACCGGCTCCTGCGCGATGCCCATGATGCCCGGAGTTGCGATTGAAACCCCCTTGGCCACCGCCGCCGAGAAGACCTCCTGCGTCACGAGTTGGAACTCCGTGCGGTTCGCCTCGAACTTCGCGATCTGCTCCGGCGTGAGCCGGAGCCTCTGGTAAAGCGGCCCATACTGCAGCCCCAGGCCCGCGCGATATTTCTCCACGGACAACTTCAGGTAATCCGGATGCCCCAGCACCTCCATGCCCGGATTGACCGCGCCTGCCGCCGTTGTCGCCGCGGCCGCGCTCGACGCACCCACGCCCCGGGCGTCGCCACCCGGCCGCGTCCCGCCCGCGCCCCGGCGCGCCCCGGCGAGTTCAGCCTGCGACGACGCCGCTCGCTCCTCGCTTGCGCGCGCCCGCTGCTCCGCCTCGCGCTTCTCCGTGCCCGCCTGCGCCAGGCGCGCCACGGTCGTTTCATGCTCGCGCCGCAGCGCCGCCAGACCCGCCTGCGTCTCGCGGTGCTCCGCGCGCTCGCGCCACGCGAGCCCCATGCCCGCGCCGCCCACCAACACCCCGATCGCGGCCACCCAGGTTGCTTTGCTCATAAATTTATCCCCGCCGGCGACGACACCCCGCAATCACCATCGCCATTTCCGCCAGCCTCGGCCGTCGGAGCGTGTGCGCGAACCGATGCGAGATTGGGCGGGGCATCCTTCCTCAACGCATCCACCGCCCAAATCTTATAGGAGCCTCCTGAAATTATTCGCTCCTCCCCCTGACACCCACCCCGTAGGCTTTGCCCTTCTTCGGGCCGGCTCTCCGAGCCAGCCTGAGTTTCACGGCGCTTCGCTGGTAGGAACTCATGCCAACCGCCTTCCGGAAGTGGACCACGGATCACCCGGATCGCACGGATGAGGGCGGCCTGCACCCATCCGTGGCATCTGTGTCATCCGTGGTCAAAAGTCGTCCGGTCCGCACTGCCCGAATCGACCACAGGATTCCCAAGATCTCGAACCAGGGTTTACAGGATTCCTCCTCCTGCACCGTCAGTCGCTCGGGGATCGCGGCACTCAAGCACTCGGTTCGTTCCTGAGAATCCTGCCTTCACTCCTGTAAATCCTGTCCAAAACAAAACCCGCCCGGGCATCCCACGCCTCCCCGTTCGCCCTATTTCCCGCCTTCTTTCCGGATCTTCCGTGTGTTCCGTGGGCCATTGATCTTCCAGCGCCCCTGCGGAGAACCTCGCGCACGCCGCAACACCCGCGCACCCGCCTCGGCCTACCGCTCCGCCAGCAGCGCGAGCAATCCCGCCTCGTCGATCACCGGCACGCCCAGCGCCTTTGCCTGCGCGAGCTTTGCGCCCGCCTCTCCGCCGGCGACGACGTAGTGCGTTCCGCGACTCACGTTCGTCGCGACCTTTCCACCCGCCCCTTCGATCTTCGCCACCGCTTGCACGCGCGTCAGCGTCGGCAACGTGCCCGTGAGCACGAACACCTTGCCCGCCAGTCGCGCCCCTCCGCCCTCGCGCGCCGGCGCTAAGGGCTTCACTCCCGCCGCCACCAGCGCACCGACCAGCGCGCGATTGCGCTCCTCCGCGAAAAACACCCGCACCGCGCGTTCGGCGGCATCACCCGGCGTGCTCGTGTTCGTGCCCACCTCCGCCGCACCCGCCACCAGCGCCTCCAGGCTCCCGTGCCGCGGCGCCAGCTCGCGCGCCGCGACCGCGCCCACCTGCGGGATGCCCAGCCCATGGATGAACCGCCACAGCTCCGCTCCCCGGCTCGCCGCGATCGCCGCCAGCAACTGGTCGCCCGACTTGCCCGCGCCCCGACCGGCCGCCGGCAGATCCTCGCGTCGCAGCCGGTAGAGATCCGGCAGCGCCCGGACGCTCCCGCGCTGCACGAGGGCCTCGATCATCGCGGGCCCCAGCCCCGCGATGTCGACGCACGCCTTCGACGCAAAGTGCTCGATCCGCCGGCGCAGTTGCGCCGGGCAGTCCGCGTTGCCGCAGCGCACCGCCGCCTCGCCCGCCCGCTCGATCACCGCCGCTCGGCAGTCGGGGCACGCGCCGGGAAAGACAAACGGCACCGCGTCCGCCGGGCGGCGCGCCAGATTCACCGCGACCACGGCCGGAATGATCTCGCCGGCCTTCTCGATCATCACCGTATCCCCGATTCGAATATCCCGCCGCGCGATCTCCGCCCGGTTGTGCAGCGTCGCCCGCGCGATCATCGAGCCCGCAAGCGACACCGGCGCCAGCTCCGCCACCGGCGTCAGCACCCCCGTCCGGCCTACCTGCACCGTGATCGCCCGCACCTGCGTCTCCGCCCGCTCCGGGGCGAATTTGCACGCGACCGCCCACCGCGGGGCGTTCTCACCGGCGCCGACCTCGCGCTGTTGCGCAAGCGAATCGAGCTTCACCACCGCCCCGTCCGTCGGAAACGCAAAGCCCGCCCGCGCCGCCCGGCACGCGTCCACCGCCCGGACCAGTTCCTCCACCCCGCGCGCCGTCCACGTCTGGGCCGCCTCGATCGCCGGCAGGCCCCACGCGCGGAAGCGCGCGCCGAGCTCGCTCTGCCGCGCCGGCACGGCGTCCGCCGGCTCGACGCCGCCCACCGCGTAAAACACCGCGCGCAACCCGCGCC
>CAZENI010000280.1:0-3272 GCA_964513055.1 uncultured Opitutus sp.
CGAGCGCTGCGCGCTCTCACGCCGGCCTGGACGGTCTCATCCAGGCCGGCGGTTCCGGCTCCTCAGGGGAATTCAGGGTAGGTGCCGTTCACGCAAATATAGAACTGCATGGCGAGGACCGGCTGCACATTACTGTGTGGCTGCAGAGCCGCCGCGACGCCGGCAGGTCCGAGCACGTTCGAGTTCAGCAGGGAATCAGCCGACTGACTGCTGAACGCCGAGATCTGGGTAACCTCTTGTGACGGCATGGCCGTCGCGGTCGGAACTGCGGTCAGCGTTCCTGGGGAACTGCGCGAGGCCCCGGCGAAGTTCAGCGAGTGCGTGTGGGGCGGCAGATTGGATGCAATCAGTTGAACCTGGGGTGCGCCGGTCGCGCCCGCCGACCCGATGACTCGAGGGGTGAGGCCCGGGCCCTGACCTGCTCCCAGCAGCACGAAACCCTGAAAATTGGGGAGTTGGAACGTGGTCTGACCATTACCGCCCCATTTCGTCCCGATCAGCGAAGCCAAAGCGGGGTATACTTGGATCTGCAACGTCCGTCCATCGCAGGGAAACCAACCTTGGGGCGCCCAATTCCACGGGAATACTCTTACTTCTCCGATAAATGCGTCCATGATATGATTCCTCAGTTGGGGGTTGGATAGATGCCGTTTGTGCAGATCACATAGCCAATCGCCATGGAGGGCATCATGTTTAGATGGGGATTAGCGGGTCCGCTGAACGTGCTGACGGCCGTTGCGTCCAGGGTCACCGGCGGAGACGTCGGAGGATCCTGATAAATGCCGACCTGCGTCTGGCCGTTGGGCGGGATCTGGCTGTTGGCCATCACCCCCGTGATGTTGCCGAGCAGGTTGTTCATCGGCGTCATGGAGTTGGCCGCGGCCGTGGTGGCGTTGAACGCATGCGTGTGCGCTGGCATCTGGTTCTGCGTCAGCGCAACCACCTCGGTGCCGCCGGACGCCCCGAGCGCCCGCGGTGTGAGGTTCGGGCCGGAACCCGTTCCGATGGGCACGCGGCCCCGCAGATCGGGGACGCCGAACGTCGTCCTGCCGTCGCCGCCATATTGGGTGCCGAGGAGCGAGTAGAGGGCCTGGTAGGTGTTGAGGTTCAGCAGCGAGCCGTCACAGGCCTGCCAGTCGACGGGCACCCTGACGTAAGCGAGCAAGCGGATCTCTCCGAGATAGGGGTCCATGGGGGTCAGGAGCGTTGAGGATAGATGCCGACGAGGGCGATGCAGATATTGAGAGCCAGGAACGGTTGCATATTGGAGTGAGGCTGACCGCTTCCGGACGGGCTCACCGTTTGGTTCGCGAGAGCGACGAGCGCTCCCGTTGCCGGCGCATAATATCGCTGGGGGTTCATTTTTGCGGTAGCGGGCGCATTAATTTGGGCGATGAGGTTGTCGCTGGCCGCGTTCTGATCCGCGACTGAACTACTGACCGCGGAGACGGTGTGAGTGTGTTGGGGCGTGCTTTGCGCGAGCGTCAAGGTCACGGCTTCCGCCCCGGCGGGTTTGCCAAAGGCGACGGGCGTCCCCTGATTGGCGCTTGCGGCCACGACTGCCCGGCCACGCAGGTCGGGCAATTGAAAGTTCGTCTTGCCGTCTCCGCCATAGGTATTGCTGATGAGCGCATAGAGCGCCTGGTTGCCCTGAATGGGAAGGGTGCGGCCGTCGCAGAGCGCCCAGCCTTTGGGGATTTGAGTGGTGTAGGGGAAAATGCGCAATTCCCCGACGAAATAATCGGACATATACTAAGCCTTGGTTGAGGGTTCTGCGGTGCAAAATTGTCCGGTCGCGCCGACCGGAGCCCGGCGCAGCACGACTCGATGGCCGCTCTGCCGGACCGGCGAAAAACCCAGTCCGAGGTAGAGCCGACACGCGCGGCTCGCCGGATCCGCCTGGAGCGAGACCTCCCAGCCGAGGTCATCCGCTTCGCGGAAGAGCCGGTGGAAGAGCGCGGTCCCGACTCCCCGCCCGCGATACTCGGGCAGCAACGTAATATCAATCACGTGGAGGCGTCGCAGCGCGGTGGCGCGATCGACATAGAGGCGGCCGGCGGGGCGGCCGCCCACGAGGACGAGGTCGCGATTCGCGCGCGGATAGGTCTGGTTCCACGCGAGCGCCTGCGCCTGAAACTGCTGGCGCAGGAAGGCCTCCTTCATGGCGCCGCTCATCCCCGCGGCTCTGAGTTCATCCTCCCGGCTGCTTGCATACACGGCGGCGACGAAGCGCTCGTCGGCGGGCGTGAGGCGGCGCAAGGCGATGACCGGAGAATTCACAGATGGGGCGGAGATGACTACAACGGCGGCTGGATGCCGTGGTGGCAGGGTGGACGCGGCCGAGTAGAAATAGACTGAGCCTGGCGGTAAAGGACTTTGTTCTGAATATTGAAATCGTCACCTAGCTTATAAACAGGCCGGTGCGGCAGTCCGGAGCCGGACGGGTGCAGGGAGATGTTGTCAAACCGCGCATAGGCGTCGGCGAGGTCTTCTTCGCGAGCTTCGTGATCTTCTGTTCCAATCCGGATGGGGAATTCAGAAGCCAGGAACGGGGAACAGAAGGCCACGAAGGTAACGAAGATCGGGCTGCTCGATGCTCAAACGGAACGAGGGCGGCCGTTGCTGGGTGACGCACGGAGCGGGAAAGGTCTTCTTCGCGACCTTTGCGATCTTCTATTCCAATCCGGTTGGGGAATTCAGAAGCCAGAAAGCCAGGAACGGGGAACAGAAGACAACGAAGGTAACGAAGAGAAGGCGGGCTACAGGCGCGTCTTCGCGGCGCTTCAGCCGTAGAACAACACGCAGACGCAGGCCGGCACCTCGGCGATGTGCGGCGTGCGGGTGATCCGGCCGGTGGTGGCGTCGACGCGGAAGACGGTGAGCAGCGGAGTGTCCTGGTGCGCGCAGACGAGCCACTGGCCGTCGGGCGAGAGGGCGAAGTTGCGCGGGTTCCTGCCGCCGGTCGGGACGAATTCCAGCGGCGTCGCGGAGAGGAGGCCGGTCGCCGCGTCGATTGCAAAGACGGCGAGGCTGTCGTGGCCGCGGTTCGAGCCGTAGAGGAAACGGCCGTTCGGGTGGACGCGGATTTCGGCGGTCGTGCTCGCGGCGGTGAAATCGGGCGGGAGCGTCGGCACGCTTTGCAACGCACTCAGCGCGCCGCGGGCGGCATCGTAGGCGTAGGCGGTGATCGTGTTGTCGAGCTCGTTGATGGCGTAGGCGTGGCGGCCGTCGGCTCCGAACTTGAAGTGGCGCGGGCCGGCGCCGGGCGTCGC
>CAZENI010000280.1:3282-10631 GCA_964513055.1 uncultured Opitutus sp.
GGCCGGCGTGAGCATCGCGGCCGCGGCGTCGAGTGTGTAGCTGAAAAGTCGGTCGAGCCCGAGGTCGGCGACGATTACGAAGCGGTTGTCGGGCGAGAGCGTGACCGAGTGGACGTGCGATTTTTCCTGACGCGTGGGATGCGGGCCGCGGCCCTCGTGGCGCACGAGGCGCGGCGGGCCGAGCGTGCCGTCGGCGTGTATCGGAATGCTGGCGACGTAGCCGTCGCGGTAGTTGGCAGCGAGCAGGGCGCGGCCGGTGGCGTCGACCGCGAGGTGGCTCGGCGGCTGCGCGGCGGCGGGCGCGGGCACGGGGGCGGGCAGCGGCGTGAGCCGCGGCGCGGCGGCGTCCACGGCGTAGCCGATGGCCTGGGCGGTCGAGGGGTGGATCGCGTAGAGGAAGCGGCGATCGGGCGAGAGCGTGAGCCACGCGGGATCGGGCGACGTGGCGACGAGCGTGGGCGGGCTCAGCGCGCCGGTGGCGGCGTCGAGGCGCACGGCGTAGATGCCCTGGTTGCCGTGGCGCGTGTAGGTGCCGAGGAAGAGGAGATGGGAGGAGGGCATGGCGACGGTGGCGGGCTGGAGACGCGGGCGCGGGAGGGGCGCGGGCGGTCGGCCGCCTGCCCCGACCTGCGGGTGTCAGGAACTCGCGCGGGGAAATGGCGACGCGGAGTGGGTGGTCGAGGGCGCGGGTGCGGCGACGGGGGCGCCGGCGAGGGCCTCCTTGAAATGCCGGCGGCACATGGCGACGTAGCGATCGTTGCCGCCGATCTCGACCTGGGCGCCCTCTTTCACGGCGAAGCCGTGGGCGTCGACGCGCAGGTTCATCGTGGCTTTGCGACCGCAGTGGCAGATGGTCTTGAGTTCGCTGAGGTCGTCCGCGATGCCGAGCAGCGCGCCGCTGCCGGGGAAGAGCTTGCCCTGGAAATCGGTGCGTAGCCCGTAGCAGAGCACGGGGATGCCGAGGAGATCGGCGACGTCGCTGAGTTGCCACACCTGCTCGGGGGAGAGGAACTGCGCCTCGTCGATCAGGACGCACGCGACGGGCTTGGCGGCGTGTTCGGTGCGGACACGCGCGAGGATGTTGTCGGCGGCCTGCAGCGAGATCGCACCCGAGCGGAGACCGATGCGCGACTCGATCCGGCCGGTGCCGTAGCGCGTGTCGATTGCGGGCGTGAAGAGCAGCGTGCGCATGCCGCGTTCGCGGTAGTTGTAGCTCGACTGGAGCAGGACGGTGCTTTTGCCGGCGTTCATCGCGGCGTAGTAGAAATAGACCTTGGCCATGGGCGGAGGCCACTGTGCGGGGCGCGGAAGAAAAATCCAGTGCGCTGATGCAGGGAGTGCGGCTGACACAATCGTCAGGCAGGATCGTTTGCGCGCACGGCGGTGGCCGGCGTCTTGTGGCCGGTGTCCAGCCGGGAGCCGGCCCGTGCCGGCCCCTAGTCGGGCACTTGCTTCAACCCCGTCGGCCTGCTGCGGGCCGTCTCCATGCCCAACCCCAGTTCACTGCTGGTCGAGCCACTGCATTCGACCGCGCCGGCCCTGCCGTCGTCGCCCGCGGGCGCCGCCGCGACCGGCGCGCCCCGTTGGTTTCGCTGGCTGGCGCCCTTCGCGCTGGCGGCGTATGCGTGCTTTCTGGCGGCCAACATGTCGGTGGTCGCGGGCGGGTCCGATTCTTCCGGATACCTGAACAGCGCGCGGCTGCTGGCGGCCGGGCGGCTGCAGACGGATCTGCGCGTGCCGGCCGAGTTCGGGACGGCGGCGACGGTGAACCGCTATCATTTCTCGCCGCAGGGGTTCGGTCTGTTCGAAAGCAATCCCCGGCTGCCGCCGTCGTATCCGACCGGTCTGCCGCTGCATCTCGCGGCGGGAGCGTGGCTGTGTGGCTGGCAGGCGGGACCGTTTCTGGTGCAGCTCGGCGCGGCGCTTGCGGCGGTGTGGCTCTGCTACCACGTGGCGCGCGCGCTCGGCGTGCACTACGCGCTGGCGGCGAGCGGGGCGATCGCGCTGGCGACGTTTCCCGTGTTCATCTTCACGTCGATCCAGACGCTGAGCGACACGCTGGCGACGACGTGGGCGCTGGCGGCCGTGGCGTGCGCGCTGAAGGGGCGCACGTCGCGGGGCTGGGCGGCGGCGACCGGCGCGGCGCTCGCGATCGCGGTGCTGGTGCGGCCGACGAACCTGGTGCTGGCGCCGGCGCTCGTGCTGTTGCTCGGTCGCGATGGGCGCGCGTGGGCGGCGTTCGTGGCGGGCGGCGTGCCCGGGGCGCTGTGGCTGGCGTTCTATAATCATCATCTCTACGGCGGCGCGCTGCGGTCCGGCTACGGGCCGATCTTCTCGGCGTTTGCGGTGGAGTGGGGCTGGCCGACGGCGCGGCACTTCGTGAAATGGCTGGCGATCCTGCTGCCGGCGGTGCTGCTGCCGCTGGCGGTGGCGGGGTGGTTTTTCCCGACGCCGCGGCGGCGCGAACTGGCGGGGCTGAGCCTCGCGGGGCTGGCGATTGCGGGCGTGTATCTGTTCTACGACGTGTCGCACGATGTGTGGTGGTGCCTGCGTTTCATCCTGCCCGCGGTGGGCGCGCTGATCCTGGCGGGCGTGGTCGGAGCGGAGGCGGCGGCGCGGGCGGCGGAGGCGCGCGGGTGGCGGCATGCGCGCCCGGTGCTCGCGCTCGGGCTGGCCGGGTGGGCGGCGGGCAACTCGTGGCATTGGACGCGGAGCCTGCACGTGCTGCTGGTGCCGGTTTACGAGCAGGCGTATGCCGACGCGGCGCGGATCGTGCGCGAGCGCGTGCCGGCGAACGCGCTGGTGGTGTGCTCGGCGTTCAGCGGCACGCTTTATCATTACACGGAACTCCCGACGCTGGTCTACGACTCGATCAAGGCGGAGGAGTTTGCGCGCTACCGGGAGCGGGCCCGGGCGGCGGGCCGGCCGATCTTCGCGGCGGTGTTCGACCTCGAGGAGGAGGACGCGCTGCGCACGCGCTGTCCCGGGCCGTGGCGACGCATCGGCGGCGCGGGCAACATCGGCCTCTGGGAACTGCCATGAACGCGGACGCCCACCCCCCGCCCGAGTCCGCCGCGCTGCTGGCCGCGGGGGCCGGTGAGCCGCGGCGGCGGTTCGTGCTGCGACGGATCGGGCGCGCGGCGGGAGGAGTTGAATCGGAGGCACGGATACACGGGCCGGCGGGCGCGGTGGCAGCGACGGAAACGGCCGCCTCCGCCGCGACGCCGCCGCCGCGCCGGCCGCGGGCGCGGCCGGCCGGCGGAATGCTCCGACGGCTTGGCGGCGGCTGGCGCGCCGCGCTGCTGGCGGCCATCGCCGCCGTGATCTGGATCGCCCACCATGAGCGGTGGACGCTGGCGAGCTGGCAGTTGCCGACCGACTATTATGTCGACGCGCAGGAGACGCTCGCGCGGCTGAAGGCGGCATCGGAGGGCGACATCCTGCCGCTGCGGCCGCAGGTGATCGAGCGGCTGGGGGCGCCGTTCGGGGCCCACTGGAACGCGTATCCCACGCCGGACAAGCCGCTGATGCTGCTGCTGGGCGGGCTGGTGCATGTGGTCGGGTTGTATGCGGCGGCCAACCTGGGTCTGCTGCTCGCGCAGGTGTCGTCGACGCTGGCATTCTACGGGGTCGCGCGCTGGCTGCGCTGCCGTTGGGAGTGGGCGGCGGCGCTGGCGCTGTTGTTTTCGTTCACGTATCAGACGGTGCACCGGGGGCTGTCGCATTATTCACTGGTGTTCACCTGGACGGTGCCGGTGGGGCTGGGCGTGGTGTGGCTGGTGGCGGGCAGCCACCGGCTGGCGTGGCGGCGACCGGGCGCGTGGGGCTGCCTCGCCGCGGGGGTGGCGCTCGGCGTGTCGAATCCCTACAACCTCTTCTTCTGGCTGCAGCTCCTCGGCTGGGCGCTGGTGTGGCAGTGGCTGGGCGCGCGGCGGCGGCCGAACCTGCAGATCGGGGCCGCGACGCTGGCGGTGGCGGGCCTCGCGTTTGCCGTGGTGCAGGCCGAGGCGTGGCTCCACGTTGAGGATACGGGGGCGCTGCCGCTGCTGGCGCGGAACTATGCGGGCACGGAGATGTATGCGCTCAAGGCGGTCGAGATGTTCATCCCGCCGGCGTATCACTCGTGGGACTGGCTTTCGTTCTTCGGCCACCGCTACACGCGCTGGTCGGGCTGGCGCGGCGAGGCGTTCCTGCCGTATCTCGGGCTGGTGGGCATCGCGGGCTTCGTCTGGCTCGCGCTGGTGGCGCTCCGCCGGATCGCGCAGCGGCGGAGCGTGCCGGGACAGGCGCTGTCGATCGGCTGGATCCTCGCGTATGCGAGCATCGGCGGCGTGACGAACCTGCTCGCGCTCTACGCGGGGCTGCAGGTGTTTCGCGCGACGAATCGGGCGGCGATCTTCGTGGTCGCGATTGTGTTGTTCTTCGTCGCGGTGCGGCTGTCGCGGCTGTCGGGCGCGTGGCCGGCGTGGCTGCGGCTGGCGGCGGCGGCGCTCGTCGCGGGAGTGGGCGTGGGCGAACAACTGCCGCGCCGCGAGCCAGCGGCGGACACGCAGGCGATCGCGGCGGCGGTGGCGGGCGACCGGGCATTTGGCCGGGAGCTGGAGGCGGCGCTCCCGGCGGGCGCGAAAATCTTCCAGCTTCCGGTGCTGGGCTTTCCCGAGGTGGCGACGCCGCATCAACTGAACGACTACGAGCACTTCCGGCCGTACCTTGCGTCCGACACGCTGCAGTTCAGCTACGGGGCGGCGAAATACCGCGCGCGCAGCCGCTGGCAGCGCGACCTCGACGGGCGGCCGATGGCGGAGGTCGTGCCGCGGCTCGAGGCCTATGGCTTCGCGGCGCTCTACCTCAATCGCAAGGGCTACGCCGATCGCGGGGAGGGCGCGCTGCGCGAGCTGGCCGCGCTGGGCTATACGCGCCGTATCGAGAGCCCGGCGGGCAACCAGGTGGCGGTCTTGCTGCGGCCGGCGGGTCGGCCGCAGCCGCCGCTCGGCGAGGGCCTCACGCTCGGCGTCGGCTGGCATCTCCAGCCCGTCGCCGGCGTGCGCTGGGCCTACGACACGGCGGCGGCGTCGTATTTCAACCCCCACCCGTATCCGATTTCCGTCGACATCCGGCTGATCCTCACCGCGGGCAGCCGCCGGACGGTGACGCTGGCACTGGAGGAGCGGCCGCTGCGCGCGGTGGCGGTGGGACGGACGTTGCGGGCCGTGACGATCCCGGGCGTGACGCTGGCGCCGGGCGTGAACCGATTCACCCTGCACTCACCGGCGCCGGCGGCGCGCGATCCGGCGGCGCAGAACCAGTTGCGCTCGTTCGGGCTCGCGGAGTCGCGTGTCGTCGTCGCGGCGCGCGGCCGGCCCGCGGATTGGGCCGCGGGCACGGTGGCGGACTCGGGCGGGACGGGCGGTCGCGGCGGGGAGCCGGCGGCGGAGGACGCGCGGACGGCCGGCCTGCAGCCGTAGGCCGCGCTCAGCCGGCAGCGGGCTGGATTGAGAGCGCACCCACCAAAGCCCGATGGGGACATCGGGGTCCACCTTTAGGTTTGGAGTCTCTGGAATGAAAGAGCACTTCAACCGCGCGGGGCCGCTGGCTCAGGGCACCTCGTAGATCTCGATGAGGCCGACGCCCTCGGTGTCGTTCTTGCCGCGCAGCTCGGCGGTGTAGGCGCCGGGGGCGACGGTCACGAGCAGGGCGGCGTCCTCGCTCCCCGGGGCGAGGGTGAAGGCGCCGACGCGCTGGCTCGCGGCCGTGACCGCGGCGGCGTTGCCGGTGGACCAGCGATCGTTCGTGGCGATCGGTGACGCTCCGGCGTAGAGCGTGAGGACGGGATCGGCGAGGGCGTTGCTGACGCCGAATGCGGCGAGGGCCGGGCCGACGGCGCGGATCAGCATGCGCTTGTGCGCGGCGCCCGCGACGACGAAGCCGCCGATGAGGACGCGCTCGCCGGTGCCGACGCGGGCGCGGGTGGAGAGATTCACGATCCGGCCGCCGGCATCGAGTTCGTAGATCTCGGCGAGGCCGAGACCGGGCTGGCGGGCGGGCGTGGTGATTTGCAGCGTGAAATTGCCGGCGCCGAGTCGCGAGAGCAGGGCGGAGTCGGCGCTGCCGGAGGGAAGGGCGAAGGCGCCGGCGTTGCGCGCGAGCTGTGGGAGGCTCGCGGCATCGGGGCCGGTGCCCCAGCCGCTGTTGCGCGCGAGCTCGCTGCGGTCGGAGTTGAACACAGCGAGCTGCGGGTCCGGCACCACGCCGGTGGTGCCGAAGCCGGCGAGGGCCGGGCCGACGGCGCGGGCGAGAAACGGTTTGGCCGCCGCATCCGCGACGACGATACCCATGATCAACGCGTCCTCGCCCGTGCCGACGATCGCGCGGCTCGAGAGGTTGACGAGGCGCGAGGCGGGCGTGAGCGGCGACGAACCCGCGCCGCCGACCGCGGAGCTCCAGGGCGTGCCGGGAAACGCGTCCCGCGCGGCGGGTCGATAACTGCGGGCGTGCAGGTTGGCGGCGGCGGGCACGGTGACGGCGGCGGTCGCGATCATGGCGTTGGGCGCGACGTCGCCGCCGGACGCCCGGGGATCCGAGCCGTCGAGGGTGTAGATCAACTGGGTGTCCGCCGCAGGCGTGAGGCGAAGTTCGCCGGCGGCTGTGGTGACGAGCGGCGCCGCGACGAACTGCTCGTCGATCCAGGAGGGGCGTTCGCTCAGCCAATTCTTGAGGTGCCGCATCTCGTCGGCATGGGTGGGGCCGAAGAAGCCGACGTTGTCGGGCCACTGCGCGAGGTCGCGGGCCGCGGCGGCGGGCCCGATGGCGGCGGCCAGTTGTTCGGCGAGTTCGGCGAGACTGGCATCGGACAGCACATCGCGGCGCAGGGCCTGCCACCGGTCGACCCACGCCTGGCGGAAGTCGGGGTCGGTGGCGATGATGCCCCACCAGCCGAAATGCCACGGCTGCACGGCGCCCTCGCCATACCAGGCATCCCAGCGGAGGGAGCGAAGGTCTGCGTGCGAGCCGAGCGCGCGGTCGAAGTCCCAGACCGGGCCCGCGATGATTCTGCCGCCGCGCGGCTTGTGGAAATAGGCGCTGCGCTCCAGGCCGTCGGGATTGGAGGCGAACGTATTCAGGAGGTGGTGATCGACCCAGGAGGCGCGGTCGAGGAAGTTGAGGTGCGTGCGCGTGCGCCACCCGCCGGCCCGGTCGGCGTGGAGGGCGTCCTCCATCTGCTGCACGTAGCCGCGGATGTAGGTGCGCTGGGCCGCGCTGAGTTTGTCGGCCTTTGGCGACGCGACAATCACCGAGGAGAGCGTGTCAAGATCGAGGCCCCACTCGGTCGTCCAACTGTATTCGTTGAC
>CAZENI010000281.1:0-10609 GCA_964513055.1 uncultured Opitutus sp.
GATCGGTTTTCCTCAGCCTCTCTTCGTCGTTTCCCGCCCCCTTTTTCCTGCGCAGAGGCCCGGCCGCGGCCTCCCGCGCACCACCCGATCCGCGGCCCCAAACCCAACCCTCCTCAATATATGAGCGCCACCCATGTCCCGATGATTCCCTGCAACGTCTCCGGCCCGCTCGGCGTGCTGCACCTGCCCCGCCTCTGGCTCAAGGTGTCGCTCGAGGCCCGCGGCAAGCTCGCCCCCGGCTATCCCGGCATCGGCAAAGGCTACGATCAAATGGTGATCAATGGTCTCGGTCTGAGCGCCGACGCCGTGAAGAAGTTCATCACCGAAAAGAAGCCCACCTACGGTGAGTTCGAGGCGTGGATCAAAACCCAGCCCGGCGTGAAGCTCGATCGCAACTCCATCCACCGCCTGAACACCGCGATCCTCAACTACCATCACGCCGAGGATCTCTCGAAGTCCATCCGCGCCGCCACCGGCTACGCCGAGGACGGTTCGGTCACGAGCTCCGCGTGCGAGCTCAACGCCCTCGACGACTGGCAGGCCTTTCACGCCGCCGAGCTGAAGTGATTCTGAAGTGACGCCTCCGCGTCCATGCTGACGGGAACCGCGGCGCTCTCGCCGCGGTTCTCATTTCCTTCCGCATTCGAACCGGTCCGAGATTTTTTCCTCTATGAGTTCAGAGCGCATTGCCTTCGTGGGAGTCGGTCGCATGGGCGCCAACATGGCGCGCCGGCTCAAAGATTGCGGCTACGCCGTCACGGCCGTCTACGACGTCCACACCGCCGGGGCGGACGCCCTCGCGGCCGAAATCGGGGCGAAGAGCGCCCGCACGCTGGCCGAGGTCACGGCGGCCGCCGACGTGATCTTCACCGTCGTCACCGACGATGCCGCCCAGCTCAACGTCTTCGCGGTCGAGGGGGATTCGCTGCTGGTGGGCGCGACCGGCCGCATCTTCGTCAACTGCGCCACGATCACACCCGCGACGCATGTCGAAGTGGAGCGCCGCGCGAAAGCCGTCGGCGCCGTCACGCTCGAGGGCTGCATGGCTTCCTCGATTCCGCAGGCGCGCAACGGCACCCTCTATCTCATGTGCGGCGGCGACGCGGCGTCCTTCGCCCGCGTGAAGCCGATCCTCGAGAAACTCTCCACCGCCCTCCGCCACATCGGCGGCACCGGCCAGGCGGCGCAGGTGAAGGCCCTCGTCAACATGGTCATGAACATCAACACCGCCGGCCTCGCCGAAGGCCTCGGCCTCGGCGCCGCGCTCGGGTTGAATCTCGACATGCTGCGCGAAGTGTTCGCGCAGACCGGCGCCAACTCGCAGGTGCTCAAGACCGACGGTGAGGACATGCAGAACCGCGCCCACGACTGCTACTTTTCGGGCGCGCACGCAGCGAAGGACTCGACCATCGCCTGGGTGCTCGGCGTGCAGGCCGGCCTGAACCTCCCGCTCGCCGCCGCGACCAAGCAGCAGTTCGACCGGATGGTCGCGCTCGATCTCGGCCACCTCGACAAGAGCGGCGTCGCCGAGCTGACCTTCAAGGGCCGCCGCGCGTGAACGAATATCAGGCAATCGCGTGATTTTGACCCTGGCGCGGCAGCGCCGGTCGGGCCCGACCTCCGGGCGGGCCACTCGAGATGTGCGGCAGCCAACCGCCCGACTGCCGCTGAACTCTATTCCCCGTGTCTGTTGAGATTTGGACTTTTCCGGTGGTAGCGACCGTCGTCCCGACGGCCATCGCTTGAGGTGGCGGTCAGGGACGACCGCCGCTACCTGTAGTCAAATTCTCACCAGCCGTTGGTATGAACCCCAAAAAGGGAGCCGAAGAAACCGCTGATCGACGCCAATCGGCGCTAATCTCGGAAGGCGGATTGAGTCTGCCTCTTACTGATGGGATCAGCGTTCATCAGCGCCCATGAGCGGTTTCTTCTGCTCGTTACGGCTCAGCTCTTCTTCGTGCTCGTCAGTTTCAGCTTCGTGAAGCGCCCGGCGAAATTCCAATCCTGCACGAAGAGATTGCCGTCCTTGTCGAACGTCAGGCCGTGCGGCGCGATGAAGATGCCGTCCTGCCAGTGCTGCGGCTCCAGCTTGAACGCCGCCCACTGCTTCTGGTCGGGGTTGTCGCCGAGCGTCGAGACGATCTTCCCCGCCTTGTCGATCACGACGACGCGCCCCTGCAGTTCCGCGACCGCCACGTAGTCGCCGTGGAACGACACCGCGCACGGCCGCCGCAAATCGGTCGTGACCACGCCCAGCCACTTGCCGTCGAGATCGAGGTGCACGAGGCGCTTGTTCTCGCGATCCGCGACGAGCAGCCGCGCCGGGCTGAAACGCGTGTCGACGCCGATGCCGTGGCAGGTCTTGAACTGGTTCTCGCCCTCGCCGCGCGTGCCGATCGTCTTCAGGTATTTCCGGTCCTTGCCGTAAACGTGCAGCACGCTCGCGCCGTAGCCGTCGACGACGTAGATGCGCCCGTCGGGGCCGACATCCACGCCCGTCGGCGCGAAGTTCGCCGGCTTCTTCTTCGGGTCCGCCGGCTGATCGTAGAAACCGCTCTCCACCGGCTTGCCGATCTCCCACTCGACTTTGCCGTCGAGCGTGAGCTTCACGACCTTGCCCGTCTTGTTGAGCGCGCCGTAGAGATACTCCTTGCCACCTTCCTGCCGCAGCACGAGGCCGTGCAGGTTCGTCAACTCGGGCGCCATCGTGCGCAGCAGCTTGCCGTCCTTGGCGAAGACGAAGATCCCGTCCGGGCCGTCCGAGCTCATGTAGATGTTGCCCGCCTTGTCGACCGCCGCGCCGCCGTGCGTCGCGCCGAGCGTCTTGCCCGCGGGCAGCTTCGCCCAGCCGGGCACGACCTCGAAACGCCAGGCGCCCTGCCCGAGCGGTGCCGCCGGCAGCGGCGTGGCCGCGACCTGCGCGAAGGCCGCGGGAAAACTCGACTGCGCCGCGGCGAGCGCGCAGGTCAGGGAAAACAAAACAGCGAGGCGGGTGTGCATGGGAGAGGAACGACGAACTGCGACGCGGGGTTGGGAAAGACGACCGCCTTTGATTCGGAAAACTCGCCGCGCTGTCCACCCTAACCTTTCTGAAATTTTCCGCTCCTCTCGGGCCCTCCGCCGGGCACAACGCACTTGCGCGCCGGCACTCGCCACCTCTTCGTCGCCCCACCCCCGCTACGCGATCGCCCCGCTCATGTTCGTCTCCCATCGCCTCGCCGCCCAGCTCGCCTTCGCCGTCGCCGCGTTGCCCGGCCGCGCGGCCGACTTCACCGTCTCACCCTCCGGCCACGACGCTCATCCCGGCAGCGCCGAAAAGCCTTTCGCCACGCTCACCCGCGCCCGCGATGCCGTGCGCGCCGCCAGAGCCGCGCCCGGCACTGCGCCGCGATCCTACGAAGTCGCGCTGCGCGGCGGCGTCTACCCGCTCACCGACACCGTCGTCTTCTCGCTCCCGGACTCCGCCACCGACGGCCACACCATCACCTTCGCCGCCCATCCCGGCGAGACGCCCGTCCTCAGCTCCGGCGTCCCGATCCGGAACTGGCGCCGGCTGCCCGCTGACGCCGCCGGACTCGCCAGCCTGCCCGCCCGCGCGCGCGGCCAGCTTTGGGTCGCCGACTTGCCGCGCGAACTCGGCCGCGTGCTCACGCTCTACGACGGCTCCACGCGGCTCCCGCGCGCCCGCGGCCCCGGCTTCACACCGGTCGATACGCCCGGCCGCAAGACCACCGCGGATACGATCGAGTTTCCGCCCGGCGCCCTCCGCGCCTGGCCCGATCTCGCCGACGCCGAGCTGCACGTCATCCCGACCGCCGACTACGAGATGAGCCTGCTCCCGCTCGCCGCCGTCGATGAAACCACCGGGATCGCGACAACCGCGCTCCCCGCGTCGCGCCCGATCGGCCGGGTGAAGTTCATGGCGGAAACCGCCTGGGTCGAAAACGTCCTCGCCGTCCTCGACGAGCCCGGCGAGTGGGTCTTCCACGCGGCCGAGCGCAAACTCTACCTCTGGCCCCGCGGCGCCACCCCCGGCGACGGACTCGTCGCGCCAGGCCTCACCGAACTCCTCCGCGTCGAGGGAGCCATCGACGCCGCCGGACCGGCCGACACGCCCGTGCGCGGCCTGCGTTTCCGCGGTCTCACCTTCACCCACGCCGAGCGGCTCCCCTGGCACGGACAGACCGGCTGGAGCCTGCAGCACCACTGGGAGATGTTCGACCGCCCGACCGCCGCCGTGCGCTTCCGCGGCGCGGAAGACTGCGTCGTCCAGGCCTGCCGTTTCACCGCGCTCAGCGGCACGGCCATTCGCCTCGACCTGCACGCCCGGAAAATCGTCATCGCCGACAACGAAATCGCCCACGTCGGTGCCGTCGGCGTGCTGCTCGCCGGCTACGGGCCAGGCACCAAGGACGTGCACCGGGAAAACGCCGTCACCAACAACTGGATTCACCACACCGGCGAAATCCACTGGGCGACTCCCGCCCTCATGGTCTGGCAGAGCGGCGCGAACCGCGTGGCGAACAACCTGATTCACGACACGCCCTACAGCGCCATCACGGTGAGCACACGCACCTCGTGGGCTCCCGCCAACGTCACCTCCGACGGCTCCCGCACCGTCCGCTGGTCGGAAGTCGGCGACCCGAAGGCCTCGCTCGACTGGCATGCCCGCGAGCGCTTCCTCCACGCGCGCCAAAACGTCGTCGAGCGAAACGACATCCACCACATCATGACGCGCCTCGGCGACGGCAACGGCGTCTACCTCTCCGGCACCGGCGGCGGAAACATCGTGCGCCAAAACTACATTCACGACTGCGACAGCGACGGCCTGTCCGATGGCATCCGCTGCGACGACTTCCAGGAAGAGGTGACGATTGAGGACAATCTCATCGTCCGCATCCGCCGGATCGGCCACGGCATCTGCAGCAAGGGCCGGAATCATATCCTCAACAATCTCATCGCCGACCTCCGCCCGAGCCGCCGCGCCATCCTCCCGGCCCGCATCTCGCGCGGTCACATCGGGCTGATCGTGAACCCCGTCACCGGCTCGCGCATCGAGCGCAACCTCATCTTCGCCCCGCGCGCCGACTACCCCGTCTACGTCCAGGATCGCCGCTACGGCACCGGCGGCGAGCCGCGTCTCCGCGACTGCCTCGCGGATCGAAACCTCTATTTCTCCCCTGACGATCCGGTCTGGGCGCAATCCCACCTCGACCTCGAGCGCGCGCACGGCGTCGAGGCGCACAGCATCGCCGCCGATCCGCTCTTCGTGTCGTGGGAAAACGACGATTTCCGCCTCAAGCCCGATTCCCCCGCGCTCCAGCTTGGTTTCCAGCCGATCGACCGGTCGCAGATCGGATTACAGCCGAATCATCCCTTTCACCCGCGATGAAATCGCCGTCGTTCGTCGTCCCGCCTTTAGGCGGAAGGTCTGACTCTTTCGGATTCCGCCTGAAGGCGAGACTGCGAACCCAGGCCATTTTCGGTGCGCTCCTTCTCTGCATTGTTGTCGCCTCCTCGTCCGCAGTCGCCGCCGACTTCTTCGTTTCCCCCACCGGCAACGACGCCAATCCCGGGACCGAGGCGAAACCCTTCGCCACCCTCGCACGCGCCCGCGATGCCGTGCGTGCCGCCAAGTCGGCCGCCGCCGGCCGTCCGCGTTCCTACGAGGTCGCGATCCGCGGCGGCCTCTATCGCGTCGCGGAGACGCTCGTGTTCTCGCTCGCCGACTCCGCCGCCGACGGCCACACGATCACCTACGCGGCGCACGCCAACGAGAAACCCGTCTTCACCACGACGCGCGCGATCACCGATTGGAAACAGGAGGGCGCGCGCTGGACTGCCACCCTGCCCGCCGACGCGAAACCGTTTCTCACCCTCTACGATGCGAGCGGCCGGCTGCCCCGCGCCCGCGGCCCGGCCTTCTCGCCCACGCGCGACTACCGCACGGTCGAGGGCCTCGACAAATCCACGTTGGCCTTCCCACCCGGCGCACTGAAGAACTGGCCCGACCTCGCCGACGCCGAGATCGTCGTCCGCCCCAACTACGGCTGGGTGCTCGACATCCTGCCGCTCGAGTCCGTCGACGAAGCCGCCGGGCTCGCCCGCACGCGCATTCCTGCGAGCTATCACATGATCAAGGTCCGCTGGGGCCTGCGCGACGTGAACACCAAGGGCACCGTCTGGGTGGAGAACGTCCGCGACGTCCTCGACGAACCCGGCGAGTGGATCCTGAACACCGCCACGCGCACGCTCTCGCTGCTCCCGCGCGACGGCCGGCCCCCGGCTGGCATCGAGGCTCCGCAGCTCACCGAACTTCTCCGCGTCGAGGGCGCGATCGACTACGACGGCCCGGTCGATCAGCCCGTGCGCGGCCTCGTGTTTCGCGGCCTGACCTTCACCGGCGGCGATCGCTGGCCGTGGGAGAAGGACCGCCTCGGCTCCACCCTCCAGCACGACTGGGAGATGTTCGATCGCCCCACCGCACTCGTCCGCCTCCGCGGCGCTGAGCGGATCGCGTTCGAACGCTGCCACTGGCTCCACTCCGGCGGCGCCGGCCTCCGGCTCGATCTTCATGCGCAGTCGAACCGCATCGTCGACTCCGTCTTCGAGCACCTCGGCGGCGCCGGCATCGTCCTCGCCGGCTACGGCCCAGGCACGAAGGACGTGAACCGCAATAACGAGATCCTCCGCAATCACCTCCACCATATCGGCGAACTCCACTGGCACGCCGCCGCCATCGGCGTCTGGCAGAGCGGCGACAACCGCGTCGCCCATAACCTGATCCACGACACGAATTACACCGCCATCACCGTCAGCGGCCGGATCAACTGGAACCGCGAGGGCCGCGGCGATGGCTGGGCCACCATCCGTTGGAAGGAAGTGGAGGCCGCCGGCGGCGCCGCGCTCCTGCCGGTGCCCGGCCGGCCGCGCCCGACCTGGGAGCAGCGCGCGCCGTTTCTCCACGGCCGCAACAATCTCGTCGAGCGGAACGAAATCCACGACGTGATGCAGCGCCTCTGGGATGGCGACGCCATCTACATCTCCGGCACCGGCGCGCGGAATGTGATCCGCGAGAATTTCATCCGCGACTGCCTGTCCGAAAACATGTGCGAGGCCATCCGCTGCGACGACGACCAGCACGAGACGTTGATCGAGCGCAACGCGATCCTCCGCACCGGCGGCATGGGAACCGGCATCGCGATCAAGGGCCGCAATTACGTCCGCAACAACTTCATCGTCGACCCCACCGGCGCCTTCAACCCGCGCGGCCTCATCTCCATCGAGGGCGTGCCCGCCGACGGCGCGATCATCGAGCGCAACATCCAGGTCGCATCGAAGCCGAAGCTGAAGCCCTTCTACCTGAAAAACGTCCTCGGCGTGCCGCCCGATCCGAAGTTCAGCGAGACGACCACGGATCGAAATCTCTACTGGCACCCCACCGATCCGACCTGGGCCGACGCGCACTTCGCCGCCGCCCGCGCCGACGGCCAGGAAAAGTCCAGCGTGTTCGCCGATCCGAAATTCGTGAATCCCGACGCCGGTGATTTCCGCTTCGCGCCCGGCTCCCCCGCCCCCGCCCTCGGCATCGAGCCACTCGATCTTCGCCAGGTCGGCCTGCGCAAGTAAGCGCTCCACCCCAGCGCACGCGCGTGCCCGTTTTGCACGAGTGCGCGCCGGCGAGCTTGTCACTCCCACGCCATTGTCGTCCCCTGCCCGCGTCAGTCCGGTCCGCCCCAACCTCACGACCATGCATCGCGTTTCCCACCTCCTCGCGCTCTTCTTCACCGTCGCCCTCGCCGCCGCCCACGCCCAATCCACTGGCACCCTCGAGGGCCGCGTGCTCCACACCGGCACCGGCGAATACCTCGAGAACGCCCGCGTCACCCTCGAGGGCGCCGGCCGCGAAGCGCTCACCGATTCGCTCGGCCAGTATCGCTTCGGTGCCGTGCCCGCCGGCGCCGCGACCGTGAAGGTCTTCTTCACCGGCCTCGTCAGCGAGACCGCCACCGTCACGGTCTCCGCCGGCCAGACCGCCACGCGCGATTTCAACCTCGCCAGCCTCGACGCCCGCCCCGCCGCCGGCGCCGCGACCGTGAAGCTCGCGCAGGTCGTCGTCTCCAGTTCGCGCGAGATCGACGGCGCCGCGATCGCGATCAACGAGAAACGCTTCGCCGCCGACATCCGCAACGTGATCGCCGCCGACGAGTTCGGCCCGATGGCCGATGGCAACGTCGGCGAGATCCTCAAGACCGTGCCCGGCGTCGCCCTCGACTACGTCGGCGGCGCCGCGATGAACATCTCCCTCAACGGCGTGCCCTCCGGCTACGTGCCCGTGACCATGAACGGCTTTCCCCTCGCGAGCACCACCGCCTCGAGCCCGACCGGGCGCGATGTCGAACTCGTGAATGTCGCGACCAACAATCTCTCGCGCATCGAGGTCCTCTACTCGCCCACTCCGGAAACGCCCGGCAGCGCCCTCGCCGGCTCCGTCAACATGGTGCCGCGCGGCGCCTTCGAGCGCGCCAAGCCGCTCCTCCAGACCAATCTCTACGTGATGATGCGCGACGACGTGCGCGACCTCGACCGGACGCCCGGCCCCACCCTCGGCTTCACGCGCAAGGTCCTGCCCGGTTTCGATTTTTCCTACGTCGCGCCGGTGAACAAGCGCTTCGGCTTCACGCTCTCCGGCGGCACCTCGCAGCAATATCAGCCGACCTATTTCGTCCAGACCAACTGGCGCGGCGTGAACGCCGGCACCACCGTCGCCGCCAACGCCACCACCGGCCTGCCCGCCACCACGCCCGGCAATCCGTATCTCACCGACTACCTCATCCGCGATCAGCCGCGCCAGTCGCGCCGCTCCTCCGCCGGCCTCACGCTCGACTACAAGCTGACGCGCACCGATCGCATTTCCGTTTCGCTCCAAGCGACGAAATTCGACGCCCAATACAACCAGCGCGACCTCACCTTCGCGATCACGCGCGTGCTCCCGGGCAACTTCACGACCGCCTACACGCACGGCGCGCCCGGCTTCGGCACGCTCACCCTAGCCAACGCCAACGACCGCGATCGCCGCAACGCCTCCTTCAGTCCTTCCCTCGTCTACAAGCACGACGGCCCGCTCTGGAAGGCCGAGGCCGGCGCCGGCTGGTCGCTCTCCACGAGCGAGATTCGCGACCAGGGCAAGGGCTTCTTCAACTCCGTCACCGCCACCCGCACGGGCGTCACGATCGATTTCGACGACATCTTCTACCTCCGGCCCCGCACCATCACCGTGCGCGACGGCGCCACCGGCGCGCCGGTCGACCCGTATCGGCTCTCAAATTACACCGTGCAGAGCGCCGGCGGCAACCGCTACGGCGCCGACACCGTGCTCGGCACCGGCCCCGGCGAGGGCATCGCCAACCGCACGCAGGACACCCACCGCAACGCCTACCTGAACGCGAAGCGCACCTTCGGCGGCCGCACGCCCGTCACGCTCAAGGCCGGCCTCGACCTGCGCCAGGCGATGCGCGACTACCGCGGCGGCGCCTCGGCCTACACCTTCGTCGGCGCCGACGGCCGCGCCAACACCGCGGACGACAACGCCGCCGCCTTCCTCGACCCCGTCTACTCCGCCCGCGACGGCGTCTTCGGTTTCCCGCAGACGCAGCGCATCGGCGGCGGCCTGCTCTGGGACTACTTTCGCGCGAACCCCACCGCCCTCACGAAAAACGACAACACGATCTACCGCTCCGCGGTCACACTCTCGAAACGTGCCGAGGAGATCGTGTCGTCCGCCTACCTGCGCGGCGACGTCGCGTTTCTCGAGCGCCGGCTGAAGTTCACCGGCGGTCTCCGCGTCGAGCAGACCAACATCGAGGCCGAGGGTCCGCTCACCGACCTCACGCGCAACTACCAGCGCCGCGCCGACGGCAGCGTGATCCGCGGTCCCAACGGCCAGCCGCTCGTGATTCTGCCCGCGAGCGACGCGCTCGGCGTGTCGCGCCTCACATTCCTCGACCGCGGTTACCAGGCGAAGAAGGAATACCTCAGTCTGTTCCCGAGCGTGAACGGCAGTTACTCTCTCCGCGATAACCTCATCGCCCGCGCCGCCTACTACACCTCGATCGGCCGGCCCAACTACAATCAATACGCCGGCGGCCTCACGCTGCCCGATGTCGAACTGCCGCCGACGCCGGCGAATCGCATCGTCGTCAACAATGTCGGCCTGAAACCCTGGACCGCCCGCACCACCAAGCTCTCGCTCGAATACTATTTCGAGGGCGTCGGCCTCGCCTCGATCAGCGGGTTCCGGCGTCACTACGACGACTTCGCCGGCGCGACGGTCCTGCCCGCGACTCCGGCCTTTCTCGCCAACTACGATCTCGAGGCGGCGACCTACGGCGCCTACGACGTCGCGACGCAGTTCAACCTCGCGAGCGGCGTGCGTTCGGAGGGCTTCGACGTCAGCTACAAGCAGGCGCTCACGTTCCTCCCGGCCTGGGCGCGCGGCATCCAGATCTTCGCCAACGGCACCGTGCAGCGCTTCATCGGCGCGGAGGTGGACAACTTCGCCAACTTCATCCCGAAGATCCTCAAGCACGACACCAGCGCCTACATGCTC
>CAZENI010000282.1:0-10589 GCA_964513055.1 uncultured Opitutus sp.
TCATCGCGGTCCAGATCTTCTCGCCGACATTCGCGACGTAGAACTGCCGCAGGATCTCCTCGACGACCGTGGGATAAAGGCCGTGGTCGCGACCCTGCCGGAAGCGGCGCACGACGCGGATGAGGATCTCGGCGGCGTGCTTGATGAGCTTCGCCGTGGCGAGGATGCCCTTGGCGCCCGTGGCCCGGGCGGCCTGGGCGTCGGTCTTGATTTCCTCGACCACGTCGGGGGACATCAGGGTCTCCGCCGAGGCGCGCGAGCGCACGATGGTGCCCTTGGCCCCGGCGGTGTGGGTGGGCGGGATGGCCGCGTCGACGATGGCCTGCACCGACGCCTGGAAGCGGGCGTCGCGCGCGAGCGCCGCCTCGAAGGCGGCGCGCTCGGCGGGCGAGATCTCGGACATCTCCGACGGGGCCTTGAGGCCTGCGAACGGCTCGCCGTTGGCCTCGCGCCGGGCGAGCTCGGCGTAGACCTCCATCTCGCTGGGCTGGCGGCCGGTGGCGGCCTTGGCGCCCGACGGGCCGAGCTTGGCGGCGCCGAACTGCAGGACGAGTTTCAGCAGGGTCTTGAAAATATCCTCGCCGAAGATCTCCGGCAGGTTGTGCCGGAGGATCTCGAGCAGGCCGCTCTCCCAGACGAAGAACACCGGATACGCGCCGGTCTGGTCGTAGCATTTCGCCTTCAGGTCCTCCGCGCTGGCGAGCGCCGACTCTTTACTGACGAGGCCGCCGTGAAAGTGGAGGACGATCTTGGCTTGGTCGCCGAGGGCGGCGAAGAGGAGGTCGACATCCGGTTCCTTCGTGTCGTTGAGGATGCCGTCCTTGCCCGTGTTGATGTAGTGCAGTTTGGGAAGAGCCATGGCGGGGAGGGAGCGAGTTGAATGAACTGGCGGTGCGATCCGGGCCTTGCCCGCGGCGGCGGGCGCGAAGCCGGCCGGGGCGGAAAGGCGGGATGGTGCCGGGAAGGTAGCCCGGAAACGCGACGGAAGCAGGCGCAAAAACTACCGGGATTCCGGTAGTCGGCAGACTTGCCGGCGCCTAGCGATAACCCTCGGCCTGCAGCGTGAACAGGCGCGCGTAGCGCCCGCCCGCGGCCAGCAGGGCGGCATGCGTGCCCTGTTCCTGGATACGGCCGTGCTCGAAGACGAGGATGCGATCGGCCATGCGCACGGTGGGAAACCGGTGCGAGATCAGGATCGCGGTGCGGCCGTGCGCAAGGTTCCGGAACCGCTCGAAGATCGCGTGCTCGGCCTCGGCGTCGAGCGCGGCGGTCGGCTCGTCGAGGACGAGGATGTCGGCCTCCTCGCGCATGAAAGCGCGGGCGAGCGCGATCTTCTGCCACTGGCCGCCGGAGAGCTCCGTGCCCTCGTGAAACCAGCGGCCGAGCTGCGTCTCGAGCCCGCCCGCGAGCGTGGCCAGCAGGTCGTGCGCGCCGCCGCGATCGACCGCGCGCCGGATGCGCGCATCGTCGGCGAGGTGCGCGACGCTGCCGAAGCCGACGTTCTCGCGCACCGCGAACTGGTATTGATTGAAGTCCTGGAAGATCACGCCGACGCGGCGGCGCAACTCCGTTTCATCCCAGTCGCGCAGGTCGCGGCCGTCGAGCAGCACACGGCCCTCGGTCGGTGAGTAGAGCCGGGTGAGCAGCTTGATGAACGTGGTCTTGCCCGCGCCGTTGCGGCCGACGAGGGCGAGGCTCTGGCCCTGGGGGATGAACACCGAGACGTCGCGCAGCGCCCACTCGCCGGCGTCGGGATAGCGGAAGCCGACGTGCTCGAAGCGGAGGCCGCGTTCGCCGGCGGCGGCGGCGCGGACCGGGGCGGCGGCGCGGGGCTCGTCGCGAGCGGTGGGGATGGCGAGATACTCGAACAAATTGGACATGTAGAGATTGTCTTCATACATGCCGCCGATGGCGGTCAGGAGGGACTGGAACGCGCCCTGGCCCTGGCGGAAGGCGACGAGGTAGAGCGTCATGTCGCCGAGCGTCACACGGCCGCTGGCGGCCGCGACCGCGATGACACCGTAGCAGGCGTAGAAGGCGCCCGTGGCCAGCAGCGCGCAGGCGGAGGTCCAGCCGGCGCGTTTGACGGCGAGGGTGCGATCCTCAGCGAAGAGGCTCCCGGCCAGCCGGCGATAGCGGTCGAGCAGGGGCCGGCCGAGGCCGAAGAGCTTTACCTCCTTGGCGTGCTCGTCGTTGGCGATGACGTATTCGAGGTAGTTGAGCCGGCGGGCCTCGGGCGAGCGCCAGTGGCGGAGGCGGAAGGCGGCGCCGGAGAAGCGCGCTTCCGCCACGAAGGCCGGCACGGCGGCGAGGAGCAGGCCGGCGACGGCCCACGGGCTGAAGCGGACGAGCAGCGTCGCGTAGCCGGCGAGCGTGAGCACGCCGCGGAGGATCTGGAAATTCTGCTGCACGAGCGACAGCGGCCGGGACGAGGCCTCGCGGCGCGCGCGCGTCAATTTGTCGTAGAACCGGGGATCCTCGAAATGGCGCAGGTCGAGCGTGAGCGCCTTCTCCATGATCAACACGTTCAGGTCGATCGCGAGGCGCGAGCCGAGGAGCTGGCGCATGAGGCCGGTCGCCCGCTCGGTGAGCGTGAGGCCGGCGACGAGGGCGAGTTCGACGATGACCCAGCGCACGACGGCGGCGAGCGCCGGGGCGCGGACGGGGCCGGGCGCCGCGGCGGGGGCGGCGCCGAGGGCGGCGACGATCAGCTTGCCGACCCAGGCGACGGCGACCGGCAGGAACGACGCCGCGACCACGAGCAGACCGAGCGTGAGCAGCCCGCGCGGCGAGGAACGCCACGCGAGCGCCAGCGTGCGTGGCGTGTGCGCGAAGCTGCCGAGCACCCGGGACCAGAAGGGCGGCGCGGGGCCGTTGCCGGTCGGAGCGGCGTGAGGCGGATGCAAGCGAACGTCCCGCTCAGGCCAGCGTGGCGTCGAGCGTGACGGTGGCGTTCAACAGGCGCGAGATGGGGCAGCCGGCCTTGGCCTTGTCGGCGATCTCCCGGAACTTCACGGCATCGATCCCGGGGACCTTGGCGGTCAGCACGAGGTGCGAGGCGGTGACGGTCCAGCCCTTGGGCGGCACGTTGTCGAGGCTCACGGTGGCGGTGACCTCGAGGCGGTCGGGGGTGAAGCCGGCGCCGCCGAGCTCGGCGGAGAGGGCCATCGCGAAACAGCCGGCGTGGGCGGCGGCGATGAGTTCCTCGGGGTTGGTGCCGGCGCCGCTCTCGAAGCGGGAGCCGAAGGAGTATTCCGTGTTCTTGAGCGCACCACCGGGAGCGGTGAGCGTGCCTTGGCCTTGCTTGAGAGAGCCGTTCCAGACGGCGGTGGCGTTACGTTTCATGTCGGAGGAACCAGAGCCAGCGCAGCGCAATTGGCAACCGCTCGATCAACCCGGTCGCGAATCAGCGCCCAGGCAGGTTGAACCAGGAAGCCAGGAAACCAGAAGGATGTCGTCGCCTTGGATCTCTTCCTGGCTTCACGGTTTCCTGCTCAACTCCGCTCGACGGACTGGAGTGAAGCCACGTTGGTTCTACTATGTGGCCAATGGACTCCCTGCCTGCGGCGGTCAGAGGTAATTTCACGGAAGACGTGAAAATGGAACGAGGGGAATTTTTCCGGAGGGACAGTTAACCAAGGAGAACTAGAACGTGCCCTTGAGGCCGACGGTCCACAGCGAGCCGAAGTCCTCGCGCTGGCGGAATTGGGCGTGCGGCGGGGTGTTGGGGCCGTAGCGCTCGATGTCCTCGGTGGCGTCGCGCACATTGCGCATCGAGCCGAAGACACCGATGCGCTTGTAGAACATATACTCGGCGCTGAGATCGACGTAGAGGCGCTTGCTGCGCCAGTCGAAGGTGCCGGGCTCGATACTGTTGTTGGCGGCTGTGCTGGTGATCTGGCCGAGGCGGCCGCGGCCGCGGTAGTTCCAGTTGGCACGGAGCGTGTATTTTGGCTTCGAGTAGCTGAGGCCCCAGTTGTAGGTGCGGGGCGTAAAGCCGGAGAAGTTGGCCGTGGCCTCGCCGGTCGTGCGGAGCGCGGAGATGTTGGCGAAGACCTGCACGCCGCGCAGCCACGTGGCGACCTGCCCGAGCGACTGCTTGTAGTCGAACTCGAGGCCCTCCATGCGCACGCGGGTGGCGAGGTTGTAGTTGGTCGCGACGGGATACTCGCCGTAGGTGTCGGGATCGAGATCGTAGAGGGTGAGGAACTCCTCGCTGGCCGTGGGAAACGTGATGCTCGCGAAGAAATTCTTGAAGTCGCGGCGGAAGGCTTTCACCGAGAACTGGCCGATGCCCTGCGTGTAGTATTCGAGGCGGAGCATCATCGTGTTGGCGCTCCAGGGCTTGATGCCGGCGTTGTTGACGGAGATGCGGTTGTTGCCGGTGTTGGGGGCGAGCTCGGTGTCGGGCAGCGTGAGGCCACCGGCATATTGATCGAAGTTGGGCCGGCCGATGGAGGTGTAAACGGAGCCGCGGAGAATGAGGTTCTCGCGAATATCGTAGCTCGCGTTGAGGTTGGGAAACCAGCGGAGGTATTCTTTGTTCACCTGCTGGCCGCGGTCCCGGTAGGTGAGGCGCGAGACCGCGAGGGCGTTGGAGATGGTGCCGGGGCCGTTGGGGTTGGGGATCGTGGTCTGCTCGATGAGGGCGGGGAGTGGGACGCGATTCACGCCGGTGCCGGTGAAGAGGATGTTGCCGTTGGCATCGCGGCGCGGGATCACGTTGCCCTGAGCGTCGCGCTGGAAATTGCCCGTGGGATCCGTGAGCGGGCCCTCGGCCTTGATGTTGGTCTGCTCGGCGCGGATGCCGCCGACGATCTTGAGGCGCTTGAAGAAGGCGGTGTCGAAGCGGAAGTAGGCGGCGGAGATGATCTCGTCGGCTTTCTTGGAGCGGCCGACGGCGTTGCGGTAGACGGCGTTCTGGTCGATCGTGTAGTGGGAGGGGTTGGCCTTGTAGTATTCCCAGAGGTTGTAGTTGCTCGGATACTGAATGCGCGGGAAGCCCCACGGCCCGATGCGCTGCGAGAAGATGGGATCGAGCGCGAAGCCGGCGTTGTCGTCGGTATTGGCGACGTTGGCGGTGTAGGCGATGCCGTCGCGGCCGACGTGGGTGTAGGGAATGGTGTCGCCGCGGATGTCGCGGATGGAGTTGCGGATGTTGAAGCCGGCCTTCAGCGAGAGCGGGGTCTCACGGAGAAACAAATCGCGGCGGATGTTGCCGAAGGCGCTGCGCTGCACGTCAGAGGAGGTCCACGTGTCGCTGCTCGAGGTGGTGAGATTGTAGGTGGAGAGCGAATAGGGATCGACGGGCGCGCCGGTGGTGCCGTCGGTGACCTTGATGACGCGGGGCCGGAGGTAGAAGATGTCGTCGAACGTGACGGTGACATTGGAGCGCTGGGTGGACGCGCCGTTGAAGAAGCCCTTGTCGATGTCGCGATAGCGGTTGCTCGCGTGCGAGTGGCCGATGCCCGCATCCATTTTCCAGAGACGTCCCTCGTGAAACCAGCGGAGGGTGGGCATCCAGGTGGTGCCGGCCTTCTGGCGCGCGCCGTTGCCCACGGTGATGGTGCCGAAGCCCGCGGTGCCGGCGGTGAGGGTGGGGCTGAAGTCGCCCGGGTTCACGCGGTTCGTGTTGAAGGTGAGGGAGCGGTTGTTGAAGAAGGCGTCGAAGAACGCGTATTGGAAGGAGAACGCGAGGCGGCTGTAGGTGGAGAGCTTGTAGTCGAGCGTGGCGCCGACGGAAGAGCGGGTGGTGACCTTGGTCCCGTCGCGCACGCTGAAGTTGGAGAGGTAGGGGCGGTCGGGCGTGGTGGCGGGGTAGCCGTTGAAGGCGTTGGCCGCGACGGTGGTGGCGTTGCCCGCGCCGCGCCACGTGTTCTGGAAAAAGTCCTGCGGGGTGTATTGCGAGGTGTAGCCGCCGGAGATCGTGAATCCGAACTTCTTGTTCACTGGCACGACCCATGAAAAATCGAAGCCGGGATGGATCTTGTGGGTGGCGTCGCGGATGGGGCCGGGGGTCTTGCGCAGGCTCTTCTCGGCGTCGCGAAACAAGTAATAGACGCTGCCGCTGAACTGGGGCCGCGCGCGCTCGAAGGCGCCGCGCGGGACCATGTTGACGCCGCCGGCGAGCGCCGAGCCGGGTGACTCCGGCGTGGGCGAGTGGTAGACCTCGATGCGCGCGATATTGTTAATCGAGACCTGCTCGAGCTCGACGGTGCGGCCGGTGCCCGAGGAGGCGGCGCTGGCGAGATCGAAGCCGCCGACGCTTACGGGCACATTGCCCGAGGGCACGCCGCCCATCGAGATTGTGCGCGCATCTCCGCCCACGAAGTCGATGGACATGCCGGGAAGGAATTTCAGGAACTCGCCCACATTGCCCTCGGCGACATGGCCGAACTCGTCGGCGGCGACGACGTTCACCATGTTGGCCGCGAAGCGCTGCTCGTTGATCGCGATGGCGGCGCCGTCCATCTCGCGGGAGTTGGAGACGACGAACTCACTGAGTTTCACCACTGTGCCGTCCTTGGGTGCGGCGTCCGCCGGCTTCACGTTCGCATCGAGCAGATCGAAATTCTGCTGCACGGACTGGCCGCCGGCGACGGTGACGGTGCGCGTCTGCGCAACGAGGCCGGTGTGAAAAGCCCGCACGCGCGCCGTGCCCGAGGGCACGCCGTCCAGGCGATACTGCCCGGTGGCGTCGGTGAAGGTCTCAATGCGCGTGCCCTCGACGGTCACACGGGCTTTCTCGAGATACTCGCCATTGCGGGTATTAAGCACGCGGCCCTCGATGGTGCCGGTGGCGGATTGGGCGGCGGCGCGGCCGGTGAACAGGAGACAACCGGCGGCCAGCAGGCACAGGCGGCGCAGGAAGGGCAGGCGAACGAGGTAGGTCATGGGAACGGACGAGCCGCGCGGACCGGGCGGGGCGCGGCCAGCGAAACTCGACTGAGTAGGGTAGGGGCGACGGGAACGCCCGGGGCAGGTGGAGGTAGGGAGGCAGCGCCCCGCTGGAGTGCGGTGCTGCGGCGAGCGATATGGGTGACTCCGGGGGCGGGCACAATGAGAAATCCGAGCTAACGTTTGCACACGTCCGCCCGCGGCGCCCCGGGCTCGCCTCTCACGCGGGAATCGCGCGAACATGCACCGATGAAGAAACCGACGCGCGAGCAGCGGCAGCGGATGTGCACCGGCAAGCGGCGTTATCGCACGCAGGGTGATGCGCTCGATGCGGCGTTGCTCGCCGGCGTGGAGCGCCGCCGGAAAGCCTACCTCTGCACGCTGTGCGGGCACTGGCACCTCTCGTCGGCGCAAGGAGCTCCTGAAGAATGACTCGCGACTTCGTCTACACCCGAACACGGAGGGTTTTTGTTTTTGACAGGATTTACAGGATTTCGAACCAGGATTATCAGGACGTGAATTCGTGCGACGAGCGGTTGATTTCCCTTTGGATGCTCGATCGTTTTTCCTGAAAATCGTCGGTTTGAATCCTGTAAATCCTGTCCCAAAAAAAGTAACTTTCGGTCGCGACCAAAGGCCGCGTTCGCCGCCGGATTGTTCCGAGGTTACTCAACAGGGGCGCATCTCGGATTCCTGTCGTTGCTTGCAAGCGATTGAGTCGGGTCAGCGCGAATGGAGCCGCGGAGCCCTCGCTGCGGGCGGCACAGCGCGATGAGGGCGTCGTGTCCCGGTTGGCCGGAAACCGAGCGCCGCCTCGCGACGGGCGCGCGGAATTTTTGCATGGGTTTGGCCCGTTCGGGTGTTTAAGGAGACGGACGCTTTCCCTGTCTGGTCGCCCCGCCCCGCTTCGATGTCATCCCCTGATCCCGAATTCTCCCGCTGGTTTGCCGAGGAAGTGCAGCCGCACGAGTCGGCGCTGCGCGCGTGGCTGGCGGGACGATTCCCGGGGTTGCACGATGTCGACGATGTGGTGCAGGACAGCTACGCGCGGCTGCTGCGCGCGCGGGAGACGGGGCCGATCGCGTGCCCGCGGGCGTTCCTCTTCGTGACAGCGCGGAATCTCGCGTTGAACCATTTCCGGCACCAGCGGCACGCGCGGCCGGGCGACCTGGTCGGGGTCGAGGTCACGGGCTTGCTGGACGAGCGGACGTCCGTTCCCGAGTCCGTCGCGGGCGCGGAGGATCTGCGGCTCCTGATCGACGCGATTCAGTCGCTGCCGGCGCGTTGCCGGCAGATCGTGACGCTGCGAAAAATCTACGGCCTCGCGCAGAAAGAGGTCGCGGAGCGGCTCGGCATCTCGGAGCACACGGTCGAATCGCAGGGCGCCATCGGCCTCCACAAGTGCATCGCGTATTTTCGCCAACGCGGCTACGGCCGGACTCCCCGCCGATGAAGCCGCCGACATCGAGCGAACCTGAATCGGACCCCGTCGGGCGGGCGGCCGCGGAGTGGATGCTGCGGCACGATCGTGGGCTGACCGCGGCGGAGCAGGACGCCTTCTCGCACTGGCTCGCGGCGGATCCGCGGCACCGCGCCGCGTGGGCCGAGCACCGCTGGGGCTGGGATGAACTCGACCGGCTCGCGGGTTTGCAGACGAGCGTGGAGGCGCTGCCGGATCCGGACTTGCTGGCACCGGGCAGGGGCGGGCGCCGCCGGTCGCTTGTGCCGTCGCTTTCGCTCGCGATCCTGGCGGTGGCCGCGGCCGTGGTCCTCGGCGTTTTCCTGCGGCAGCCGCCCGCGGAGCCGGTGACGGCGTCGTCGCCCGGAGCGTCGCCACCGCTCGCCCTGATCGAGCGCCGCGAGCTGGCGGACGGTTCGGTGGTGGAGCTGAATCGCGGGGCCATCGTGCACGAGCGCTTCACGCCCGCCACGCGGCGGGTCGTGCTCACGCGCGGCGAAGCACACTTCACGGTGACGAAGGATGCGGCGCGGCCGTTTGTCGTCGAGGTCGGCGGCATGGCGGTGCGCGCGGTGGGGACGGCGTTCAACGTGCGGCTGGATACGGCGGCGGTGGAGGTGCTGGTGACGGAGGGGACGGTGAGCGTCGCGCCGGATGTCGCGGCGGCGGACGGCGCGACCGGCGAGTCCGGCGCGCCGCTGGTGGCGGCGGGCCAGCGCACGGTGGTGCCGCTGGCGGCCGTCGCCGCCGTGCCGGCTGCGCAGGCGCTTTCGCCGGGAGAAATCGAGGCGCGGCTGGCGTGGCAATCGCGGCTGCTGGAATTCACCAACGCGCCGCTCGCGGACGTCGTCGCGGAGTTCAACCGCCGCAATCCCGTGCGTCTCACGCTCGGCGATGAAAGCCTGCGGCCGCTGCGCCTGAGCGTGACGTTCCGCTCCGACAACGTCGAAGGCTTCGTCCGCCTGATGGCGTCCGACTTCGGCATGCGGGTCGAGCGGCGCGGTGCGTCCGAGATTGTCCTGACCGCGCTGGCGGCGCCGAAGCCGCGGTGAGAAATTTCCGCGCGAGCGAAATTCTTTGCCCGGAAACCCCCGCCTCAGGGTTTGTTTGGTGAGAACCCCGCCCCCCCTTGTGAAAATACCCCACTGTCTGCGGCCGGCCGCTGCCGTCCGCCTTTGCTGTCTGTTGCTTTCGTTGTGCAGCGCCGGTGTTGCCGCGGAGAACGGCCGGCGCGCCTTCGACCTGTCCGCCGGTTTGGCGGGCGAGACCCTCAAGCAGTTTGCCGTGCAGGCGGGCCGCGAGATTGTCTTCGCGCACGAGGCGATCGGCACGGTGCCGACGAAGCCCGTGCGGGGCAGCCTCACGCCGCGCGAGGCGCTCGATCTCATGCTCGCCGACACGGGGCTCGTCGGCTCCCAGGACGCGTCGACCGGCGCGTTCGCGGTCCGGAAAGGAGCCGCCGCCCCAAACGTCCCGGCGGCGGGGCCGGCCGCGAGCGCGACTCGCCCGGCGCCGCCGCAAACCGAAAGCGCGGCTAACCCGGTGCAGCTCTCGCCGTTCGAGGTAAACGCGAGCAATCGCGGCTACTATGGCGCGAACACGACGTCGGGCACGCGGCTCAACTCCAAGATCGCCGATCTCGGCGCGTCGATCACGGTGATCACGAAGGAGCAGATGGAGGATTTCGCGCTGCTGAACATCCACGACATCTTCGCCTACGAGGCGGGCACGGAGGGCACGCACAACTACACGGAGTTCTCGGTCGACCAGAACGGCGCCGTCACCGACAGCACCAACCTGAATCCCCAGGAGGCGAATCGCATCCGCGGGATCGGCGCGGCCAACATGACGTTCGGCAACTTCGAGACGTCGGGTCGCGTGCCGATCGATCCGATCGACATCGACGCGGTCGAGATCAGCCGCGGGCCGAACTCGAGCATCTTCGGCATCGGCAACACCTCGGGCACCGTGAACTCGGTGCCGGCGGCCGCCAGCCTCTCGTCGCCGCGCTCGCAGGTGACGCTGCGCGTCGACAGCAACGAAGGCTACCGCACGTCGCTCGATCTCAACCGCGTGCTGCTGCCCGGCCGACTCGCGGTGCGGGGCAGCCTGGTGTATCAGCACGACGAATCGCACCTGAAGCCCTCGGACTCCGCGACGGTGCGGATGAACGGCATGGTGCGCTTCCGGCCGTTCAAGAGCACAACGATCAGCGGGTCGATTTCCGACTACC
>CAZENI010000283.1:0-10588 GCA_964513055.1 uncultured Opitutus sp.
CGCCAGCGCCGATGCCGAGGGCACGGAGCATGAGCTGCAACGCGTCCGTGCCCGAGCCCACGCCAATGGCGTCGTGCGTGCCGCAGAAGCCGGCCCACTCGCGCTCGAAGGCGGCGACCTCGGGCCCGAGGATGAACTGGCCGTGCCGCAGCACCTCCGCGATCGCGGGGTCGAGCTCGGCGCGGAGGTTCGCGATCTGCAGCGGCAGATCCTGGAAGGGGACTTTGGACAGGGGGCCGGCGGTCATGCGGGGCGGAGGCGGGCGGGACGGGGTTCGCGGCGCCAGGTGCGCCAGAGGGAAAAGAGGCCGGTGAGGGTGCGCCACATCACACGAGGGCGCGAGGCGGAAGACACGCCGCCGAGGCGCTCCTTCATCTCGACGTCGACCTCGACGATGCGCGCGCCGAGGTCGCGCAGGCGCACGAGCACTTCCGTGAGCATCGGGATGCCGCGCTGCGTGAGCGCGATCCGGAGAAACCAGTCGCGCCGATAGGCGTGGATCCAGTTCACGTCGCGCAGCCGCAGGCCGAAGAGCGAGGCGACGAGCTGCGGATAGAGCCACGAATTGAAGCGCATCAGCGGATTGTAGCCGAGCCGCTGGCGGCGGACCCCGACGATCACCTCGGCGCGGCCGAACTGCGCCGCATACGGCGCGAGATCCTCCGCGGTCGCGGGCATGTCGGCGGGCCACAGGATCAGATAGGTGCCGGTCGCGTGGGCGGCGCCGGTGCGGAAGGCGCCGCCGATGCCCTGGTTGGCCTGGTGGCAGGCGATGACGCCGGCGAGTTCGCGCGCGAGGCCGTCGGCGATCTCGCCGGTGCGGTCGCGGCTGCCGTCGTTGACGATGATGATCTCCGCGGCGAGCCGCAGCCCGGCGAGGCTGCGGTGCAGATCGCGGATAGCGCCGGCGAGCAGCACCTCCTCGTTGAACGCCGGCACGACGACGCTGAGGGCGACTGGCTCCGCCTTCATGCTCCGCGGGGCAGCACGCGCGCCGGCACGCCGGCGACCACTTCGCCGGGAGCGACATCGTGCAACACGACCGCGCCCGCGCCGATGGTGGCGCCGGCGCCGACGGTGATGCCGCCCATGATCAGCGCCCCCGAGCCGATCGTCGCGCCGGCGCGGATGAGCGTGCGCTCGAACTTCCAGGTCTGCGCGAGCGTGGCGGCGACGGACGGGTGGCGGTCGTTGATGAACATCACGCCGTGGCCGACGAAGACATCCGCCTCGAGCGTGACGCCCGAGCAGATGAAGGTGTGGCTCTGGATCCGGCAGCGCGGGCCGACGACGACATCACGCTGGATCTCGACGAAGGTCCCGATCATGGCGCCGTCGCCGACGGTGCAGCCGTAGAGATTGACGAAGGCGTTGATCCGGACGTCGCGACCGAGCACGACATCGTCGGCGATGCGTTGCAGGGACGCGGCGGGGGTCATGCGGAGCCGACCTTGACGACGGCGCCGTGCTGCTGGAGGGAGGCGCGGGCGGCCTCGAGCACCTCGACGACGGCGGCGCCGAACTCGCCGCTGGCGGCGGGCGTGCGCCGCGAGCGCAGGCACTCGACGAACTCCTGGTCCTGGCGCATGAGCGGCTCGTAGAGTTTCACCTTGGGAATCACGATCGCGCCGTCGCGGAGAATCATCTGGAATTCGCCGAAGGAGGAATAATGGTCCGCGGTGACGCCCTTGTCGTAGTAGCGGACGGGCTCGAGGTTGTTCATGTCGTCCCAGACGGCCATCTTGTGGTCGCCGACGATGGTGAGCTGGCGGACCTTGCGCGGGTTGAGCCACGACGTGTGGATGTGGCAGACGACACCCTTGGGGTAGGTGAGGGTGAGGAAGCCGATGTCCTCGACTTTTTCCTGGAGGAAGAAGCCGCCGGTCGCCGACACGGTGGAGGGCGTGGCGCCGAGCAGGTAGCTGAAGATCGAGATGTCGTGGCTGGCGAGATCGTGGATCGCGCCGACATCGCGGCGGACGGGTCCGAGGTTGGTGCGGACCGCATCCATATAGTAGATGCGGCCGAGCTCGCCGCGATCGAGGTCGATCTTCAGGTGCTGGGCGGACGGGTTGTAGAGGAACACGTGGCCGACCATGAGCAGGCGGCGCTTCGCGGCGGCGAGGTCGCAGAGCTGGCGGCACTCGGCGGAGGTGGCGGCAAGGGGCTTCTCGCAGAGGACATCCTTGCCGGCCTCGAGCGCCTGCTTCACGAGCGCGAAGTGCGTGTGCACCGGCGTGGCGACGACGACGGCGTCGATGTCGGGCGCCAGTGTGATCGCGGTGGGATCGCCGGTGAGCTCGAGGTCGCGGAATTGCTTGCGGGCGAGCGCGAGGCGCGCGGGCGTGGTGTCGCAGACGCGGCGGACCTCGCAGTCGTCGAGGCTGCGAAAGCTGCGGACATGGTTGGGGCCCCATTGCCCGAAGCCGATCACGCCGATGCGCAGGGTGGATGAAGCGGTATTCACCAGGCGAAAGCGTCGCGGGCGGGCTGCATCGCGTCGAGAGCGAAGTCCCGGGCGGGCGCGTGATTACAGTTTTTTAGGGCAGGCGCAGCCGGTGGGCGCCCGTCACGGGGCCGTCGAGGGCGGCGCGGAGCTCGTCGGCGGAAAGCCGGAACAGCAGGATGGAGTAGCCGGCGAAGGCGTCGGGCGGGCGCGACTGCAGGAATTTGCAGAGCCGGGCGAAGCGGAGCCGGTCGAAAGGCGCGTAGTCGGCCGCCGGCGTCGTGGCGGTGACGGCCTGGCGGAGCGACCGGTAGCTGGCCTCGCGCGCGGGCGTCCAAGGGCCGCGGAAGGGCGTGTAGACCTCGGCGAGCACGGTCGCGCTGATCGCGTAGACGCCGGGCTCGTAGTCGTAGGGCGCGAGCGGCGGGCTGACGAGATAGGTGGGGGTCGGGAGGAAATGCTGCGGCCGCACGCCATAGTGCGGCGGCCAGGCGCTGCCGAAGTAGCCGAGATAGAGTTTCTCGGCGGGCCGGCGGTGGGCCGCGAGCCAGGTCCGCAGCGCCGGCAGGTCCTGGCCCCAGTCGAGCGAGCTGTCGACAAAAAGCCGATACGCGTGCGCCGGGCCGCCGCCGAGGGGGTTGAAGGCGGCGAGGTAGTGGGGGCGGATGGCGAGGGTCGTGGCGGCGTTGGCGGCGAGGAGCGCGGCGGCGAGCCAGGCGAGCGGGCGGCGGGCGGCGAGAAGGCCGGCGGCGACGAAGAGCACGGGATAGATCGCGAGGATGTGACGGTCGCCGATGTTGAGATGGCTGCGCAGGGCGATACCCCACACGACGGCGGCGCTGACGACGAGCGGCGCGGCGCGGACCGCCCAGACGCGGCGGGCCTCCGGGGTCGCGCGGCGGAGCGTGGCGAGCGCCACGGCGGCAGCCGCGACAAGGGAGGCGAGGAAGGCGAGCGGGGTCTTGAGCAGGACGAGCGTGGGGAAGAACTGCCACCAGCCGTGCAGGCTGTGCTCGCCGGCGAAGAAGGACGGGCGCGCGGCCTCGCCGGCGAGGACGTTGGTGAGGCCGTAGAGCCAGGCTTCGGGGAGCAGGTGCCAGCGCAGCGCGGCCTCGACGAGGCCGCGTTTCCAGCCGAGGGACGCGAGCATCTCCGACCAGCTCCAGGCGAACTGCACGAGCTCCGGCGTGCCGGGGCCGCGGGCGCTGAAGCGGAAGTTGAAAAACGCCCAGATGATCACGACGGCGGCGGCGGCCTGCGCGGCGGCGAGCGCGAGGTTCACGGCGAAGCGGCGGCCGCGGGGCCCGTGGACGTGGGCGCTCGCGTTTGCGTTTGCCGCGGTCGCGATCGCACCGGCGCGCAGCCAGGCGTCCGCGAGCGCGAGCAGGGCGTAGATGGGCGCGAGGAGAACGCCGTTGAATTTCGCGACGAGTGCGAGGCCGCTCAGCAGGCCGGCGAGCAGGCCGGACGCGAGGTCGCGCCGCTCGAGGTGGCGCCAGAAAAACCACGGCGCGAGCGTGAGCATCGTAGCCGCGGCGAGATCGGAGGTGGCGAGGCCGGCGTGCGCGAGGAACTGCGGGCTGACGGCGAAGAAGCCCAGCGCGAGCAGGCCGCCGGCGCGGCCGAACCAGGCGCGGGCGACGCGGAAGAGGAAGAGGCCGAGGACGACGCCGAAGAGGGCGTTGAGGGCGCGGGCGGCGAGGACGATGCGGTCGAGGGGATTGTCGAGCGCGTAGAAAAAATCCCAGCCGAGCTGCCAGTAGGTCGAGTGGCGCCAGCGCAGATCGTCCATCGGGAAACGCGCGTCGAGGGCGAGCGGCGCGAGGCCGAAGAGCCGCTGCGGGAGGACGCCGTTCTCCGGGTGCATCCGGAAATCGCCGAAGCGATCGAAGGCGTAGCCCGCGGTAATGTGCGGGAGCTCGTCCGAGGTGTGGCTCTTCTCGACCGAGGCGCTGACGGCCAGCCACCAGAACGCGGCGAGCAGGAACGTCGCGGCCGCCGTCGTGGCGGCGTCACGCCAGTCGCGCGAAAAAGCCATGAAGCGGCGGGCGGGAGCGGCCATCGCGGGACAAAAACATGGACTCACCTTCGGGCGTCGCCGACGCTGCCTCAAGCCCGAACCCGATTCATGGATGCCGCGGAATACGACAACCTGGAGCGCATCGAGCGCGACCACTGGTATTACGCCGGCAAGCGCCGGCTGGTGCGCGCGTGGATCGATCGTGTCCGGCCGCCGGCGCCGGCGGAGGTGCTGCTCGACTGCGGCGCGGGCACGGGGCTGTTTGCCGAGGAGATGGCGGCGCGCTGCCGGGTGCTGGTGCTGGACGACCACGAGGAGTCGCTGCGGCTGCTGCGGCGGCGCTTCCGGCCGGAGCAGATCCTGAGCCTCTCGGGCGACGCGGTGCCACTGCCGGCGCAGGCGCTCGACTACGTGACGGCGCTGGACGTGCTGGAGCACGTGCCGGACGACGCGGCGGTGGTGCGGGAGTTTGCGCGGCTGGTGAAGCCGGGCGGGATCGCGGTGGTGACGGTGCCGGCGAGCATGGCGTTGTGGAGCGAGTGGGACGTGGTGCTGCACCATCACCGCCGCTACGACCGAGGACAGCTCCGGGCGCTGTTCACGACCGACGCGTGGGAGGTCGTCCATGTGAACTACACGAACGTGCTCGTGTATCCGGGTGTCTGGTGCGTGCGCCGGTGGCGCGAGCTGCGACGCCGGCTGGGCTTCGGCTACCCGTCGGCGCGCACGGAGGATCGCCTGCCGCCGCGGTGGCTGAACGCGCTGCTGCGGGCGTCGTTCACCGGCCCGGCGGGCTGGCGGGTGCCGTTTCCGATCGGGGTGAGCCTGGTATTGGTGGCGCGGCGACGGGGGTGAGGCCGAGGGTGCTGCGGACCGACGACGAAGGTTCCGGTGTCGGGCTGCGGCCTCGCGGGCCAGGCCTTGACGGGGTGCACGCGCCAATTACCGTCTGCCGCGGAATGACGACGTTCGAAAGCCAGTTGAACACGCTTAGTCCGCAAGAAAAGCGAGCCCTGGCGGACTGGTTGTGGCAGTCGGCGGAGAACGCGCCCGATTTGTCACCGCTGCAGACGGAGCAGTTGAATTCCCGTGCCGACGCCGCATTGAGCGATCCGACGAAACGCTTCCCGCTGGGTGACGCGGAGAAAAAGCTGAGGCGATGAAACCGTGGGTGCAGGTCGCCGGCTATGCCGAAGACCTCCAAGCCGCGCACGATTACTTCAAGTCAAAGGCCGGCGCACGTGCGGCCGACCGGTTCTTCACGCGTTACCAAGCAAGCGTGATGTCCATCATCGAGCATCCGGAAAGCGCCGCCATCCGCGGCCACGGATGGCGACAGAAGCCGATTCGGAATTCAACCTTCAGCATTTTCTACGGCGAACGCGGGGGCTTTTGGATGTTGGTAGGAATTCAGAGCACGGTTCAGGATCCGGATCGGCTCCAAGCGTTGCTCCTCATTCGTGAGGTGCGCCAAACCTGACCTGTTGGGCGGAGCGTGGATCGGGGCCAAGCCGTTGGCCGGCTCGGCGTCGAAAGACCGACCGGGTCTTACGCGAGCCATTTCCGGCGCTGCGGCAGCTTCACCCAGCGCTCGGCGGCGGGGCAGTTTTTCGCCACCAGGTTGGCGCTGTCCCATTCGATCGGCTGGCCGACGCGCAGCGCCACCATGCCGGTCATCGCGAACTCCGCGGCGCGCGCCGCGATGTCGAAGGGCTGGAACGTCTTCTCGCCGCCTTTACACGCGTCGAGGAACTCCTTCATGTGATCTTGGCCGGGCGCGCGGCGATAGACGATCGGCAGCACCTTGGCGGCCTCGTGATCGAGCACGCCGCGGGCCTTGGGGCTCGCGTCGTTCTTCAGCCGCATCACACCGCCCTTGCCCCACGCATCCGCGAGCAGGATACCCTTCTCGCCGACGAAGAGGCAGCCGTTGGTCGGCACCTTGCCGTAGGTCGCGCGGATGTCGGCGGTGAAGTCCGCCGGCGGTCCGGCGTCGGGTCCGTCGTGCCACCACACGCTGACCGGGTCGAATTTGCCGCGCGCGGCGAAGTCCCAGCGGAATTTGTTTTGCGCCGGGTAGCTGTCCTTCACGGGCTCCGAGGACTCGACGGCGATCCGGAGCGGCGGGCCGAGCTCCAGCGCGCGGAGCGGGAGGTTGTGCGCGTGCGCGCCCATGTCGGCCAGGTGGCCGTCGCCGTAGTCGAGCCAGCGGCCCCACGACAGGCAGCCGCCGACGTAGTAGTTCTTAAATGGATGCACCGGCGCCGGTCCGCACCAGGCGTCCCAGTTGAGTCCGCTGGGGATCGGATCCGCCGCTTGCGACAGCGCCTCGCTCGGCGGAAAGGTGCGGTCCATCCAGCAGTGCACCTCGCGCACCTGGCCGAGCAGGCCGGCCTGGATGATCTCCATGCTGCGGCGAAACGTGTCGGTCGCGCCGCCCTGCGTGCCGATCTGCGTGACGAGCTTCGAGCCGCGCATGAAGAGCGCCATGTCGCGCGCCTCGGCGACGCTGTGCGCGAGCGGCTTCTCGCAGAACACGTGTTTGCCCGCCTGCAGCGCGGCCTTGCTCATCGGCATGTGCCAGCGCTGGCCGGTGGCGATGATGACGACATCGAGCGACTGCTCGCGCTCCAGCAGCCGGCGGAAATCGTCGTAGGTCGCCGCCTTGGCCACGGCGGCGGTCAGCGCGGCGGGCAATTTCGGGGCGGCCTTGCCGGCCTTGCGTTCGCGGCGGTCACGCGGGTTCGTCGTGCCGGCCTTCATCGCGGCGAGGGCGCCGGCGTCGACGTCGCACAGCGCGACGATGTTGTCGCCCTGTTCAACGACGGCGGGGAGGATCTGCGCGCTGCGGTTGCCGCAGCCGATGATCGCGACGTTGAGCCGGCCGTTGGCCGAGGTGGCGCCGAAGGCGCGCGAGGAGAGGATCTGCGGGAAGGCCGCGACGCCGGTGGCCGTCAGGCCGGACTTGAGGAACGAGCGTCGTGACAGGGGGATTTTCGTGCTCATGACCAAAGGGATCTTTTCCTGAATCGCCGAGGAGGCGTGGTGCGGACGTTACGCCTGCGGTCGCCGCCGCGGCAAGGGCGGAGGCCACGCGGATTTTGCGCGGGGATTACCGGGTCTTCTGCGGCCCGGACATTTGCGCGGTGCGGAACGCGCCCGGACTATTGTTTGAGCCGCGCGAGGGCGACCTCGGTGCCGTCGGCGGCGCGCAGCGTGATCAGGCCGCCGGCCATCGGGCGCGGCTGGGCGAAGCGGTTGAAATGGATCAGCACCGTCGCGGGGCCGGAGAGCTGGAGCGGCCAGGCCGCGGGCCGGGCGGGACCGGTGGGCGTGCCGCGCAGGTCGGTGGGCGTGATTTCCAGACGGGCGTTCGTGGCGTCGAAGCGGAGGCGCTCGCCGCCCGGCGCGCGGGGCGAGGTGAGTTCGAGGCGGTCGACGGTCCGGCCGGGAGGCAGGAGGAGGCGCAGCTTGAGCGCGGTGTTGTCGGCCGCGGGGGTGTCGGCGAGGACGAGCATCTCGCCGAGCAGCAGTGGATCGATGCGGCGGCCGTGGCGGACGAGGAACTCGAAGTCGTCGAGGACGAAGGCGGGCGCGAAATTTTTCGCGATGTAGTCGTGCAGCTCGCCGGCGGGGGCGAAGCTGCGCCGCGTGAGGTAGTTGATGTGATCGCGTTGGAGGATGATGCAGGCGCGCGGGTGGGCCTCGAGGGCGCGGATGATCGCCTGCTGCCGCGGGGCGGGGAGCAGGGAGAACCAGTGCGTGACGTTGGCGAGCGTGGGCGTGGGGAGGCCGGTCCAGAGGTTGAAGCTGAACATGCCGGGCTCGGTGAAGAGCAGGTCGCCGTGGGCGGTGGCGTTGGTGGCCAGCAGGCGGAAGAGGGCGGTGGCCTCGGTGGGCAGGCGGAGGAACTCCGCGCCCGGCAGCGCGAGGTCGCTGCCCTCGCGGTAGCGGCCGGCGGCGCCGCCGAAGCGCCAGGCGGTCGTGGCGACGAGCGCGATGACGGCGAGACGCAGGGCGAGGCCGGCGGCGCGCGCGCGGCCGGCGCGGGCGGGAAAGCGCGCAGCGAGCCACACGATGGCATCGTGCGAGCCGATGGCCGCGAGCGGGAGCGCGAGAAACGTGCCCCACGCGATCTGGCTGCCGGCGACGGGGAAGGCGTGGAGAAACTGGCCGAGCCCGAGGAGGCCGACCCACGCGCGGGCGGCGCGGCTGGCGGCGGTCTCGCCGGGGAGCGGCCACAGGAAGACCCACAGGCAGGGCGCGCCGTAGCCGAAGACGATGCGGTCCGGGCTCGCGTCCGGATAGGTGAGCACTGCGACCACCGCGCCGGCGGCCGCGATTAGGCGCAGGCCGGCCACGGCGGGATCGACGAAGGACGCGCCGCGGCGTCGCAGCAGGACGGCCGCGCCGCAGACGAGGAGCGATGCGATCGCAAAGAGGCCGGCGCCGGCGGACCAGGTGTAGCGCAGGTTGAAGGCGGCGGGTTGTTTCAGCGGCGCGATCAGGATGGCGTCGAGCAGCTCGGCGGGGGTCGTGCCGCGGGCGAACACCACGCCGAGCACGAGGGCGGCCACGGCCGCGCCGCTCGCGAGGCAGCCGCCGAGCGTGCGCCAGCCGGCGCGGGGCGCGGCGTCGAGCGCGATGACGGCGACGGCCGCCGCGCTCGAGCAGGCGAACACCAGCGCGAAGGTCTGCACCCAGCCGATGCCGAGCATCGGCCGCATCAGTGCGAGCGGCACGAGCACGCCGCCGAGCACGAGCGCGGCGGGGGCCCAGCGCCGCACGCGGGCGTCGTCGTGGTGGAGGAAGATCCACGCGAGGGCGGAGAGGACGACGAAGCCGCCGACGTTGATCTTCGTCAGGGCGAGCGCGGCGGCGACGGCGCCGGCGACGACGGACCAGGCGCGGGGCCGGTCGAGCGCGAGCCAGCGGTGGCCGAGCACGGCGGCGGCGGCGATGGCGATTCCGATCAGCCCGCCCGGATGCGAAGGCTCGCTGACCATGATCCAGAGATACGGAAACACGCCGGCGAGCACGGCGAGGGTGAGGAGGAAGTGGCGCGTCGTCTGGCGCACGAGCGCGGCGCAACAGAGGGCGCAGCCGGCCCACGCGGCGAGCGTGACGAGGCGGCCGGCGACGTGCGTGAACGGCAGGCCGAGCCCGTGCGCCAGATAATAGAAGACGAAGGGGAAGGGGCCGTATTGCGAGTAGACATCGCGATAAAGCCCGCCGTGCTCCGCGAAGTTCTTCAGCGAGATCAGCACGTAGCCCTCGTCGTCGTAATACATGAACGCGCTGAACATCAGCATGCCCGCCGCGAGGGTGAAGGCGGCGGCGGTGCCGGTGAACACGAGGGTCCGCCACCAGCCGGCGGACGCGGGCGGTCGCGGCTCAGTCACGCGCAAGGGAGGCGGGGCGCGCGCGCCCGGCGGCGTCGCGGTGTTTCACGATGTAGTTCGGCCGGCGCTTCACCTCGTCGTAGATGCGGCCGAGGTATTCGCCGAGCACGCCGATGCCGATGAGCTGGATGCCGCCGAGGAAGAGCACGAGGGTGACCAGGGTGGTGAAGCCCTGCTGCGAGTTCTCCATGCCGAGCAGGCGCCAGAGGATGAAGAAGACGCCCGCCGCGAAGCCGAGCGCGGCGACGAACATCCCGGTGAACGTGAGCAGCCGCAGCGGCAGGTGCGAGAAACTGAAGAGTCCGTCGAGCGCGTAGCGCACGAGCCGGCGGAAGGTCTGCTGTGGCACGCCGGCGGCGCGCTCCTGGCGATCGTAGAGCACGTCGGCGGTGGGGAAGCCGATCCAGGCGCGGAGGCCGGGAAAAAAGCGGTGGCGCTCGGGCAGGCCGTTGAAGGCCTCCACGGCGGCGCGGCCGAGGAGGCCGAACGTGCCGCTGTTCGGCTCGATCGGGTAGTCGGAGAGGCGGCCGAAGACGCGGTGAAAGGCGTCGAAGCCGAGGCGGCGCAGGCCGGTCTCGCTCCGCGTGCGGCGCGTCGCGCGGACGATCTCCGCGCCGCCGCGCCACGCGGCGACGAGCGCGGGGATGAGTTCCGGAGGGTCCTGCAGGTCGGCGTCCATCGTGATGACGGCGTCGGCTGCGGCGGCATGCGCGATGCCGG
>CAZENI010000284.1:0-10569 GCA_964513055.1 uncultured Opitutus sp.
CGCTGGCGGCGGGCGTCAGCGGCTTGTCGACAATCGGGGCCGGGGAAACGGAGGGCGCGTTCGTCACCGCCGTCGCGGCGAGACCTCCCACCGCGGAAAAAATCAACAGGGCCACACGCGGGCCGAGGGCGTGGAGTCGGCAGAATCTCGGGCTCATGGCGCGCTTAGACGTTATGAGCGCACCGATGTTTCATTTTCGTCGTTCGCGACGAAAGCGCCCCGGAACTGGCGAACCTCACGGCCACGCCGGGCGTTCGCGGTCGAGACGGCCTGACGCCCCGACGGTTCACCCGATTGCCCTGCCCGGCTGATCAGCAACCCGCTCGGCTAAGGGGCGCACGGCGCCTCGCGCGTGCTCCGCCGATAGGTGCGCCGGCCGGGCTCCAACCGAACCCACGGCAGTCGATTCTCGGTCCAGATCGCCATCTGCGAGGCCAAGGACGCCGGGGCGCGAGGCCCGCTCGCGCGTTGCGCCACCAAGCCCACCGGTTGGAGCCGCCGCGCCGAACGCGCGCTGCCCGCCAGCTCACGATCCCACCCGCACCGCGCCCGACGTGTCCGCGTCGGGCAGCTCGTAGAGCCGCAGCTCCGTCGGCGGCGGCGTGAAGTCGCGCGGCTTGTCGCGATTGCGGCCGAGCGTCTCCCAGCGCAACACCCACCGCTTGCCGCCGGCGCGCGCCGAGAGCGTCTGCACCTCCATGCCCGGCGTCGGCGACTGCACGCGCCGCAACGCCGACGGCAGCGTCGCCGTCGGTGCCGGCAGTTGCGCCACGACGGCGAGCGTTTCGCCGTCCAGCCGCCAGCGGCCGCCGCCCGCGGCCTTCGTCCAGAAATCGACCAGCAGCGATCCGTCGCGCTCGCGCCGCGCCGGCCCGAGCGTCACCTCGCCCACGATCGAGCCACCGCCGGAAAACGCCCACGTGAAATCCCACGCGCTCAGTTGCCGCACCTCCCAGCCGCCGCTCGCGCCCGGAGCCACCGGCCGCGCGATGTAGGCCTGCGAGTGAAGCTGCGCGTCGTAACGATGGTAGACGACGAGCGGCCGCTGCTGCGCATCGAAGCCGAGGTTGAAGGTCATGTTGATCAGGCCCTGCCCCGGCTTCGCCGCGTCGATCACATCGCCCGTCGCCAGCGTGATCGGGAGCTTGAGCGGCTCGCCGCGGCTGTTTTCCCAGTGCACGAAATCACGACTGCGCGCGTAGGAGATCGTGTGGTTCGTCGCGCAGTCCGGCGTCTCGCGCCACATCCAGACGAGGTGAAAACGCCCGTCGGGCCCCAGCGTCGGCTCGATCGCGTAGCCGTTGCGCTCGCCCTCGCCGTCGAGCAGCGGCGTGTCGATCATCCGGCGCCAGGTCCGCGTCGCGGCGTCGTAGATATTGTAGAGATCGGCGCCGTTTCCACTGCTGCCGTCGCGATAGCGAAAGAGCAGATCGCCCTCCGCATTCTTGAAAAACACCGGATACGTGCAGCGCGTCTCGCGCTCGCCCGTCATCCGATCGATCCGCTCCAGCGTCGACACGTCGAACGGCACGCGCGTGCGGTAATACACCAGCGGGTTCACATGCATGTTGCCGGACAAGTGCAGGCAGCCGTCGCGATCGAGCGCAAGCCGCAGCGTGTTATGGCTGTCCCAGGCCGTGACGTTGCTTCGCCGCTTCTGGCGGGGCACTTCGACGCCCTCCGGCTGGACGCGCGTCCACTGCGCCTCGCCGAGCTTGCGGCCCGCGACCGTGATGCGGCGCTCCGCATCGTAATAGGCCACGAACTGATGCCCGCGCTCGGTGAGAAAGCCGAAGGTCACCGGATGCCCCGACCACACGCGATCGATCAGCTCGCCAACGGGAACGGACGACGAATCAGCCGCCGCGGAAAAGCGCGCGAGCGCGACGGCGAGCGTGAGCAGCGCGCAGCGAAAGACGGGGTTCATGCCCCAAAGTCGTAGCATTCGGCGCGCTCCCGCGCGCGCCAAAAGACTCCGCAAATCTTGTCGGAAACTGACTGGGGTAGGGGCGGTTGTCCCCAACTGCCCTGGTTGCGCGTGCGACTCACCTCCAGCAAGGGCGGTTAGGGATAGCCGCCCCTACCCTCACATCCGCCAGCTCGCCGACAGGTTGAAATTGATCGGCGTCTTCTGCCCGAAGCCCACCGGCACCGTCTCGCGCGCCGGCGAGCGGTAGTCGCCATTGCGCGGGCGCAGGGCCGTGGTCGCGGCACCGTTCGTCGAGGTGGTCCAGTAGACCGTGCGGTCGTTCAGCAGATTGTTGATCACGAGCTGGAGCTGGATCGGACGGTTGTTCAGGCGGAGGAGGTAACCCAGCGTCGTCGTGACCGTATAGTCACCCTTCGGCGTGAAGAGGGGCGTGTTCACGTCGCGCGTCGGATCGTCGATCGCGCGCGCCGGGTTGTTGGGATCCACGATGGTGTCGGCGCCGCGGTTGCCGATCACCTCGCGGCCGCGGTATTGCACGCCGAGCCCGAAGCGCACGCCCTTGAGCCGGCCCTGCTGCAGCGTGTAGTCGCCAAAAAACTTATACAGCGGCTGGTTCACGCCGGTGGAGCGGCGGGTGTTCAGGTTCCGGTAGTTGGTGAAGATCGTGTTGTAGGCGTCGGCCGCGGCCGCGGCGTCGGGCGCGGTGTTCGCCGGGATCGCGGGGTCGACCGTCGCGACATTCGAGGCGTCGATCCGCGCGCCGGCGTCGATGGCGACCTGCTTGAAATTGTCCGCGTTCGCCGCGATGTAGGCGCGCGTGAGTTGAAACGCGTTGGTGCCATAGACGTCCGGGAGCGACGCGCTGCCCATCACGCGCAGGCCCTTGATCACGTTGGCCGTGACCTCCACTTCGTAGCCGCTGGCGTGACGATCCTGCAGGTCCGTGCCCGCGATGAAGAGCGGCACGCCGCGCTTGTTCAGATCCTGCGTCGTGCCGGCGGGCGTCGCCTGCAGCAGCGTGTTATAGGGAAAGCCGCTCACGCTCTGCGGGTTGTTGACCTCGTCGCTCTTGTAGTAAGTGAAGTTCACGTCGAGCTTGCGCTGGAAGAACTCGAAGCGCGCGCTGTAGTTCCAGCCCTTGGACACCGTGGGCTGCACCAGGCCGCCGCCGAGCTGGAGCGCGTAGGCCTTCTGCGGGTTGAACGTCTCGGCGTAGTTCACCGAGGGGCTGAGCCAGCTCAACAGGTGCACTACCGTGCCGAGCGATTTGGTATTTTGAAACCCCTCGAGCGCCGGCGCGTTGTAGTCGTCCTGGAAACGATACTGCGCATAGCGCGGATCGCGTGCGCCGGCGATGCGGGGACGCGTGACGGCTGCCACCTGCGGCTGCGGCCGGCCCTGTGCATCGACGGGCACGTAGGTGAGCGACTCATAATCGGCCGGCGCCAGCGGTTTGAAGAGCGGGTTGAGCGGGTCGCGATCGGTCGGGTAGTCGCCGGTCACGGCCATCTGCTGGCTCTGGGCGAAGTAGCGATCGCGCCGCGCGGCGCCGAGGATGATGATGCGGTCCTTCCAGAACTTGGCGTTGAGCGCGACGAGGCCGTAGCGGTAGTTCGTGTCGTTGATCGACTCGGTGTCGAAGCGCGTGTGATCGATCACCCAGCGCGGGGTGACGGTGCGCGTCGTGCGCGTGTTCGGGTCGTAATACGGCATCGGCTTGCCCGCGAGGTCGATGAACGGCCGCCTCGTCTCGTTCCAGTAGCGGCGCACCTTGATGTCGGCGGTCGTGCCGTTGATCCACGCGAGCGTGTTGGTGCCCTCGGCGAGGCTGAGCCACTGGTAGGAGAGCGTGTAGTGGTTCCTGTTTTCGCCGACCATCGTGTTGATCGCGAAATTGCCGAAGCGCGTGTCCTTCTTCCACGCGAGCGCGGCACGCACGTTGTGGTAGTCATACTGCCGGAAGCCGCGGAAGAAATTGCCGTCGCCGTAGGCCTGCAGGTAATGCGCGTTCGGCTGGCCGTTCGGCAGCACGCGGTTCAGGTCGAGGTAGGTCGCGTTGGCGCCGCGGTTCTGTTCGCCGTTCGTGGCGTTCGAATTCGTGTTAATGTCGCCCGCGAGCTCGAAGTAGAAATCGCCGAACTTCTGCTCGAGCGTGAGCTGCACGTCGCGAAAGGTCGACTCCAGCAGCGGGCCGTCCTGGTTGATCGAGAAGTCGCGCGAGGGGCGCCGGAAGAACGAGCGCGACTCCACCAGATCGAAGCGGTTGTCGGGCACGTTCATCGCCTCGAGCAGGTTGGTGTTGGTGAGGCCGAAGGCGGCGTTGCTGCCGGACACGAAGCCGCCGATCGGCGTGGTCGCCGTCGTGCCGCCGCCCATCGTCATCGGCTCGTTCGTGTAGCTCGTGATCGCGTTGAAGCCGTTGTAGGGGTCGTAGACGTTGTAGTTCGCGGGCCGGCGCGCGACGCCCTGCGCCTGGAGCGCCGTGATCTGCGCGGCCGTCGCGCCCGCCAACGCGGCCGGCTGGTCGAAGGTCGTCACGCCGTTCCAGCCCGAGAGCTGGTCCTGGAGGTTGTTGATCGGATTGTTGATCTCGCGGTTGATCGCCTCGGCCTCGAGGCGGATTACGGTGTTGCGAAACGGCCGCACCGACGTCGTGGCGAAGACGCCCTTGCGCTTGTCAAACTCCTTCTGGCGCCAGCCGAGATTGTGCTGCGCGACGCCGGCCACGCGCACCGCCGCCTTCTCGCCGAGCGGCTGGTTCACGTCGATCGTCGCGCGCATCTGGTGCCACGAGCCGGTCGTGAGCTTCACATCCTGAAACGCGCGATCCGTGCGCGCGCGCTTCGTGGTCGACGAGCTCACGCCACCGAGGCTGCCGTTGCCGAAGAGGATCGAGTTCGCGCCGCGGCCGAAATCGTAGCGCTCGAGCGCGTAGCTGTCGTTGTCGCCATTGACCGGGAAGAAATTCCGGAGCTGCTGGCCCGCGGTCACGCCGCGCGAGGTGTAGCGCACCGTGAAGGTGGTAAACGTGAACGTGCCGATGTCGGAGTTGAACGTGGAGCCGGTCGCCCAGTTCGCGGCCGACTGCAGGTCGGTGAGGTTGAGCGCCTCGATGAATTCGCGGTTGATCACCGAATACGCCGCCGGCGTGTCGCGCAGATCCGTCGCGAGGCGCCCGCCCGCGAGCGCACTGGCCGCGGCGAAACCGGTGTCGCGGTCGGAGTTCACCGTGAAGGGCGTGAGCTGCAGCGCCTCGTTTTCGGCGGTGCTCCTGGGCGCGGCCGGCACCGTCTGGGCGCCGGCGCGAGCCGCGGTAAGAAACAGGAGCGAGGCGGCGACGGCGAAGCCGGCCGTCCGGGAACGGAACAAAGCGTGGGGTGAGGTCATGGGTCAGCCCTGGGAACAGGGCGGACGCAGCCAACGCCCGCCCCGCCGCGCGAACAACGCGCCCGGCACGGAACTGTTGCATGAATCGGGCTCCGGGTGGCGCGCGTTGTCCCCAACGCGCGCCAACTCAACGCCTCGAAACCCGGCGCCTCACTGCAGATGCTTCGCCAGAAACGCCAGCGCCGTCCCCTTCACATCGCCCGGCAGCGGCTTCTTGTTCCAGCTTTCGAAATCGAAGGTGTGGCCGACGCCGTCCAGCAGCACGAGCGTGTGCGCCGCCCCGCGTTCGCGCGCGACGCGGTCCAGTTCCTCGGCCTGCAGGTAATCCACCGTCGCGTCAGCCCGGCCGTGCAGTGTCAGGATCGGCGGGCTGGCCTTCGTGACATGCGTGACCGGCGAGACCAGCCGGAGCAGATCGGCCGTGTCGGAATCGGCGCCGAAGATCTTCAGCGCCGTGCCCAGGGATCGCTTCTCCCCGGTGGGCCGGCCGCTCTTCTCGGTCACTTGCCGCGAACGCAGATTGGCGGGGCCATACATGTTGATCACGCAACGCACGGCACTCGAGACGCCGGGAAACGGCGTCGCCGCGCCGGTCGGCTCGAAGGCGTCCTGGCCCGCCGTCAACGCCACCATGAGCGCGAGATGGCCGCCCGCCGAGCCGCCCGCGACCGCGATGCGATTCGGGTCGAGCCGATACTTCGCCGCGTTGGCGCGGAGGAAGCGCACGGCGTTCTTGCAGTCGAAGAGATTCGTCGGCCACGCGCCTTCCCCCAGCCGATAGTCGATGCTGACCGCGACGTAGCCGGCGCGCGCGAGGATGCCGCAGATATTTTTCGCGCGGGCCTCGTTCTTCGTCCCGCCCGCCCAGCCTCCGCCGTGAATCCAGACAACCGCCGGCGAGAGTTTCCCCGCCGCGGGCGGCTCCGGCAGGTAAAGATCGAGTTTCTCCGTCCGCTCCGGGCCGAGGAACGCCAGATCGGTCGTCACGCGCCCCGCCGGATCGGCGGCGCGCAGCGACGTCAGGGCGAACGGAATCAGGGGGAGGAGCAGGAGGGCAAGCCGGCGGCGCATGCCCTATCGCTCACGCAAACGCGGGCGCGTTTCAAGATCCGAGGCGCCGCCCGCGGCAGGAAAGTTCAGGGCTTCGCCCCGCCCAGGTGCTCGGCCAGTTGATACACGCGCTCGTTGATGCGCTTCATCGCCGCCGCCAACTCGGGATACGGCGCGTAGCGGTTGCTCACCAGCCCCTTGTTCGCATCGCGGTTCGAGGGATCCACCTTGAGATTCTCCGGATCGTTGTCGGCGTATTTGAACCAGTGCCAGCCGACGCACCCCGGCGCCGCGATCAGGCCCAGCGTGAAGTTCTCGTAGAAGCGCGCGCGGTCGCGCTGCGTTTTCACCAGCCAGCCGGCCCCGCCGGTGTTGGCGAGCCCCGGCACGTCCATCGCCTTCGCATACCACTCCGTGATCACGAAGGGCTTGCCCGCCTCTCGCTCCCACATCGCAAGCTTCTCCGCGTCGGGCGTCCACGCGTGGTAGTAGTTCACGGCGACCACGTCGAGGTGCCGGCCGCTCACGCGGAAGACCTCGGGATAGTTCAGCGCACTGCCGTGCAACCGCGGCCCGAGGATCAGATGGTTCGGATCGTAGCGGCGCACGGCGGCGCAGACGATCGCGAGATAGCGGTCGACGACCAGGGCAAGGAACGCCGACTTGTCCGCGTCGGTGATGTCCCGGGCGGTCGCGTTCGCCCCGTGGCGCCCGCGGAGAAACTGCTGCGCGGCGCGGAAACCCGGATCGCCCTCCGGCAGCGCCAGGAAGTTCGCCAGCCTTTAGCGCTTCAACGGGAGTTAGTTGTCGGTGAAGTGTCCCAGCAGCCACGGGTCGTCCTTCTGCGCCTGCAGTTGCTTCGCGTGCTCGTCGCAAAAGGCCTCGAACTCCGGATCGAACACGAAGATCGCGTCCTTCGGATAGCCGGTGTGCCCGGGCAACTGATACGTCCCGCCGCGCTTCTTCCCGTAGCTGCTCATGAAATTCCAGATCCGCGTGTAGGCGAGCGGCTGCGGGACGCCGACCAGGCGCGCCGTGTCGGACCAGGCACCCAGCCCGTTGAAGCCCAGCTCGCGCAGCCACGCCGAGGTCTGCGCCGCCCAGCCGGCGTCGTCGCCAAAACGCGCGCGGAGCGCCGCGACCGCCGCCGGCGTCGGCGTCGTCGCGACAGACACCACGGACTTGTCGAGATAGAGCGCACCGTCCGGATCGACCAGCCACCAGCGGCCGTCGCGCTTCGTGGTGGAAAAGAAGCCGGTCTTCGGCGCGCCCCGCGCGAGGGTGCCGCCAAACCGGCTCAGCCCCGCATCAGGCTTGGCGTGCGCCAAAGCCGGAAGATCATCCAGCGTGCGCGTCGGATGCGATTTCCACGCCCCGCCGGGCTTGAACGCCACCTCGACCACCTCCGCCGCCTCCGGCGTCGGTGCGCCCGCGCTCGCGGCGATCGCCAGCCACAGGAGCGCGCGGAACAGGGAGGACCGTGAGGCGGGCCGGCGGGGCGTCATCGCGCCAGCCTGGCCGCTCACCCGCCGCCAACAAATCCGAAGGCTGTGCGTTTGTTGCCAAATCCCGCGCAATCCTGGCGCGCGGAATTCCGATTTGCGCCCGGCCGCCCGCCCTCCGAGCGTGGCGCCCCCTCCCATGCCCGCCCACCCCGCCCTGTTCCGCGCGGCCGCCGTCGCGGTCCTCCTCGCCGGCTCCGCCCGCGCCCAGTCCGCCCTGCCGCCCGAGCCCGTGCCGCTCGACTCGCTCGCCGCCTTCCAGCCCGCCGCGGCCAACTGGAAGCTCGCCGGCGGCCTCGCCGGCGATCCCCGCCGCGAAAGGACCCTCATCCCCGCCCCCGGCACCGGCGTGGTGCTCTGCAATCCCGGCACCACGCCGGAGACCCGCGGCCATCTCTTCACGACCTGGGAGCACGGCGATCTCGAGCTCGACCTCGAGTTCATGATGACGCCCGGCTCGAACTCCGGCGTGTATCTGCAAGGTCGTTACGAGGTGCAGCTCTTCGACAGTTGGGCGGTGAAGGAGATGCGCCCGAGCGACTGCGGCGGCATCTACCAGCGCTGGGACGCCGCCCGCGGCGTCGGGAAGGAAAGCTACGAGGGCTCCGCCCCGCGCGCCAACGCCGCCCGCGCGCCCGGCCTCTGGCAGCGGCTCCGGATCGAGTTCCAGGCCCCGCGCTTCGACGCCGCCGGCCGGAAGACGCGCAACGCCCGCTTCGCCCGGGTCGTGCTCAACGGCTTCACCGTGCAGGAAAACGTCGAGGTCACCGGACCCACCCGCAGCGCCGCCTTCGAGGATGAGAAACCGCTCGGCCCGCTCATGATCCAGGGCAACCACGGCCCCGTGGCCCTGCGGCACCTCGCCGTGAAGCGCTTCACCGCCGGCACGATCAAGACCGAGGGGCTGCTCTACAAACTCTACGCCGGCGACTTCAAGACCGTCGGCGCCTACGACACCGCGACGCCGCAGAGCGAGGGCGTCCCCGCGCGCTTCGCGCACGGCGCCGTCGAGAAGAGCGGCCGGTTCGCGCTCGTGTTCACCGGGTCCCTCGTCGTCCCCCGGTCGGGCGCGTATCGCTTCGCCGTGGAGTCAGCCGGCCCGGCGCGGCTCACGATCGACGGCCGGGCCGTCGTGACACCGCTCGAGCGCGGCAGCCAGCCGGGCGTCGTCACGCTGACCGCCGGCGCGCATCCGTTTCGCGCCGACTTCGTGCACACCACCAACGCGCGCCCGAACTTCGAACTCGTCGCGGAAGGCCCGGGCCTCGCGCCCCACCCCCTCACGGTGCGCGAGTCAGCCGAGGGTCGCGGCGGCCGCGGCCCGCGCGCCGCCGGCGCCGCCCCGCGCCAGCTCCTCGTGGAACCGAAGGACCGCACGCTCCTGCAGCGCGGCTTCGTGCCCTTCGAGCCGCGCAAGCGCCTCTACGCGGCCGCCGTCGGCACGCCGGCCGGCGCGCACTTCGCCTACGACTTCGAGACCGCCGCCATCCTGCACGCGTGGCGCGGGTCGTTCGTCGACACCTTCCAGATGTGGGAGGGCCGCGGCAACGACCAGACCGCCCGGCCCGCCGGCCCCGCCCTGACGTTCAACGGCAAGCCCACGCTCGCCCTGATCGAATCCGCGGCGACCGGTGACTGGCCCACGCAGCCGGAGGCGCTCTGGACCTCGCAGGGCTACACCCTCGAGGCGGACGGCACGCCGGTGTTTCTCGCCACGCTCGCCGATCTCTCCGTCCGCGATCGCATCGCGCCCCTCGGCCATGGCCGCGGACTCACGCGCTCCCTGCTGTTCAAGGGGCGCCTGCCGTCCTGGTCGACGTGGGTGCTCCTCGCGGAGGCCGACACGATCACTGCTCAGCCCGGCGGCCAGGGCTGGATCGTCGGCGCGCGCGAGTGGTATCTCGACTGGCCCGCCGGCGCCGCCGCCACGCCCATCGTGCGCACCGTCCACGGCCGACAACAACTCGCCGTGCCCTTGTCGGCCGCGGCGCTGGACAAGCCCCTCACGTATTCGATCGTCTGGTGAACCCCCGCGCCATGAACCGCCTCTCCCTTTCCTTCCCCCTGCTCGCGTTTGTCGCCGCGAGCGCCCTCGCCGCCGATCTCGTCAACAATCCGTCGGCCGCCGAGCGTTTCGCGAAACCCTCGACCGAGCTCGTCGCGCGCGAACAGTCCTACTACGAGCGCACCCCGCTCGTCGTCCCCGAGGGCCTCGTCCTCGAGGTCAGCGGCATCGTGCCCGTCGCCGGGAAACGCCTCCTCGTCACCACGCGCCGCGGAGAGATCTGGTGGGTCGACGGCGCCTACGCCGCCGGCCCCGAGGTCAAACCGCAGTTCACGCTCTTCGCCTCCGGCCTGCACGAGCCGCTCGGGATCATCGCCGCTGCGTCTCCAAAAACCGGTTACTACGTCGCCCAGCGCCAGGAGGTCACGCGGATCGACGACACCGACGGCGACGGCCGCGCCGATGTCTTCGAGACCGTGGCCCGGCTGCCGATCTCGGGCAGCTATCACGAATACGCGTTCGGCCCGGTGCGGGGGCCCAACGGCAATCTCCGGGTCACGCTCAACGTCGCGTTCGGCGGCGCCACGCAGGCGCCGGCCCCCTGGCGCGGCTGGATGATGGAGATCACGCCCGACGGCCAGATGACGCCGATCGCCGCCGGCCTGCGTTCGCCCGCCGGCCTCGTGGTCACCTCC
>CAZENI010000285.1:0-10559 GCA_964513055.1 uncultured Opitutus sp.
GATGCCCCAGTCGAGGAGGAGGTCGTCGAGGCCGAGGGCGGAGGTGCTGGCGCCGGGCTCGAGGAAGAGCAGGAGGCGGCCGGCGCGGGCGGCGAGATACTGGCGGAGCATCTCCTGCTCGGCGGGCGAGTATTTCCCCTTCGGACGCACGGCGACGAGGAGCGCGGCGTCGGCGGGCACGCCGCGGGCGACGGTGAGGTTGACCGTCTCCACATCGAAATTACGCAGCTTGAGCTGGTCGCGGAGGCCGGAGAGGCCGCGCTGCGCGTCGGAATCGTCGACGCGCATCTCGGAGTGGCCGTCGAGGAAATAGATCTTCTGCCGGACGGGCATCGAGACATCGAGGATGGCGGCGGTGAGCGCCTGCTCGCCGTGGAAGGACTCGCGGATGCGGTTGTTGAGCGTGTAGAGATCGTTGACCGCCATGACGCGCCGCCGGTCGCCGGAGATGAGGAGGATGACGTCGGCCTGCTCGAGGCCGAGTTCCTCGGAGCGCTTGCGGTTCTGGTAGACGTCGAGGGTCTCGCGGGTGATGCGGCCGGGCGGGCGATCCTCGGTGGCGTAGACGTATTCGGCGATCAGGCCGCGGACCTCGGGGTTGTCGGACTCGGGCGAGACGGTCATCACGATGTGGACCGGTCGGTCGAGGTTCTTGATGTAGGAGAGCGTCTCGGGGGAGAGGGAGAACTTGCGATACTGCGTGAGATCGAAGCGCCAGGCGTGGTTGCGGGCGACGTAGTTGAGCCCGCCGAAGAACGTGAGGAACAGGACGGCCTGGAGGACGAGGTTCAGCGTGCGCAGCCAGCGCACGGCGCGGAAGCTCTCGAGGAAATCGGGGCTCATGCGTGCAGCAGTTTCGCCTCCACGCTCAGGATGCTGAAGATCAGCGACAGCACCGTGCCGCTGACGTAGAAGAGGAGGTGACGGGAATCGATCACGCCGCGGGTGAAGTCATCGCGGTGGCCGAAGATGTAGGCGTAGTCGATCACGGCCTTGGCGGGCTGGAGCACGCCCTGCTCGAGCCAGGCGGAGTCGGAGAGGGCGCGGCTGCCGAGGATCAGCGTGGCGATGAGGACGCAGCTCACGATGCCGGCGACGGATTGGTTGCGCGTGAGCGAGCTGGAGAAGACGCCGAGGGCGATGAAGAAAAGCCCGGAGACGGCGATGAAGAGGAAGCCGCCGAGCAGCGGGCCGGAGTCGAGGAAGCGGGCGTCGCCGGAGAATTTCTTCAGGATGTAGAAGAAGCCGATGGTCGAGCTCCAGAGCGCGACGTAGAGGAAGTAGGCGGCGGAGAATTTCGCGAGGACGACCTCGGTGGTGGTGACGGGCGTGGTGAGGAGCGTCTCGATCGTCCCGAGGCGGCGCTCCTCGGCCAGGCACTTCATCGTGAGGAGGGGCACCATCACGCAGGCGGGCAGCCAGAAGAACTCGAAGTAGGCGTTGGCCGGCGACACCTCCTGCGCGGTGCTGGCGTAGAGTTCGAGGATCTTCGTGAAGATGAGCCCCATGAAACCGAGGAAGAGCGTCGCGGCGACATACGTGGCCGGGCTGACGAGCAGCATGCGGATCTCGTGACTGAGGAGCGTCGGGAAGTGCTTCATGGGCGTCCGGAGGCCGAAGGCCGAAATTCGAGAGCAGGACGGCGCGGGGAGGAAAAAGTGAAGTTCATCCGGATTTCGGAGCGGCGGCTTCGGTTTTTCCGGGCGGCCGGGCCGCGACCGCATCGTAGCTGCGCCGCGTGGCGGCGAGGAAGACATCCTCGAGGGTCGGTTGGGCGCGGCTGAGCGCGCGGACGCGAAGGCCGCGGCCGAGGAGGGTGGCGAGCAGGGTCTCGCCCAATTCGTCGTCGCGCCGCGTGGTGATGGTGACCTTGCGGAAGCCGTCGGCGGCGGGTTCGCCCGCCTGTGCGACGCGGAAGGTCTCGTCGACGCCGGCGAGGGCGGCGGGGAGGGATTCGGCGCTGCCGTGGACCTCGAGTTCGTAGGTGGACTGGCCGAAGATCTCGCGGCGCAGGTCCGCCGGCGTGCCCTGCGCGACGACGCGGCCCTGGTTGATGATCAGCACGCGGTCGCAGGTCATCTCGATCTCCGGCAGGATGTGCGAGGAGATGATGACGGTCATGCGGCCGCGGAGGCTGGCGATGAGGTCGCGCACGATCAGGATCTGGTGCGGGTCGAGGCCGATGGTGGGCTCGTCCATGATGATGACGGCGGGCTCGGAGAGGATGGCCTCGGCGATCCCGACGCGCTGGCGGAAGCCCTTCGAGAGCTGGCCGATGATTTTGTGGCGGACGCGCTTCAGGTCGCAGACCTCGAGCACCTCGTCGATGCGCGGGCCGAGCTTGCGCCGCGGGATCTCCTTCAGCCGGCCGCGGAAATACATGTATTCCGACACGCGCATGTCATCCGGCAGCGGATTGTTTTCCGGCATGTAGCCGATGCGGCGCTTGATCTCGTCGGGTTGCGTGGCGACCGGCACGCCGCAGATGCGGACGCTGCCCGAGGTGGCGGGCAGGTAGCCGGTGAGGATGCGCATGGTGGTGGACTTGCCGGCGCCGTTGGGGCCGAGGAAGCCGACGATCTCGCCGCGGGCGACCGTGAAGCTGATGTCGCTCACGGCCATGACGCCGCCGTAGGTTTTCACCAGGCGGGAGACCTCGATGGCGGGCGGCGGCGGTTCGGACAAGCGGGTGGAGAGTTGAGGGTTGAGAGTTGAGAGAACGGCAATGGGTTCCGGCCTTCAACCTCTTCTCTCAACTCTCAGCGCTCAACCTTCAACTTGTCTTCTCCATCGTCACCTCGCCGGCACGGAAGCGATGGACCTTGCCTTGTTCGTCGCGCAGCAGGAGCGCGCCTTCGTCATCGAGCCCGGTGACGGTGCCGTGATGACGCCGGCCGCCCTCGAGCAGCGTGATGGTCCGGCCGCGGAGCAGATCGTAGCGGTGCCAGAGATCGGCGAACGTCTTCAGGTGCTCGCCCTCGGCAAACGCCTGGAACGCGAGCAGCACGCGGCCGATGAGCGCGGCGGCGAGGCGGTTGAGATCGAGCGGGGCGCCGGTGACGTCCTCGAGGGCGATGGCGCGCTTGGCGAGATCGGCGGGCCAGCCGCCCTCGGGGCGGTTGACGTTGAGACCGAGGCCGAAGACGAGGTCGCGGATCTGGTCGGAATCGACGCGGGCCTCGGTGAGCATGCCGCCGGCCTTGCGGCCGTCGAAGAGGATGTCGTTGGGCCACTTGATGCCGGGCGCGACGCCGGCGAAGTTGGCGAGCAGCTCGCAGATGTTGAGTCCCATCCAGAGGGTGAAGGTCTGCATGCGCCCGGGCTCGACGCGTGGGCGAAACGCGAAGCTCGCGTAGAGACTGGAGGACGAGTCGCTGTGCCAGACGCGCCCGAAGCGGCCGCGCCCGCGCATCTGGCGGCGAGCGAGCACGGCGAAGGGCGTGGTGCGGCCGGCGGAGAGCTGCCGGGCCGCCTCGTCGTTGGTGCTGTCGACCTCGTCGAGCACGAGGAGGGAAAAGTGCCTGGGCCGCACCTTGAGCTGCGTGTCGATGAACGGCGAGTAGAGCGTGGGCGGCCGCGACGCGATGCGGTAGCCGCGGGCGCGCTGGGCCTCGAAGCCGAAGCCGGCCGCGCGCAGTTTCTCCATGTGCTGCCAGACCGCCACGCGACTGATGCCGAGCTTCGCCGCGAGCGCCGAGCCGGAGACCCACTCCGGGTCGCGGGCCAGCAGTTCGCGCAGGATGAGGTGTTCGGCGGTCGGCATGCAGCGGGAGTCAGATCGAAGGCAACAAGTGACAGGTGACGGGGGTGGGACGCGAGTGTTGGTTTGAAATGTGAAACGGGTCGCGCAGGCTGGCGCAAATGTCATTTGAGGATCTTCGCGGCTCGATCGAGCGGGATGCCGCGCCGCCCGCCGGTCTCGGTCTCGCGCTGCAGGGCCTGTGGCACGACGCGCGCGGCGACTGGGAGCGTGCGCATGGCGCGGTGCAGCAGGATGAGCAGGATGCCGACTGCGCGTGGGTGCACGCGTATCTGCACCGGAAGGAAGGCGACGCGGGCAACGCCGGATACTGGTATGCGCGCGCAGGACGGAAACGCCCGGCGGCGGGGACCACGCTCGAAGCCGAGTGGACGGAGATCGCGCGGGCGCTCGCGGCGAAGCGGGCGTAGCGCGCGAGACTACTTCGGCTCGCCGCTGCTCCAGCCGAAATCGGAGGTGCGGAGATAGGTCCGCTGCGATTCCTTGCGGATGTAGTCGCCGGCGGCGGGATCGAACTTGGCGGTGGTCACCGCGGCATCGTTGAGGTCGGACATGTTGCGCAGGCGCTCGTCCTCGGCATACATCGCCATCGCGCGCGACTCCTTCGAGGTGCCGAACAGCGGGAGCGTCCAGCGGTTCAGGGCGCGGTCCATATCCGAAATGTAACGACGGAGCGCGATGTCGGTGAGGCCCTTCTCGGTGTTGATGTCGCGCTCGCGGAAAACCGGGGGCTTGGCCTCCTGCACGATGTATTTCGGCAGGCGCACGATCGTGTTCTTCGGCTTGTCGACTTCGCGCAGGTCGACCGGCTCGGCTTCGGGCTTGGGTTCGGGCTTCGGCACCGGCGGCTCGTATTTCGGGGCGAAGGCCGCGAGCGCGGCGGCTGCTTCCGGCGAGATGGCGCGCGTGCGCTTGGGCGTGTCGGGGGGGGCGGCGGGCTTCTCTTTCTCCGCGCGCGGCGCGAGCACGGGCGACGTGGCGGGGGCGGACTGGGCGTGGCCACAGGGCAGGCAAACCGCGAGGCCGAGGGCGGCGAGGGCGAGAGGCTGGAGGAGTTGGAGGCGGGCCATGGCGGGGGTTACTGAAAGGTGGGGCAAAGTTGGGTTCCGCGCAATACCGGGAAACACTCTGCGCGCCGCGAAGAGATCAGCCCGCGGTGCCATCGCTGGCCGCGGGCGCCACCAGGCGATCGCGCGCCGTCAGGAGCTGGGCGGCGATGCTGAGGGCGATCTCGTGCGGGTGGTTGGTGCCGAAATCGAGGCCCACGGGGCAGTGGAACAGCGCCGCGCGGGCGGGCGGCAGGCCGTCCGCGATCAACTCGCGGCGGAGCACCGCGGCTTTGGCCTCGCTGCCGATGACGCCGACGAATGGGAAATCGTGGCCGGCGAGTGTGCGTTGCAGAATGGGGCGATCGGTGGTGTGACCCTTCGTCATGCAGAGCACGAAGGCGTTTGCCGGCAACGTCGGCACGAGCTCGGCGGGCGCGTCGTGCGGGAGCGCGCGCAGATGGGCCGCACGCGGGAGTTGTTCGAGCCACTCCGGGCGCGCGTCGACGACAGTGAGCGAGCAGGGCAGGGGCAGGAGCACGCGGACCAGGGCCTGCGCGACGTGCCCGGCGCCAAAGATCACGATCGGCCAGGCAGCGCCACGGGCCGGGTGCGGCTCGAAATAAAGCTTCACCGATCCGCCGCAGGTCATGCCCACGTCGGTCTTCAAGGTCCACGTGACGAAACGCGGACCGGCGCGCGCGTCGCCAAGCAGGTCTTGCGCGAACGCGATCGCCTTCGCTTCCACTCGGCCGCCGCCGACGGTGCCGGCGTGGCGGCCGGCGGAGGTTACGAGCAGCTTGGCTCCGGCGTCCTGCGGCGTGCTGCCGAGCGCCTCGACGAGGGTGACGAGCACGGAGCCCGTGCCGTCGCGCGCGAGCGCGACGAGTTGTTCGTAGATCGCGGCGCCGGCGGAGGGAAGGTGGTCGGCGCTCATGACGTGGGGGTGCCGCGGCGGCGGCGTTCCTGCCAGCGTTCGCGGCCGGCGAAGAGCGGCAGGGACTCGGCGCCGGGAATCGCGTGGTCCGCGACGGTCACGAAATGCGGATCGAGCAGGACGGCCGGCTCGTCGGCGGCGAGTCCGAAGGGCGGGCCGTCGTCCTTGGCGCCGAAGAAATACAGGCCGGCGAGCACGGCACCCGGCCGGGCGAGGGCGGCGAGTCGTTGCGCCAGTTGCGGCCAAAGGGCCGGAGGCAGGGCGCAGAGGAAGGTGCGCTCGTAGATCAGATCGAAGGGCGCTTCGCCGAAATCGTGCGTGAAGAAATCCCCCTCCACGACGCGGTCCGCCAGCGCGGGACCGACGACGGCCCGGGCGCGCGCGACGGCCGGCGGGCTGAAATCGATCGCCGTGACGCGATAGCCTGCCGCCGCCAGGGCCGCGATCTCGTAGCCCGAGCCGCAGCCCGGGATGAGCGCGCGCTGGCCGCGGCCCAGGTGCGCGGCGAGGTAGCGCGTCAACGGCGCGGGCACGCCGCCGAAATCCCACGGCGTGCGCGACGCCTCGTAGCGGGGGTTCCAGAAATCCGGGGACGCGGAATTTTCCATGCGGGCCGGAAACTGAGCGACGCCACGGGCCGACGCAAACCGGAGAATCCGGGCTCAAGCGTTTGGCGCGCGTGCCGATGGTTTCCCTCATGCGCAGCGTGTGCTCCCTCTGTCGCGTGGCGGCTCTCGCGATCTTCGGTGTCGGCGCCCTCGCGGGTGACGAGCCGCTGCGGCGTGACCCGGCGGCGACCGTGATGCGCGTGGTGCTGGTGGACACGGGGGTCAAGGCGCCGTGGCGCGATGAACTGAACCGGGTGCTGCGCGAGAACCTGTGCGCCGCGCTCGTGCAGCAGGCCGGTGGAGCCGTCACCGTGCAGACCGAACTGCTCGAAGCGAAGGCGGCGACCGTGCGGGTGAGCCGCGGCGGGTGCGATGCCCTCCTCATTCTCGGTTCCGACCGGCCGCCGGTGCTGCGCCGGCTGGCGCTGCCGCTGCGCGTCGGAAACCTGGGTGTCGAACGCAATCGCGAGCCGGTCTATCTGATGATCGCAAGCACCGACCCGCAGTTGCGCCAATGGATCGAAGCAGTGTTTCCCAAGGCGCTGGCGGGCCCGACGCGGGCGATGGCGTGGCGGGCCGGGGACGCTACGGCGACGCCTGGGCGAGCCCTGGCCGCAGATCGCGCAGCGACCAGTGAAACACCAGCCAGCCGCAGAGGAGATTGAGCGTCACGATGCCGGCGAGCAGACCGCCGGACACGAGCGCGGCGGGCACGGCGGGGAGTGTCGTCAGGCTTGGCCAGATCGCGATGACCGAGGTCACGGCGCCGATCGCGAGACCCCAGAGGACCAGCCGGCCGTATTCAGAAAAGACCATACGCGCCAGCACGCCGCGCGGGATGCCGATCGCCGCCATGACGGCGAACTCGCCGCGGCGTTCGCGCAGGTTGCGGGCGACGACGATCGCGAGGCCGAGGCTGCCGAGGACCACGCCGAGCGAGCCGAGGACGTTGAAGATGGCGATGTAGGTGTTCTCGATCTGGTGGAACGCGGCGAGCACGTCGCGCGTGAGATCGACATGGCCGCCGGCGTCGGCGAGTGCGGTCTCGAGGCGGCTGCGCAGGGCGGGCAGGGCGTCCGGTGATTTCGCGTCGAGCAGGAAGATGGAGTAGCCGGCGTGGGACGGAAATTTCTTCAGGAAGAGCTGCTCGTCGACGATGACGTAGCCCTGGAAGATCGAATCGCGGATCGTGCCGGCGATGCGGACGTCGAACGAGCGCCCCTGTTCGTCGGTGTAGGCGATCGTGTCGCCGATCTTGCGCTTCAACGCCCAGAGCAGCGTGGTCTCGTCGACGAAGGCGGGGATCGCGTCGTCCGGGTTCGAGGGGCGGAGCATGGCCCAGCCCGGCGCCTGGAGGGGAAACGCCTGGCGCGCCGCGAGCGCGGCGGTGTCGACGGCGAGGAGCTTCGGCTGCGCGGTGGTGTTGAGGTTGAAGCAATTCGCGTTGTCGCCGACGCCCGCGCGCAGCGGCACGATCGCGCCGAGGTCGGCGGCGGATTTCTCGAACGCCTCGAACCGGCCCGGGCGGCCGTCGCGTGCGAGGTTGAGCGGCGCGGTGGTCTCGGCGAGAAACGCGAAGCCGCCGGTGCCGCTGCCGCGCTCGAGCCAGTCGCGGCCGACGTGTTTGCGAAACGAGGCGACGGACAGGACCATGAAGACGGCGCTCGCGATCAGGCCGACGACGGTGAGGTTGCGCGAGCGGCGGGCGCGGAGGTTGAGCCCGCCGAGGTAGGCGGCGTCGAGCGGCGCGGCGCGATTGATCTGCGGAGCGCGCGCGAGCCACGCGCGACAGGCGGCAAGGCCCGCCGCGAGCAGGGCGAAGCCGGCGAGGTAGAAAGCGCCCTGCGCCGGCAGCACGCGGCCGGACGCGCCGAGCGCCGCGGCGCCGACGAGCACCGCGATGACCAGGACGATTTGTGAGGAGCGCCGCACGCGGGCGGGCGCGGTGGTGTCCTCGGCCTGGGCGGCGAGGCGGATCGAGAGGGCGCGGCGCGTCTGCTGGCGGATCGCGAGCCAGAGACCGAGCAGCGAAAGTAGCAGGAAAATGGTGACGCCGGCGGCGAGGCTGAGCGGGCTGGCGGCGAAGACGAACTGCGCGCCGGCGCCCTGGCCGGCCCAGATCGATTCGAGGAAGCGGAGGATGCCGCGCGTGTAGACAGCGGCGAGCGGCAGGCCGAGGGCGCAGCCGGCGAGCAGGATCACGGTGCCCTCGGCGAGGCGCCAGCGGGCCAGGCGTTGCGGATGAATCCCGACCGCTCCGAGCAGAGCGTCCTCGCGGTTGCGCTGGAGCAGGCTGAGTTGAAACAGCATCGCGACGAGGCCGAGCGCGGCGAGGATCAGGAAGAAACTCATGCCGATGAAAAGGCCGCCGAAATCCACGGTGGCCTGCGAGGCGTCGGCGGCGCTGGCGCGGAGATCGCGCAGGGTGAGTTGATTCAGCGGCGGACTGAGGGCGCCGAGCACAGTCGCGGTCAGCTCCGCTTCGCGCGAGCGGTCGAGGGCGAAGCGCAGCGCGGTGGCGTTGCCCCAGCGGGTGGACCACAGCGCGCGGCCCGCGGCGAGGGGCAGAAACGCCTTCGGCGCGCCGCGGAACTCCTCCCAGTATTTCTCGTCGTGCGGCCGGATGCGGTCGAGTTTCAGCGGCAGTCCCGGGTCCCAGTCGCTCGTCGTCTTCGCGTCGCTCATCCCGGGGAAGTTCGGCATCCACGCGGTGTCCGCGGCGAGGCCCTGCAGCGGCACGATCGAGTGCACGCGGAAGGACTCGCTCGTCTCCACGAGCGCGCCGGCGGTGTCGGACTGGAAATAGGTGAGACGCACGTCATCGCCGGCGCGGGCGGCGAGATCGCGGGCGAGCCAGTCGTTCAACACGATCTCTCGCGGGCCGAGGTTGGCCGGCAGGAAGGCCGCGGCCTCCGCGGTGGTCGCGGTGGCGATCGAATAGGGCGTGGTGCGGTCCCCGTGGCGGAATTCATTCACCAGATACGAGACGACGGGCTGGGCGGCGGGCGCGGCGCGCGTGATGGCGTCGGCGAGGGCGGGATCGAGGAAAACGCGATCCGAGCTCAGCTCGAACACGGCGGCCTGCTCGAGCCATTTGAGCGCGAGGCCATAGTCGGCGAGGTGGACGGTGCGGGCCAGGATGGGCTCGAGCGGGGCGGACGGATTCGCTGTTTCGAGCAGCAGGAGATTCGCCCGGCCCGGGCGCTCGAGGGCCTCCTGCAGCAGCGCAATCGGCAGAAAGACCGTGGGCGGCGGCACCTGGGTCGCGTTGAGGCTGAAGCGGCCGAAGGCGGCGTCGTCGGCGATGGCGGCGACGGTGCAGCGCAAGCTCTGCAGCGACGATTCGGCGCCGGCGACGGGCGCGCTGCCGGCGACGATACCGGGTTTCTGGAGGCGGACGATGAGCGTGTCGCCGACCGCGAGGCCGAGGCGGCGGGCGAGGGTGTCGTTGATGGCGATGGCCGACTTGCCGGCGTCGAGGGTGATCGAAGGGGGCGTGGGCGCGAAGGTCCAGAAGGCGGGCGTGACGCCGACGAGTTGGACCTGGCTGGCCGTCGCGCGGGTGGCGGCGTGCACGGCGGTGCCGCGGGCGACGAGCAGCGGGGCGGTGCGGACGGTCGCGGCCGCGGCGAGGTCGGCGGCGAGGGCCTCGCGGAAAAACCGATCGCCGCCGGTGAGCGCGTGCGTCGCCCGGCCGATGCGATTTTCGGCGATGCGGCGGAGCGAGGCCTTGACGGAGTCGCCAGCGAAGAGCGCGCCGAGCAGGACGGTCGCGCCGAGGATCGCGCCGGCGAGAACGCCGAGGTAGGCCCACCGGTAGTGGAGGACGCTGCGCAGGATGTAGCGGCGGGCGGTCATGGGCAGAAGGACCGAACTATCTTACCACGGATGGCACGGATCGCACGGATACGCTTCGCGACGGGAGGGCATTCATCCGTGATATCCGTGCAATCCGTGGTCAAATGGCTCGAGGCGTTTCAGGCGATCAACCGACCCGCCTCGAGGCGGTAGGTCTTCTGCATCCGGGCGGCGAGGCCGGGGTTGTGGGTGACGACGACGAGGGCCACGCGGGCGCCGGCGTTGGTGCGGAGGAGGAGGTCGGCGATGCGATCGCCGGTCGCGGGGTCGAGCGAGCCGGTGGGTTCGTCGGCGAGGATGAGCTTCGGCTGGTTGATCAGGGCGCGGGCGATCGCGACGCGGAGTTGCTC
>CAZENI010000286.1:0-10554 GCA_964513055.1 uncultured Opitutus sp.
ACGCGCTCCGCCGGCAGTTCGTCCGCCGCGGGCACTGGCACCACGATCAACACGCCGTGCTTCGCCTCGAGTTTCCCGGCCGCCGCCACGATCGCAGCCGCTTCCGCAGTGCTTGCGACGTTCACATCCACCGGCAACCCGCTGCTCCGCGAGTAGAACGCCGGCAGCGTCTCCGTCCCGAGGCCGACGATCGGCACCCCTTGGGTCTCGAGCACCTCCAGCGTCAGCGGCAGATCCAGGATCGCCTTGGCGCCGGCGCACACGACCGCCACCGGCGTGCGGCCGAGCTCCATCAGATCGGCGGAGACGTCGAAGGGAGCGCCGCGGTGCACGCCGCCGATCCCGCCCGTCGCGAAAACGCGGATACCCGCCGCGTGCGCCACGATCATCGTGCCCGCGACCGTCGTCGCGGCATCCTCGCCGCGCGCCACCGCGATCGGCAGATCGCGGCGGCTGCACTTGCGCGCGCTGCCGGCGGGCAGGGTCGCCAGCCGCTCGATCTCCGCCCGGGCCAGCCCGACGGTGATCCGGCCGCGCAGGATCGCGATCGTCGCCGGCACGGCGCCGCTCTCGCGGATCGCCGCCTCCATCGCCAGCGCGGTCTCGACGTTGGCGGGATGCGGCAGGCCGTGGGTGATGAGCGTGGACTCGAGCGCCACCACCGCTCCGCCCGACCGCAGCGCCCCGGCCACCTCGGGCGCGATCGTGAGCGCGTCCTTCATTTTCCGAACAGCGCGTCGCCCGCTTCCTTCGCCGCAAACATGAAGGCTCCCTGGTGCCCGATGCCCGGCGTCTCCACCTTGCGCCAGTTGAAGGCCCAGCCGCGCTCCTTCGCGAGTTTCTGGGCGACGGCGAAACACGCCCGTCCGCGCTCGAGGCGGTTCGGGCCCTGCTTCATCCCCGCCGGACTCGCGTCGAACGAGTTCGACGGCAGGATGTCGCCCGTGCCAAGAAAGAAGGTCAGCGGCGCCGCCAGGTAACGGCGGATCACTTCGTCGCTGCTGAGCTCCGGCGGCAGTCCGCCGAAGCCGTAGCCGAAAACTTGATCGCGCACCGGAAACAGGTGCGATCCCGGATTGCCCGCCACGATCCGCACCGCCTCGCCGGGCATGAACGCCGCCAGCCGCACCAGAAACTGCCCGCCCGCGGAGTGTCCAATCAGATAATACGGCAGCGCCGCCGCCGCCTTGCCCTCCAGCGCCCGCACGTGCGCGACGATCCGCGGGATGGCCGCGTAGGTCCACTTGTCCTCCGGCTCCGCCTGCCCGTCGGCGTTGACCAGCCCTCCACGCTGGTAGCGCACGCTCGGAAAGCGCTTCGCGTCGAACATCGGCGCGACGACGATAACACCGAAGCGCTCCGCCAGCGTGATCGCGAAATTGCGATAGTCCTCGGCGTTGCGCTGCACGCCGTGAAACACCACGACCAACGGGCCATCCTGGTAGGTCGGCGGCTTGTAGGTGAAGGCCGTGATGGGCTCGGCGCCATTCGGGCATTCGATCTGGCCGGGGCCGGCGGGGATCGGCACCGCCCGGAGCAGCGCAACGCCGAACGCAAACAGGATCAGGAGTCTTGTTCTCATCAAATTAGTCGCCACCGCCGCCGCCATCTCCGCCGCCGTCGCCACCTCCGTCACCGTCACCGCCGCCGTCATCGCTGCTGTGATCGGAACGGTGATCGCCTACCACCGCGCCGCCTCCATCGCCGCCTGCATCCGCAGTCGTCGATTTCTTTTCCTGTCGAACCTGCGAGAGCGCAAAAATCACCAGTCCCGCCACGAGGATCAGGCCTACGACGAGCATGGCGCGTCACGCGTAACCCAGCGCCTTCGCCACCGCCGGATACGTGATCTTCCCGCCCTCGGTGTTCACGCCGCGCTGCAACCCCTGGTGCTCCGCCAGCGCGCGCTCGGTGCCCTTGCGCACCAGCATCGCCACATAGGGCTCGGTCGCCTGCGTCAGCCCGAGCGTCGACGTGCGACCGACGAGCGCCGGCATGTTGGGCACCGCATAGTGAATCACACCGTGTTCACGATAGACCGGATTCTGGTGCGACGTCGGCCGGATGCTCTCGATGCAGCCGCCCTGATCGATCGCGATGTCCACAATCACGCTGCCCGGCCGCATGCGCGCGACGGTCTTCTTGCTCACGACGGTCGGCGCCTTCGCCGCCGGGATGAGCACGGCGCCGATCAACAGATCCGCATCGGCGACCTCCGACTCGATGTTCGCCGGATTCGACATGAGCGTGACGACGCGGCCGCGGTATTCCATGTCGAGCGCTTCGAGCTTGCGCGTGTCGAGATCGAGCACGGTGACGCGCGCGCCCATGCCCACGGCCATCTGCACCGCGTGGGCGCCGGAGTTGCCCGCGCCGACCACGACGACGTGACCCGGCATCGTGCCGGGAATGCCACCGAGCAGCACGCCCGAGCCGCCGTGCTGCGACTGGAGGAAATACGCCCCGATCTGAATCGAGAGCCGGCCGGCGATCTGCGACATCGGCTTCAGCAGCGGAAAGCTGCCGTCGGAGCCCTCCACCGTCTCATACGCGATGCCGAGAATCCGTTTCTTGAGCAGCACCTTCGCCAGCTCCGGTCCCGCCGCCAGGTGCAGGTAGGTGAAAATCGCCTGTCCCTCCTGCAACAATTCGTATTCGGCCGGCAGCGGCTCCTTCACCTTCAGGATGAGATCCGCCGCCCGCCACACCTTGACGGCATCGGCGACGAGCGTCGCGCCCGCCGCGCGGTATTCCGCATCCGTGAAACCGGCGGTGAGGCCGGCCGACTTCTGAATCAACACCCGCGCCCCCAGCGAGGCGCAGCGGCGGCACAAACTCGGGGTCATCGAGACCCGTGTTTCGCCAATCTTGATTTCCTTGGGGACTCCGATGGTCATGCGGCGAAGCCAACCGTTCCGGCCGCGAAAGACAACGCGCGAAACACCTCCCGCCCGTGCGCGCCGGTGGTTTGACGTGTGTTTTGCCGGGGATTCCGTCTCGCTTCTCCCGCGATGCCGAAACTCCCCCACCTGATCGTCGCCTGCGCCGAGAACCGCACGATCGGGCGCGACGGCCGGCTGCCGTGGCACATCCCCGAGGATCTGAAATTCTTCCACGCCGAGACCGCCGGACAGATCTGCGTGCTCGGCCGGATCTGTTTCGCCTCGTGGCCGCGCGCGGCGCTCGATGGCCGGCGCCCCATCGTGATCACGCGCGACCGTTCGCTCGCCGCGCCGGGCGTCCACGTCGTGGCGTCGCTGCCCGCGGCGCTCGCCGTCGCCGAGGCCCTGCCCGGCGATCTCTACATCTGCGGCGGACAACGCATCTACGCGGAAGCGCTGTCGCTGCCGCCGCCGATGCGGCTGCACCTCACGCTCGTGCACGCCGACGTGGCCGGCGACACGTTCATGCCCGAATGGCGCCACCTCGCGTGGCGGGAAATCTCCCGGCGGGAGAGCGCCGACGCGCACCACCGCTACACGTTCTCCACGCTCGAGCGCTGAACGCCGCTCACGTTCCCGGCTTCCAGCCCGGCCCGCGCACGAACCGCCCCGGCTTCGCGCCCGTGTGCTCGCCGTCACGGAGCACCGCCACGCCATTGACGAAGACGTGCACCATGCCCGTGGCATATTGGTGCGGCCGTGCGAAGGTCGCGTGGTCGCGGATCGTCGCGGGATCGAACACCACCACGTCCGCGAACCATCCCGGGCGCAGCGCGCCCCGCTCCGCGATCTTCAGGTTCTCCGCCGGCAGCGCCGCCAGCCGCCGCACCGCCTCCTCGAGCGGAATGATCTTCTCGTCGCGCACGTAGTGCCCGAGCAGCCGCGCGAAATTCCCATACGCGCGCGGATGCGGGTTCTTCTTCAGAAACGGCCCCTCCGGCGCCTGCGATTCGCCGTCCGAGTCGAATGTCATCCACGGGAGCGCGATCTGCCGCCGCACGTTGTCCTCGCTCATCAGGAAGTAAACCGCCCCGACGCGGCTCCCGTCCTCGATCACGAGATCGATCGCCGTCTCCTCGGGCGAGGTGCTGCGGAGCCGCGCGACCTCGGCCAGCGATTTGCCCACGAGCGGCTGCAAAGCCTCCGTCTTGAAACCGACGAGCAACACCCGCTCGGCCGAGCCCGCGCCGAGCAGCAGGTTTTCCCACGCGGTCGTCGGCGTCACCATTTCGCGCAGCACCCGCGCCCGGATCGCCGGATCGCGCATCCGCTCCGCCCACGCCTTGTTGCCGCCTTCCTGCACCCACGGCGGCATCGCAGCGTCGAGGCCGGTCGCCGCCGCGGCGTAGTTATACATGTTGGCGCTGATCGAAATCCCCGCGGCCCGCGCCTCCTCGATCCGCCGGATCATCGCGTCGAGCTTCGGCCAGTTCGCCTCCCCCGCCACCTTGAGATGATACACCTCCGCGGGGATCGCCGCCTCGCGCGCAATCGTGATCAACTCCTCCAGCGCCGGCAGCAGGTTGTTCCCCTCGCTGCGCAGGTGGGCGATGAAGCGGCCGCCATACGGCGCCGCCGCTCGGCCCAGCGCGATCAACTCCTCCGTCTGCGCGTAGAACCCCGGCGCATAGATGAGCGCCGCCCCGACGCCGAGCGCGCCCTCTTCCATCGCGTGCCGGACCAGCGCCTGCATCCGCGCCAGCTCCGCCGGCGTCGGCGCGCGATCGTCCCGCCCGAGTTCATGCACGCGCACGGTCGCGGCCCCGACGAACGACGCCACGTTGCACGAGACTCCGCGCCGCTCGAGGTGGCGGAGATATTCGCCGAGCGTCGTCCACTCGACCGCAAAGGTGAGGTGGGACTGCTCCTCGATCATCGCGGCCTTCATCGCCGGGTTGAGCGGCCCCATCGATTCCCCCTCGCCCATCACCTCCAGTGTCACGCCCTGCCGGATCTCACTCTGCGAGCAGCCGTCGTGCAACAGCGACTCCGTCGACCAGCTCAACATGTTGATGAAGCCGGGAGCCACCGCGAGACCCGCCACGTCGACCACCCGCGTCGCGCGCGCTCCCGCCAGATCACCGATCGCTGCGATGCGATCGCCCGCGATCGCCAGATCGGCGACCCGCGGCGGACCGCCGCTGCCGTCGTAGATCGTCCCGCCCCGCAGCAGCACATCGTAACTGGCCGCGCTCGCCGGCGCAGACGGCCGCGTGACGCCGGAAGCGGGAAAGCCGGGAGTCGGTGAAGACATCAGCGACAACTCGCGCGCCGCTCCGTCGCGGGCAAGCGCGCAGTTCGGGTCAGGCGCGCGGCAGCCGGGCCGCATGGGCGGCCGCGACCGCGATGTATTTTTCCGCCCACGACCGGAGGCTGCCTTGCTCCGCCACCGTCAGCGGCCGCACAACGCGCGCCGGTGAACCGAAAATCATGGACCCGGCCGGCGCCACGAAGCGCTGCGTCACCAGCGCGTTCGCTCCGATGATGCACCGATCGCCGATCCGGGCGCCGTCGAGCACCGTGGCGCCCATGCCGATCAGGCATTCGTCCCCAATGTCGCAGGCGTGGATGATCGCCGCGTGCCCGATCGTGGTGTAGGCACCGACGCGCACACCGAAATCGTCGGCCAGGTGCACGATGGTGCCGTCCTGCACGTTGCTGCCCTCGCCGATCACGATGGAGTTGATGTCGCCGCGCAGCACGCAGCCATACCACACGCTGCTCTGCGCCCCCAGGGTCACGTCACCGATCACGGTGGCGTTGGGCGCCACGAACGCCGCGCGGGCGGTGTCCGGGACGCGGCCGAAATGGCGGGCGAGGCGTGCTTGCACGGTCATGGCAACTTGGTTCTCGCCGCACCCTCGCGGCTTCGCAAGCTCGGCATCCTTCCCGCTTTCTCCGTCCCATGGACCTCACTCATATCCTGCGCGGCCTGCTGGGCATCGCCGCGTTCATCGGCCTGGCGATCCTGTGCAGCGAGAACCGCCGCGCGATTCCGTGGCGCCTCGTGGGCGCCGGCCTGATCTTCCAGATCATCTGCGGCGCCCTCGTGCTGAAGATCGACGCGGTGCGTGCCGCCGTCGACTGGGTCGGGCAGCGCTTCGTCGACATCCTCGATTTCAACCGCGCCGGCTCCCAGTTCCTCTTCGGCAACCTGATTACGGATACGAAGTCGTTCGGGTTCATCTTTGCCTTCAATGTGCTGCCGACGATCATCTTCTTCTCCGCGCTCACCTCGCTCCTCTTCTACCTCGGGTGGCTGCAGAAGGTCGTCTACGCCTTCGCCTGGCTGATGTCGAAGACGATGCGGCTCTCCGGCGCCGAGAGCCTCGCGGCCTCCGCCAACATCTTCCTCGGCCAGACGGAGGCGCCGCTGCTGATCAAGCCCTACCTCGCCACGATGACGCGCTCGGAGCTCCTCGCCGTGATGGTCGGCGGCATGGCTAACATCGCCGGCGCCGTCCTCGTCGCCTACATCGGCATGCTCGGCGGCGAGGATCCCGTGCAGCGGCTGATCTTCGCGAAGCACCTCATCACGGCCTCGATCATGTCGGCCCCCGCCTCGCTCTACATTGCCAAAATCATGCTCCCGCAGACCGAGGCGGTCGACGAGACCATCAGCGTGCCGCGCGAGAAGATCGGCGCCAACGCGCTCGAAGCGATCGCCAACGGCACGACCGACGGCCTCAAGCTCGCCGTCAACGTCGGCGCCATGCTGCTCGTGTTCACCGCGCTCGTGGCGATGTGCAACGCCATACTCGGCTCGCAGGCGATCGGCGGCTGGACGGGGATCAACGAGTGGATCAGCGCGCAGACCTCCGGCCGCTACACCACGCTCTCGCTGCAATACGTGCTCGGCGTCGCCTTCGCCCCGCTCGCCTGGCTGATGGGCATCGACTCCGGCTCACTCACGCTCTCCGGCCAGGTCATCGGCGAGAAGACGATCCTCAACGAATTCTACGCCTACGGCACGCTCGGCAAATTGATCCAGGGCGGCCAGCTCGTCGATCCCCGCGCCCAGATCATCCTCACCTACGCGCTCTGCGGCTTCGCCAACATCGCCTCGATCGGGATCCTAATCGGCGGCATCGGCGTGCTCGCCCCGAATCAGCGCCCCGTGCTCGCCCAACTCGGCGTCAAGGCCCTGATCGGCGGCTCCCTCTGCTGCTTTCTCGGCGCGTCGATCGCCGCGATGCTGACGTGACCCACCGGTCGGACGGGCGGTCGGTGCACCGTCCCTGAAATCCGGAGACAAAAAAGCGGCGGTCGTTCGACCGCCGCGTTCACGCTCCGGCTTTCAGCCTTTCTGCCGCCACTCGCCGTTCGACTCCTGGATCCAGTGGCCGCGCTTCGCGACCGTCGCGGCGATCTGCTGCGCCCGCTGGCGGCCCACGGCGTCGGCATTCGCCCCGGTCTGCGCCGCCAGCGCCGCATACACCGCCCGGCGATCGGCGTTCTCATCCGAAATCACCTGCTGGTCGGCACCCGTGGCGGCACCGCGGACCTCGAGGAAGCCGCGGTTGTTTTCCCCGGCGATCCCGCGATCCTTCAGGGCGTTGACGGAGCCGAGGCGCTGCTCCATCCGGCCTTTCACCGCATTCAGATCCTGGGCACGGACGGCGGCGGTGCCGAAAGCCAGCACGGCGGTCACGAACAGCAAGCGCAAGACGAGGAGTGATTTCATGGCAGTGTGAGGAGTTTTCAGGTGATGCGGTTCAGGGCTTGGCCGTCGACTTCTTGTCGAGGTCGCCGAAGAAGTCGTTGAGCGCTTTGTCGACCTTCACGTTCACGTCCACGTTGATCTGGATCGGGTCGACCGTGTGGTGGGTCTTGATGCTGAGGCAGCCTCCGAGTGCGAGGGCGAGCGAAACCAGGAGAATGAAGCGCTTCATGAACGGGAAAGTTGCGCATCGGACGATGCGTTTCAACGAATGATTCAACTATCTGCCGCTGGTGAAGCGCAGCCGCGACGTCCGCCCCACCTCGGCGCCGATCTTGACCAGGGCCTCGAGCGGCCCGCGCACGTTGACGCTGGTGTCGATCGGGGCTGTCAACTCCGGATCGCTCGGCCCACCCGCGACATGCACCCACGCCGTGCGGCCCTGGGCGTCACCCAGCGGCGTCAGCGTAACCTCGAGGATGCGCGCCCGGATCGGGATTTCCCCGGTCTCCATCTTCCGAAATCCCGGAAACGCAGACATCACCGCCGGCGGCAGGCTGGTGGAAAGCCACCCCGGCTTGATCGCCAGGCGCAGGTCAGCCGTCTCGCCTTTGCGCAGCGCCAGCCGGCCGTCGCCGATCTGCACGCCGCTCGCATCCCGCTTGAGCGCCACGTGGCCGTCCAGCCGCCCCTTCGCCTCCGACAACACCGGGGGCAGCAGGAAGAGAATCTGGTCGACCCCGACGCCGACCATCCGGGCCTCGACGGCAAACTCGGGCCGTGTCGTCGACATCACCAGCGAGCCGACGCTCAGTTCGCCCCCGAACATGTCGATCGCGGCCTGGTTCACCCGGAACTGCTCGCCGTCCAGCATGAACTCGATCCGCCCCACCCCGAGCGCGATCACGTCGAAGCGTCCACTGCGCCAGGTGAAGACCTGCTCCGGCTCGGTTCGCCGTTTGGCGAGATCCGCGATCTCCACGTCGACGGAAATCCCTTCGAGCAGCAGCTTGCGCACGGGATCATCGAAGCGCCCTTCGCGCAGGCTCAGCGAGAGGCGCCCGCCCAAGACGCCGCCGCGCCACGTGCCGGCCCCTTTGAACTGCAGCATCCCGCTGACGGACGCGTTTGCGGCGTCCGGGGAAACGCGCGGCGCCAGCCAGCCAAACCAGTCGCCCAACGCGACCGCCGCCTCGATAATCCGCCACGAGCCTTCGCCCGCGGGATCCAGCCGCGCCTCGCCGTGCACTTTGAGGCCGTGGCCCTCGACGCGAAACTCCACGCGCCGCTCACGCGGCTGCTCCGTGCGCACCGCCAAAGTCCACTTCACCTTCGGCGCGCCGCCCAGCATGGTCGCGTCGAACTCGCCCGACAGCTCGCCATCGAGCGGCGGAATCACCCACGGCCGCACCGGCTCCGCCGCACCCGCCCACGCCGCGGCGCAGGCCAGGGCGAGGAGGCAGCGGAGGCGGGGCATGCGGAATAGAATCGGCAAACGGATGCAGGTTGCTAGCCAAGAGCGAACCCGAGTCCAGCCCGCCGCCACCCATGTCCCGCCGCCGCTTTCGCGACCGAATTCCCTTCCGCCCCCTGAATGAGCGCTTCTTCCGCTGGCGTGGCGGCGAGGTCTCGCGGCTCGAGAATCTCGCCGACGCGGTCTTCGGCTTTTCGGTCACGCTCCTCGTGGTGGCGGTCGAGGTGCCGCGGGACTTTCCGGCCCTGCTGAAGGTGATCCGCGGGTTTCCGGCTTTCGTGGCGTGTTTCGCCATGCTGATGTTTTTCTGGAACGCGCACTACCGCTTTTTCCGGCGCTACGGGCTCGAGGATCTGTTCACGCGAATGGTCAACTACGGCATCCTGCTGATGGTGCTGTTCGCAGTCTACCCGTTGAAGTTTCTCTTCTCCGCGTGGTTTGCCGCGATGTTCGGCGGCGACGGCACCGCGCCGATGCGCTCGCTCGACGAGTTGCGCTTTGTGTTCCGCACCTACGGCGCCGGCCTGGCCCTGACCTGGTGCGGCTACCTGCTGCTGTATTGGCACGCGTATCGGTCGCGCCACCGGTTGGAACTCACACCCGCGGAGATCCTGCACACCCGGGCGGATTTGAGCGGCTTCGCGATCTGTGTGGGCGTGTCGCTGGTTTCCATCCTCCTCACGTGGCTCCCGGTGTCCCCGTTCCTGCCGGGGTTCATCTACTGCCTCATCGGGCCCGGGATGTGGCTCAACTACGCGCGCCTCGGGCGGAAACTCGACGCGCTGGCGTAGGTCGTCGGAAAGTTCAGAGCATCACCCGAAGCAGCTGGAGGTAGGGCGAGGCGTCCCCCCCCCCCCCCCCGGAGCCACAAAGCGGCCCCGCCGGGGGGGGGGGCGCCCGCCCCACCCCCCCCCCCGGCGCGGGGGGGGGGCCCCCCCCCCCCCCCCCTACCCCGCACGGGCCGTTCGGTGTCAGGTTTTGCAGCGGACCACACTGGCGGACCGCTGAAACGCGACCCGCCTGCCCGTCATCGGCCGTCACGCCACCGGCACCGGCTCGAGGTTCCAGATGTCCTTCGCGTATTCGCGAATCGTGCGATCGCTCGAGAACTTGCCCATGCGCGCCGTATTCAGGATCGCCATGCGCGCCCACTTCGCGGGATCGCGGTAGGCGGCGTCGACGCGCGCGTGGCAGTCGCTGTAGCTCCGGAAATCCGCGAGCACCAGGTAGGGATCGCCGCCGTGCATCAGGCTGCCATGCAGCGCGCCGAAGGCCCCGTGCTCGCCGGGCGTGAAGTAGTCGCTCCCCAGCCAGTCGATCACCGCGCGCAATTCCTCGTCGCGATGATACCAGTCCCACGGGTTGTAGCCGCGGGCGTGCAGCGCCTCCACCTCCTCCACGGTCATGCCGAAGATGAAGATGTTGTCGTCGCCGACCTCCTCCTTGATCTCGACGTTGGCGCCGTCGAGGGTGCCGAT
>CAZENI010000287.1:0-10527 GCA_964513055.1 uncultured Opitutus sp.
CCGACCGCCAGCAGCGCCGCCCCCGCTCCGGCCGAAGGCGCCAGCATCGTCGCCAGCGAGATGCTGCCGGTCTGCACACACAGCGTCAGCATCGCCGCGATCATGGCCGCCTCCGCCAGCACCGCACCGAAGATCGTCCGCCGCCGCGCGCCGAGCGCCCGCAGGATCGCCAGATCGCGGCGCCGCGCGCTCATCGAATTGTAGATGCTCGCCAGCACCGAGCCGGCCGCGACCAGCGCCACCAGATACGCCACCAGCGCCAGCACCTGATCGAACCACGCGATCTTGCCGAACAGCTCCGCGATGATCGCCCCGACCGGATACGCCAGCGTCATCTTCGTGCCCTGCTTGTTGATCATCGTGTCGAGCATGAAGCCCGCCGTCGGCGCCCGGAACTGCAGCAGCACCGCGCTCACGTCGGTCGCATACTTCGCGTCGTGCCCGCTCATCAGTTGCAGCCCCCGCAGCGGAATCCAGATCACGCGATCCACCGGCGTGTTCGTCGGTTCGAGGATTCCCGTCACCGTGAAATCGTCCGCGTGCTCCGCCTTCGGATCGAAGGCGAGCCCGTGGAACGGCCGGAACGTGTCGCCGACCTTCAGCCGGAGCCGCTGCGCCGCGAAGCTGCCCGCGACCGCCTCCTTCGCGTCGGCCGCGAAGAGTTTCCCGCCCGCCCGCACCTTGAATGTCTTCCCCGCCGCATACTCCACCTTGAACAGCTCCGGCGCCGTGCCGACGAGCCGGAAGCCGCGCAGGTTGTCGCCCACCGCAATCGGGATTGCCGTCTTCACCATCGGGTGTCGCCGGATGCTCTCATAATCGGCGCCGGCCAGATTGCCCGGCGAGGCCTCGAGGTGAAAAATCGCGTTGAGCACGAGCTGCAGTTTCGAGCCGCGCGCGCCGAGCACCGCATCGAAGCCGGTCGCCGTCTGCGTGAACGCCGCCTGCGACTGCGTCTTCACCATCCACACGCACATCAGCAGCCCGCACGCGAGCGCGATGCCCGCCGCCGTCACGAACGTCGACAACGCGTGCTGCCGCAGCGAGCGGTAGATGATCAACGGGAGTGTCATTTGGCGGGAAGCTCCAAGCTCCAACCTCCAAGCTCCACTGAAGCACCAAAAACCCAAAAACCAATCAGGCGCCCATGCTCGTTTTGGAAGTTTGAAAATTGGAGATTCATTGGAGGTTGGAGCTTGGTGCTTGGAGCTTCACTAGCGCTTTTCCAGCAGCGCCCGATTGATCTCCCCGAAATCGCTCCGCGTCTCGAACTGCCCGAGCACCTCCTCGTCGTGGCTCACCAGCAGCAGCGCCGCGCCCTGCTCGCGGCACACCTCGCGGATCAACGCCAGCGACTCGCGCGCGTGCTTGCGGTCGAGATTGCCCGTCGGCTCGTCGGCCAGCACGAGCTTCGGCCGGTTCGCCAGCGCGCGCGCGACCGCCACGCGCTGCTGCTGCCCGGTCGAGAGCTGCCGCGGAAAATGATCCAGCCGGTGCTCCAGCCCCACGCGCCGCAGCACCTCCCGCGCGTGCACGCGATCCGCGCCGCGCGGGCCGAAGCTCATGCCGAGCACCACGTTTTCGATCACCGTGTAGCCCTGCAGCAGATTGAAGGTCTGGAAAATGTAGCCGAGCTTGTCCGCCCGCAGCCGATCGCGTTTCGGCTCCGAGAGCGCGGTCATCGTCACGCCGTCGACGTCCACCCGGCCGGAATCCGCCGCGAGAATCCCCGCGATGAGATTGAGAAACGTCGTTTTGCCCGAGCCGCTCTCGCCGCGCAGGGCGAGCTGCGCCCCGGCCGCGAGCGTGAACGACGGCACGTTCACGATCTCCACGCGCTCACCCTCCGGCGAGAGGAATGACTTTTTCAGATCGGCAACAGCAAGCATCAGGCAGCAAGAGACGGCCAAAAAGACAGAAAGGGACCCAAAAACAAAGCTCCTTTCTGACTCCAGCCGCTCAATCCCGCCTGCGCCCGTTCGGCCCGACCGTCTTCACCGCGTGAAAGAGGGCATTTCCACCGTCGCGGCCTGACGCGAAGGCGCGGACTTCTGGCCGCTCTGGCGTTGCCCCGGTAACGAGACCGGGGCATGGAACATTTCGGGCATCGCGGGCGCGCCGCCCGGCGCCGGCTTTGCCGGGTTCGGCACGGTGGCACCGCCGCCGACCAACCCGAGCAGACCCTGCACCGCCCGATCCATCTCGCGGGCCTGCGCGCTCAGCTCTTCCGAGGCGCTGGCCGTTTCCTCGGCGTTGGCCGCGTTGCCCTGCGTCACCTTGTCCATCTGGGTCACGGCCTTGTTCACCTCGCCCACGCCTTGATTCTGTTCCGTCGAGGCGGTGGCGATCTCGGCCACCAGCTCGTCCATCCGCCGGACCTTGGCCACAATCTCCTGCAGGCTCGTCTCGACCCTGCCGCAGATCACGCCGCCGTGGTTGCTCTTGAGAATCGAGTCCTCGATTTTCTCGGCGGTCTCCCGCGCGGCGGCCGCGCTGCGTTGGGCGAGCGCCCGCACTTCCTCCGCCACGACGGCAAACCCCATGCCGGCCTCGCCGGCCCGCGCCGCTTCCACCGCTGCATTGAGCGCGAGGATGTTCGTTTGAAACGCGATCTCGTCGATCGTCTTGATAATTGCGGCGATGTTGCTGCCTGCCGCCTTGATGCCCGCCATCGCGGCATTCATGTCCTGCATGCCCTGCGTGCCGGTTTCCGCGACCCGCCGGGTCTCATTCGCCAGGGTCTTTGCCTCCTGGGCGGTATCGGCGTTGCGCTTGGTCATGCTCGAAATCTCCTCCAGCGACGCGCTTGTTTCCTCGAGGGTCGCCGCCTGCTCGCTCGCACCGGCGGCGAGGGACTGGCTGGCGGTGGAGATCTCCGCCGATGCCGCGAACGTCTGCTCGCTCGCGGTGCGCAGGGCCGCGATCGAGGCGTGCAAGGGCCGCACAATCACCCGCTGGTTGAGGATGTAGAACAGCACCGCGATGACCCCCGTGAGCGGCAATACCCACGCCAGACTGCGCAGCATGCCCTGCCAAACCACGGCATCGACCCGTTGGAGGTCGGCCTTGAGCACGAACGCCCCGCGGACCTCTCCGACTTTCCAGTTCTCCATCTTGAAGCCCACGACATCGAGTCCGTCCTTGGTGGGACTCGTCGCGGGATCGCCGTGGCAGGCCAGGCAGTCCTGCGTCAGCTTGATCGGCCGGGCGAAGACGATCTTGCCGGCCGCGCGATCGATCCGCACGTATTCCGCCTGCCGGCCGCTCTCGAGTGCGGTAAGGATGCCCTGCTCCTCTGCGGTCGGGGTGTTCTTTGGATTGCGGGCCTGGTTCTTCGGCACGCGAAACTCGAACCCCTCCTGCTCCGCGACCTTCTTGATCGCCTCCTAGGCCGCCACCACGGGGATCGTGTCGTAGATCGTCGACGTGCGCAGATCGCCCGAGGCCTTGAACTCCGCGACCAGTTTCGCGCGGTCGAAGGCGCCGCGCTGACCGAGCGACGATATGCTCTCGCGCACGTTTTCCGCCTCCACCACCGCGGCCCGCATCGTGCCGACGGTGAGATCAATGCCTTGTTTCTCGATCACGAATTTCTGCACAATCAAGGCCGCGACGACCGTGATGACGACCGCGGCAAGCGCGGCACAGATGATCTTGGATCCTACTTTCATGGGTATGGGGAAAGGGGACGCCGCCGTGGGGGAACCGAGCGGTATCTCCAACGGCACACCCAACGGCCCGCTAAATCCCGAAGCGCTTCGAGTGCGGCAAAAAGCTGCGCAGAAATTGGCCTCGGCCCCACTCCCGCTTCTAGCACTCAGTCCGTTCCTACCTGTCTCCCTCACTGCGACGGCTTGCACCGCTGTCCGTCGGCGGCGAGCGTAACACCGCTCCTCCATGCCCTCCCCAGGTTCGCAATTTCGCGCCGCCCTCGCCGCCGAGCAGCCGCTCCAGATCGCCGGCGCCATCAACGCCTACGCCGCTCTGCTCGCCCAGCGCGCCGGCTTCCGCGCTCTCTATCTCTCCGGTGCCGGCGTCGCCAATCACTCCTGCGGCATCCCCGATGTCGGCGACACCACGCTCGCCGATGTGCTCGTCGACGCCCGTCGCATCGCCGCCCGCACCGCGCTTCCGCTCCTCGTCGACATCGACACCGGCTGGGATGATCCCGCGACCGCCGTCCGCGAACTCGCCGCCGCCGGTGTCGCCGCCGTGCACCTCGAGGATCAGATTCCCGCCAAGAAATGCGGCCACCTGCCCGGCAAACACCTCGTGCCCGCCGCCGAGATGATCGACCGCGTCCGCGCCGCCGTCGCCGGCAAGCCCGACCGCGACTTCGTCGTCATGGCCCGCACCGACGCCGCCGCCAACGAGGGCGTCGCCGGCGCCATCGCCCGCGCCGAGGCCTATGTCGCCGCCGGCGCCGACATGATTTTTCCCGAGGCGCTGCGGACGCTGGCGGACTTCCGGCAGTTCACCGCCGCCATCAAGGTCCCCGTCCTCGCGAACCTCACCGAGTTCGGCCAGACCCCCTACTTCACCCTCGACGAACTGCGCGCCGCCGGCGTCGCCATGGTGCTCTATCCGCTGAGCGCCAGCCGCGCCGCCGCCGCCGCCTCGCTCGCCGTCTACACGGCAATCCGCCACGACGGCACCCAGCAAAACGTCGTCGGCAAAATGCAGACGCGGGCGGAGCTTTACGAGGTGCTCGGTTACACGGTGCGCCGGCCAGAACCGGAGCGCGGGCTCCAGAAAGACTGAGGATTGTCCGCCATGACCAAGCGTAAACGGACCACGCCATCGCCCCCTTCGATCGAGACAGCGATTCGGATGGTGCGCGGCGAGCGCGTGATTCTGGATGCCGACCTCGCGAAAATCTATGGCGTCGCGACCAAGGTCCTCAACCAGGCCGTCAAGCGGAACCGGAATAAATTTCCGCCCGACTTTCTCCTCCAACTTACATCCGATGAGTTCGATGCACTGAACCGGTCACAACGTGTGACCGCATCCCACGAGGAGAAACGGGCCATGCGGTCACAAATCGTGACCGCATCAAAACGCAACCTCCGACACCTGCCCCACGCCTTCACCGAGCACGGGGCCATCATGGCCGCCAACATCCTCAACAGCCCGCAAGCGGTGCAGATGAGCGTCTTCGTCGTGCGCGCCTTCATCAAAATGCGCTTGGTGCTCACCGATACGCGCGACCTCGCCCGCAAGCTCGCCGCGCTGGAAACCGAGCTCAAGGCCCGGCTCGACACCCATGAGGTGGCAATCGTCGATGTGCTTCAGCGCATCATGGCGTTGCTCGACCCGCCACCACCGCCGCCCGAGCCCGTGAAGCCCGAGATGGGCTTTCACGTCGCGCTCAAGCCCGCCGCACCCAAACATCCTTGATGCCGCGGCTGCTTCATTTTCGCCCGAGCCCGCCCACCCACCCATGTCCGATCCTTCCGTCCATCCCCGCCTGGCCTTCAAGGCCAAGAAATCCGTCGCCCTTTCCGGCGTCCCCGCCGGCAACACCGCGATCTGCACCGTCGGCCACAGCGGCAACGATCTCCACTACCGCGGCTACGACATCGCCGACCTCGCGCGCGAGGCGACGTATGAGGAAGTCGCCTACCTCCTCGTGCACGAGCGCCTGCCGACCCGCGCCGAGCTCGCCGCGTATCGCCAGCGGCTCATCGCGCTCCGCGGCATCCCCGCCCCCGTGCGCGCCATGCTCGAGCACCTGCCCGCCACGGCGCACACCATGGGCGTCCTGCGCACCGCCTGCTCCGCGCTCGGCGCCCTCGATCCCGAGCGCGCCCCGTCGGGCAGCGCCGGGCCCACCGACCTCACCGCCGCCCGCGACATCGCCGACCGCCTGATCGCGAGCTTCCCCTCGATGCTGCTCTACTGGTGGCACTTCTCCCACAGCGGCAAACGCATCGACGTCGAGACCGACGAGCCCTCGCTCGCGGGCCACTTCCTCCGCCTCCTCCACCAGCGCACGCCGTCCGTCCTCCACACCCGCGCCCTCGATCGCTCGTTGATCCTCTACGCCGAGCATGAATTCAACGCCTCGACTTTCACCGCCCGCGTGATCGCCGGCACCGGCTCCGGGCTGTATTCCTGCGTGACCGGCGCCATCGGCGCGCTGCGCGGCCCAAAGCACGGCGGGGCCAACGAGGTCGCCCACGAGATCCAGCTCCGCTACCGCACGCCCGACGACGCCGAGGCCGACATGCGCGCCCGGCTCGCGCGCAAGGAGATCGTCATCGGCTTCGGCCATCCCGTCTACACCCTCGCCGATCCGCGCAGCGCCATCATCAAGGAGATCGCCCGCGAGCTCTGCGCCGACGCGTCCGAGCTGAATTTCTTCCACATCTGCGAGCGCATCGAGCGCGTGATGTGGGAGCAGAAGAAGATGTTTCCCAACCTCGATTGGTTCAGCGCGCCCGCCTACCACGTCATGGGCGTGCCGACCTCGATGTTCACCCCGCTCTTCGTGATGGCGCGCACCGCCGGCTGGTGCGCCCACGTGATCGAGCAGCGCCAGGACGGAAAGATCATCCGCCCCAGCGCGACCTACACCGGCCCCGCCGACCGCCCCTACGTGCCGATGGCGCAGCGCACCTAATCTTTCTCTTTCCTCTTTCTCTTACTCTTTCTCCCCATCGCCCGTCCTAACGAAAGAGAAAGATTAAGAGAAAGAGTAAGATCCTAACCATGTCCGCCCCCATCTCCAACGTCCGCCCGCCGGCCGATCCGCTCCTCGCCGAGATCGCCGACTACGCACTGAACTTCACCACGCCGAGCGACGAGGCCCTCGACACCGCACGCTGGTGCCTCGCCGACACGCTCGCCTGCGGCATCATGGCCCTCGCGTATCCCGCGTGCACGAAGCTCCTCGGTCCGATCGTCCCCGGCACCACGATCGCCCACGGCGCGCGCGTCCCGGGCACGAGCTACGAACTCGATCCCGTCCAGGCCGCCTTCAACATCGGCACGATCGTCCGCTGGCTCGACTTCAACGACACCTGGCTCGCCGCCGAGTGGGGCCACCCCTCCGACAACCTCGGCGCGATCCTCGCCGTGACCGACTGGCTGTCACGCTGCCAATCTGCCGGGGCTCAACCCGCTGTCTTTCATTCGGCAATCGGCATTCGGCATTCGGCAATAACGATGCGCGACCTCCTCCTCGCGATGGTCAAGGCCCACGAAATCCAGGGCGTCCTCGCCCTCGCCAACTCCTTCAACCGCGTCGGACTCGATCATGTGTTACTTGTGCGCATTGCCTCCACAGCCGTCGCAGCCGCTCTCCTCGGCGGCACGCGCGAGCAAATCATCAACGCGCTCTCGCACGCGTGGGTCGACGGCTCCGCGCTGCGCACGTATCGCCACGCCCCCAACACCGGCTCCCGCAAAAGCTGGGCGGCCGGCGACGCCACGAGCCGCGCCGTCCGCCTCGCGTTCATCGCGCTGACCGGCGAGATGGGCTACCCGTCCGCGCTCAGCGCCAAGACCTGGGGTTTCCAAGACGTCTCCTTCCGCGGCAATCCCGTCACGCTCGCGCGCCCGCTCGGCAGCTACGTGATGGAGCAGATCCTGTTCAAGATTTCCTTCCCCGCCGAGTTCCATGCGCAGACCGCCGTCGAGTGCGCGCTGCAGCTCCACCCGCTCGTCCGCGATCGGCTCGACGCCATCGAGCGCATCGAGCTCACCACCCACGAGTCCGCGATCCGCATCATCGACAAGACGGGCCCGCTGCACAACCCGGCCGACCGCGACCACTGCCTGCAATACATGACCGCCATCGGGCTCATCTTCGGCCAGCTCACCGCCGAGCACTACGAAGACAAATTCGCCACCGACCCGCGGATCGACGCGCTCCGCGCCACGATGATTGTGACTGAGGACAAACAGTATTCCCGCGACTACCTCGACCCCGAGAAACGCTCGATCGCGAACGCCGTGCAGGTCTTCTTCCGCGACGGCACGAAGACGGAAAAGATCGCCGTCGAATACCCCATCGGCCACCGCCGCCGCCGCGCCGAGGGCATCCCCGTCCTTCGCGAAAAAGCCGAAGCCGCCTTCCTCGCGCATTACGGCGCCGCCAAAGCCGGCGAGCTCATGTCACTCTTCGCCGACCGCGCGAAACTCGAGGCGATGCCCGTGCATGCGTTCGCGAGCCGCTTCGTCTGCTGAGTCTTCTCCCGCTCACCAGGGATTCGGTGCTGAAATCCCGTTTGCCAAAGCCGAACGCCAAATCATCGTCTCCGCCATGAGCACGGTGCAGGAAGTGCAAGCGGCCCTGAAGGGCATGTCGCCGGAGGATCGCAATCGCGTGAAGGCTTACCTCCTGCATCTCTCCCGTGTCGATGACCCGGCGCACAAGGCTGAGTTGACTCGCCGTCTCGAGCGCCTGGAGCAAGGCGGCGGAGTCCCGCAGGCAAAAGTTGAGCAACTCCACGACGACCTTTGTAAGCAGGGACGATGAGCTTGGGCTACGGCTACGCGCTGGATGATGCGTGCTGCGAGGTTTTCCATACGCTGGCACGCCGCCCCCGGGAGAGGCTCCTGGCCTTTTTCCGACAACTGGCAGCCCATCCGTTCATGCTTGGGGACTATCAGGACTCTGACACGCGGGGTCGTGCGCTCGAAGTGCTGCTCGTCGAAAACGAGTTCCTCGTCACGTGGCACGCCGACCACGCCGCGAAACAGATCCGCGTCGTCGGCCTTGAGATCGTCTGAAGACCGATGCGCCCGGGCCTACTCACCGCTCCCCCGCCCGCACCCACGCCTCATTGAACTGCGCGTGCCGGATCGTCTCGCGCAATGACCGTCCCTCGGCGTCCTTCGCCGCCCGACTCTTCGCGATCGCATGACTGTAGGTCACGTGAATCGTGCCGTCCTTCGCCTGGATCACACTCGGATAACCATACGAACCCGCCGCCTCGCCCGGCTCGTCGCGCTCGAGATGCCGGCGCCATTTCCACGTCTTCCCTTCGTCGTCGGAGAGCTGCACGCAGAGCTGATGCCGGCCCTTCTCGGTGTCGTTGTGCACGACCAGCCAGCGGCCGTTCGCCAGCGCGATAATCTCCAGGCCCGCACCGGGATCGAGCAGCTCCGAGTCCGTGACCTCGCTCCACGTCTCCCCACGATCCGTCGACGTCGCCTGCTGGATCCGCTGCGGCGGCGGGCCGTTGTCGCGCATCATCGTGTAGAGCGACCCGTCCTTCCGGCGCACGATGCTCGGCTGCACGTTGCCCTCGCCCACCAGCGGCGTGCTCGTGCGCCAGCTCGCGCCCCAGTCGTCGGTGATCGCCATCAGTGAGAAATTGAAGCCGTCCGAATACAGCGGCACGATCAGCCGCCGCCCGTCCAAGAGGAACGGATGCGCCCGCGTCATCCAGCCCAGCCGGCTCTTCAGCTTGTCCGCCGACGCACTGATCGCGTAGCCGACGAACGCCTTCACTTGCGGGTCGCCCATCCGCGGCCGATACTTCTCCACCGCCCGCGCGATCGTCGCCGCGAACTCCGGGCCCGGCTTCACGTGCAGCACTTCCTGCCGGATCCAGTGCGGCGGCCCGTCGCCGTGATAGTCCTCCGCGATCCGGTATTTCAACAGCGCCGACTCCCACTCGTTGTCGAGAATCGTCGGCCAGATCAGCCACAGCCGCCCCGCCGGATCGATGAACAGGCAGCAATTCGTGTCCGGAAACTCCGGCGTATCCGCCATCACGAACGGCGCGCTCCACTGCGTCGACCCGCGCCTCAGCCGCGCCCCCAGGATCCGGCAGTCATCCGCCTTGCGCTCTCCCGACCCGTTGAACCAGCACACGATCAGGTCGCCCTCCCGCGTCTCGACGATGCACGACCCGTGGTGGTGCAGATATTCCGGCGGAAACAGAAACCCGCCCCGGAGGAACGGGCCGGCCTCCGCGGCGGCCCCCGCGACGGCGAAAACCATCAAGCCCGCACCCCACACTCCGTGCCACCACAACGTTTTCATCGGCCTCCCTCCTGAGCGCAGCGCGGGCGGGAGTAAAGCCGCCGGCACTCGCGGCCTTCGACAAAAACCTCCGCTCGCCTTCGCCGCGACGCTCCGCCCAAGCTCCCGCCCACCCCTTCGCCCCATGCGTCTTCGCCGCCCGCTGCTCGGTTTGTTTCTCGCGTCCCTCACGTTCGCCCCAACGCCGGCCCGCGCCGCCGACGCCACCATTCCCGCCTACGAGGCCATCCGCAAAATCGACGTGCACTCGCACGTCTTCGAGCACCTGCCCGGGCTCAACGCGCTCATGGACCGCATCAACGTCCGCACGATCAACGTCTGCGTCCCCGGCGGCGATGGCCACCTCGCGCTGATGGATCGCGTCGCCCGCGAACTCTCTCGCCGCCGGCCCGACCTCTATCCGTTCACCGCGACCTTCGACGTGCGCGGCGTGAACGAGCCGGGCTACGCGGACAAGGTGATCGCGTGGCTCGACGAAGCCTTCAAGCACGGCGCCGTCGCGGTGAAAATCTGGAAGGAGTTCGGCCTGG
>CAZENI010000288.1:0-10519 GCA_964513055.1 uncultured Opitutus sp.
GAGGACACCGACAAGGACGGCCGCGCCGACAAGTGCACGACCTGGCTCGACGGCCTGAACTGCCCGACCGGTTTCCAATTCTTCAAGGACGGCATCCTGCTCGTGCAGGCGCCGAATGTCTGGTTCGTCCGCGACACCGACGGCGACGGCAAGGGCGAGCTCGTCGAACGCGTGCTCATGGGCCTCGACTCCGCCGACTCCCACCACACCGCCAACTCGCTCATCTACGAGCCGGGCGGCGCGATTCTGTTCAGCGACGGCGTCTTTCACCGCTCGCAGGTCGAGACCGTCGCCGGCGCCGTGCGCAACATCGATGGCGCGCTCTACCGCTACGAGCCGCTCACGCACAAGTTCGAGACCTACGTCGCCTACGCCTTCGCCAACCCCCACGGCCGCGCCTTCGACTACTGGGGCAACGACATCATCACCGACGCCACCGGCAACAACACCTACTTCGGCCCCGCGTTCTCCGGCAAAATCGACTACCCCGCGAAGCATCCGCGCATGAAGACGCTCTGGGACCGCCCGTCGCGCCCCAGCGCCGGCAGCACCATCCTCACGAGCACGCACTTCCCCGACGAGTATTGGGGCGACTATCTCAACCCGAACTGCATCGGCTTCCAAGGCATCTATCGCGTCAACCTCGCCGACGAAGGCTCCGGGATCAAAGGCACGCGCGAGACCGACATCCTGCAGTCGAAGGATTTCAACTTCCGCCCGATCGACACCGCGACGGGCCCCGACGGCGCGCTCTACGTCGTCGACTGGCACAACCCGCTCATCGGCCATTTGCAGAGCCACCTCCGCGATTCCAACCGCGATCACGAACACGGCCGCATCTACCGCATCACCGCCGAAGGCCGGCCGCTTGCCTGGCAACCGAAGATCGACGGCGAACCGATTCCCGCGCTGCTCGAATTGCTCAAGCGGAAGGAAAACCAGATCCGCAACCTCGCGAAGGTCGAGCTCGGCAAACACGACTCCGCCAAGGTGATCGCCGCCGCCAAGACCTGGGCCGCCGCCCTCGACAAAAACGCCCCTGACTACACCCACCACCTCCTCGAGGCTCTCTGGGTCCACCAGTGGCACAACGTTGTCGATGCTGATCTGCTTTCGCGCCTCCTCCGCTCGCCCGTCGCCGATGCGCGCGCCGCCGCGATCCGCGTGCTCGGTTACTGGCGCGACCGCGTGCCGACCGCCCTCTCCGAACTGCAGCGCCTCGCCACCGACGAAAGCCCCCGCGTGCGCCTCAACGCCGTGCGCGCCGCGAGTTTCTTCCCCGTCACCGCCGCCACCGAGGTCGCGCTCGCCGCCACCAAGAAGGAGGTCGATTACTATCTCGACTACGTGATCGGCGAAACGCTGCGCCAGCTCCGCCCGCAATGGCGCAAGAGCATCGGCGAAGGCGCCACCATCGCCGGCGGCGATCCCGCCAGCGTTCGCTACCTGCTCCGCACCCTCTCGACCGCGGAGATTCTGAAGATGCCGCGCTCCGCCGATGTTTCGGAAAACATCCTCGGCCGTGCCGGCGTCCCCGACTCCGTCCGCGCCGAGGCGCTCGCCGCGCTCGCGCAGCACCGCAAGGCCCCGCCCGTCTCGCTGCTCCTCGCCATCCTCGAATCGCCCGGCGAAATCGATGTCCGCGGCGTCGGCCGACTCCTCCTCGCGCAGCAGCCCGCGGACTTGAAGGCCGCCCGCGCCGGCCTCCTCAAGCTCGCGCTCACCGACACCGCCGAGGGCCGCTCCTTCGCCTTCGCCGCCGTCGCGCTCGCCGACGGCACGCTCGACCAGGTCTGGGCCGAGGCCTCCGGCTCACCGCTCTCGTTGCAGAGTCTCCTCGGCGGCCTGCACCTCATCCCCAGGGCCGAACTCCGCGCCACCGCCTACGAGCGCGTGATGCCGCTCCTCGCCAAGCCGATCACCGAACTGCAGGGCCCCGACCACATCATCGCCGCCACGCAGCGCGACGCCATCCGCACCGCCGTCAGCACCAAACGCGAGCCCGCCGCCGTCTTCGCCGCGCTCAACAGCCTGATCGAGCGCGGCCACCAGGTGCCCACCGCCGCGCAGGGCATCCGCAATCTTCCCCGCGCCGCCTGGACGCTCGAGGCCACCGCACCCGCCGCGAAGGCGTTGATCGCCTGGGCCGGCCGGACGCACGCCAACGAGCGCACCAGCCGCGACTACGTCGAGACCATCCAGGTCGCCGAGGAACTCGCCGGCACGCTCCCGCCGGAAGACGCCGGCGCGCTGCGCAAGACCCTCTCCGGCCTCCGCGTCTCCGTTTATATCGTGCGCGCCGTCGTCGAGGAGATGCGCTACGACACCCCGCGCATCGTCGTGCCGGCGGGCAAGGCCTTCGAGATCATCTTCGAGAATCCCGACGTGATGCCGCACAACCTGGTCGTCGTCCAACCCGGCGCCCGCGAGCGCGTCGCCACCGAAGCGATGCAGCTCCCGCCCGAGAACCTCGATCGCCAGGGCCGCGCCTGGGTCGGCGAGTCGCGTGAGATTGTCGCCGCCACCAAACTGCTCGAGAACGGCCAGAGCGAAACGCTCCGGCTCCGTCCCATCCGCGAGGAGGGCGTCTACGAATACGTCTGCACCTTCCCCGGGCACTGGACCGTGATGTTCGGCCAGCTCGTCGTCACCAAGGACGTCGACGCCTATCTCAAGGCCAACCCCGCCCCCGCCGCGAAACCCGCCGCCTCCGCACACAATCACTAAAACGCCGCCACCGCGCCGTGATCGTTCTCGTTCCTCGTTCTCGTCATCGTTCTCTTCTGTCAGACAGGAGAGACCGAGAGAACGAAGAACGATTACGAAGAACGAGAACGATAGATTCCTAGAAGCCTCCCCCCAAACATGAAACTCCGCCACCTCCTCCCCGCCCTCGCCTTCGCCGCGAGCGCGTTCACCGCCTCCGCCGCCGACAGCGGCTTCAAACCCATCTTCAACGGCAAGGACCTCACCGGCTGGGACGGCAACAAGGACTTCTGGTCCGTGAAGGACGGCGCGCTCACCGGCCAGACGACCCTCGAGAAGGTCACGAAGGGAAACACGTTTCTCGTCTACACCGCCGCGCAGCCCGCGAATTTCGAGCTCCGCGCGCAGTTCCGCCTCACCGCGCAGAACGACAAGAACCAGGCCAACTCCGGCGTCCAGTATCGCAGCAAGGTCGTCGACCCCGCCGCCTTCGTCGTCGCCGGCTACCAGGCCGACATCGACTCCACCGGCAAATACGCCGGCATGCTCTACGAGGAAAAAGGCCGCGGCATCGTGATGGGTCCGGGCGAGAAGATCAAAATCGGCGGCACCGCCGTCGACCCGAACAACGCCAAGAAAAAGAAGACCGCCGTCGAAAAACTCCCCGGCGCGACGCCGCCCGCCGAGATCCTCGCCGCCTACAAGCTCGGTGAGTGGAACGAAATCCGGATCGTCGCGAAGGGAAATCACCTCCAGCACTACCTGAACGGCAAGCTCACTGCCGACGTCACCGACGAGGATCCCACCCACGCCGCCAAGTCCGGCGTCATCGCGCTCCAGCTCCACCAGGGCCCGCCGATGACGATCCAGTTCATTAACGTGATTTTTAATACGCTGCCCTGATCGGCTTTTCGGGGGTTTGGCCCGGCTGGGGAGAGCCGGGCTTCTCGCCCAGTCAGACAGGAAACGTCTCCCGTCGCCCACCCCTGACGATCCCCATGACCCCGACACCCCACCCCGCCCGTTCGCGCTCGCCCCGTCACACCGCCGCGCTGCGCCTCCTCCTTTGTCTCGCCGCCGCCCCCGGCGCGGCGCTCGCCGCCACGCTCAGCGGCAACGTCAGCAACCTCGCCACCGGCAACCTCCTCGAGGGCGCCCGCATCGAGGTCCCCGCCCTCGGCCTCGGCGTCCTCACCGACAACACCGGCCGCTACGTCCTCCCGGCGCTCCCCGCCGGCACGCACGAGCTTGTCGTCACCTACACCGGCCTCGACTCCGTCCGCACCACGATCGCCGTCACCGCCGACCAGGCCGCCGTGCGCAATTTCGATCTCACCACCGGTATCTACAAACTGGATGCCTTCAAGGTCACCGGCGAGCGCGAGGGCGACGCCGCCGCCATCACCGCGTATCGGAATTCCGACAACCTCAAGAACATCGCCGCCACCGATTCCTTCGGCAACCTGCCCAACATGAACGCCGGCGAGGTCGCCATCCGCCTCCCTGGCATCTACGGCGAGCTCGACGCCGGCGGCAACCTCTCCGGCTTCACCGTCCGCGGCATGGCCTCGGGGCTCAACTCCGTCACCATGGACGGCGGCCTCATGACCGGCCAGGGCGGCCTCGGCCGCTCGATCTTCGTCAACAACATCACGGGCGCGATGTTCGACCAGGTGGAGCTCATCAAGGGCCACACGCCCGACAAGGGCGCCGACTCCCTCGGCGGCACGATCAATTTCAAGAGCCGCTCGCCGCTCTCGATGCGGGAAAAACGCCGCATCACCTACACGCTCTCGGCACGCCTCGCGCCGTCGTTCACGGAGCAGATTCCCATCCGCGAACAGCGCCGCCTCCACGGCCTCGCCAACCTCGGCTACCAGGAGGTCTTCGACGCCTTCGGCGGCAGCCGCAACCTCGGCGTCTCCGTCACGCTCTTCAACAGCGAGACCGCCATCGGCTCGTTTTTCACCACGCGCGATTTCCAGAACACCACCGCCTCGCCCGCCTTCCTCTACAGCTACCTCACGAGCGATCTCTACAACCACCGCCGGCAGAAGAACATCACCGCCAAGGCTGACTACCGCCTCACGCCGTCGACCAAGGTCTCGTTCCTCGCGACCTACATCGATCACTCCGAGGTCTATCGCCGCCAATACAACGTCAACGCCTCCACCAACCAGGTCGTGTTCGATCCCGCGCTCAACACCGCCGCCAACACCGGCGCCGGCATCGCGCCCGGCTACACGTCCCGGGTGACGACCGTACGCCCCGTCGCCGCCTCGACCATCGACGTCACGATGACCGGCCCGAACAACTTCTTCAACCGCCTCCGCCGCGCCGACGTGGGCCTCGAGCACCAGAAAGGCCCGCTGCTCCTCGAGGCCAACCTCCGCCGCACCCAGACCCACATCAACATCGGCAACGGCGAGGGCGCCGTTCTCACCAACCGCATCACCAACACCGGCTGGATCCTCGATCGCACCCAGTCCGATCTCTTTCCCCGTTTCCTCCCGAACGGCGGGAACGATTTCACCAACCCCGCCAATTACCGGCCCACCGCCAACGGCCTCAGCAACCAGAACGACAAACAGATCCACGAGGTGAACGAGGGCCGCCTCGACGTGCGCTACACGCTCCCGCTCTCCGCCCCCATCCTCGCCAAGGCCGGCGTGCACTGGCGCGAGCAGACCGTGGGCGCCCGCAGCGCCTCGCGCCGTTGGAGCTACACGGGCACCGGCCCACTCCCGCACGATCCCAATCTTGTCACCACGGACCAGCGCGAGACGCGCCGCGGCATCCCGCAGTGGGAGGCCTCGTGGTTCATCCGCGCTCGCGAGGTCATCGATCCGACGATCTGGCGGGAGGATTTCTATTTCCGCGAGACCACGGGCTACACCTCCTACCGCCAGGCCGTCGAGACCGTCACCGCGCCCTACGCGATGGCGCAGGGCAAGCTCGGCCGCGACGGCTGGCTCGGCCGCACCGGCTTCCTCGGCGGCGTGCGCTGGGAGAAGACCGAGAACGAGGCCGACGGCTTCGTGCGCGCCCGCCGCCTCAGCAACACCCCCGCGACCGCCACCGAAGCCGCCGCGATCGCCGCGGCGAAAACCGACTACGCCAACAACCGCCGCACCGTCGAAGGCGACTACACCAAGGCATTTCCCAGCATCCACGCCTGGCACGACATCACCGCCAATCTCAAGGCCCGGCTGAGCTGGTCCACGAGCTTCGGCCGCCCCGGCTTCGGCCAGCTCGTGCCCGGCGAGACGCCCAACGAGGCCAACGCCAACTTCGGCAACCGCCCCACCCTCACCATCAACAACCCGTCGCTCCTCCCGCAGACCGCGAAGAACTGGGACGCCACGCTCGAGTATTACTTCGAGCCCGTCGGCAATTTCACGGCCGGCTGGTTCCACAAGGAAATCCGCGACTACATCGTCAGCGGCATCGAGTCCGGCACCATCGCGACCGGCACCGACAACGGCTTCAACGGCGAATACCCCGGCTGGACCATTCTCACCACCGCCAACGCCGGCACCGCGGTCGTGCAGGGCTGGGAGTTCAGCTACCAGCAGCAGTTCACGTTTCTCCCCGGCGTGCTCAAGGGCCTCAGCGGCCTCGTCAACTACACGCTGCTCGACACGCACGGTGACTTCGGCGGCACCGGCCGGCGCGAAAAGGGCCAGGTCCCGAACTTCGTCCCGCGCACCGCCAACGCCAGCCTATCGTGGCGCTACCGCGCCTTCAGCACGCGCCTGCTCCTGAACTACGCCGACACATTCCTCACCGCCTTCAACGCCACGTCGCCCGCGCGCAACCTCTACCGCGTCGAGCGCAAGCTCATCAACGTCGGCTTCAGCTACCAACTCCGCCCGACCCTCAACCTCACGCTCGACATCGATAACCTCACCAACGTCCCGCAGAAGCGCTACCGCGGCGTCCCCGACAACGTCGAGCACTTCAACTACCCCGGCACGACCCTCACCTTCGGCCTCAACGGTCGTTTCTAAACCGTCCTCCACCCCTATGGACCTCCCTCGCCCGCTGCCCCCGTCCCCGCCCCGGCACCCCGCGCCGGCCGCCCTCTCGCTTTCCCTCCTGCTCGCCCTCGTCCCGCCGCTCGCCGCCCAGACCGCACCGCCCGCCCCGCCCACGACCGCCGCATCCTCTTCCGGAAGCGCCACCGACGCCGCCACCCAGAAGCTCGACGAGTTCGTCGTCACCGGCGTCTTCAACGCCACCGAGGCCAAGAAGGCCACCACCGCCATCACCACGCTCACCGCCGACATGCTCGCCGAGCAGGTCGCGCTCAGCGCCGACGACATGCTCCTCAACGTCGCCGGCGTCTTCGTGAACTCCTCCCTCGGCGAGATCCGCGGCATGGTCTACTCGCGCGGCATCTCCGCCGACAGCTCCGACGGCGCCAACGGCACCTACTACGTCTCCATGCAGGAGGACGGCCTGCCGTTCACCAACGTGAACTTCGGCAACTTCGGCGCCGGCTACTTCAACCGCCCCGACGCCACCCTCCAGCGCGTCGAGGCCGTGCGCGGTGGCAGCGCATCGATCACCTCATCCAACTCCCCCGGCGGCGTATTCAATTACATTACACGCACCGGCACCGCGCGCTTCGGCGGCGAGATCCGCACGCGCTTCGGCCTGGAGGGCCGCTCGTCGCCGCAATACCGCGCCGACGCCACTGTCGGCGGCCCGCTCGTGAAGGGCTGGGTCTACAACGTCGGCGGCTTCTACCGCTACGCCGAGGGCCATCGCCCCGCCAACGGTTACCCGATGAACAACGGGTTCGGACTCCACGGAAACATCTTCAAGGACTACGGCCAGGGCTCGCTCAAGCTCTACGGGAAGTATCTCGACGATCGGAACCACTGGTATGAATACCTCCTCGCCCGCGACCCGCAGAACCCGAAGCAGTATCCCGGCCTGAGCCGCTTCAGCACCAATCTGTTTCCGAAAGCGTCGTTCCAGTATCCGCGCGAGGCGGACGACAAGTTCGCCACCTTCGACACGACCGACGCCGTCCGCTCCCGCTCGCGCTACGTCGGCGCCCAGTGGAAGCACGAGTTCGGCGGCGGCTGGTCACTCAACCACAACATCCGCGCCAGCCGCAACTGGGCCGACTGGAACTCCAGCTCCGGCGTCACACCGCGCTCTCTGGAGTGGCCGAATTTCTTCAGCACGATGGCGATTCAGTTCAGCGGCGGCGGCCACAACGGCCGCGTGCCCGCCGGCCTCTATCGTTTCTCCGACCGCCACACCGGCGCCGTCCTCGCCGAGGTCACGTCGAACGGCAACTTCACCGTCAACGCCAACGCCCTCAACAACGCCGGCCTGATCGTCCGCTCCGCCAATCTCCCCAACGGCCAGATCATCCCCGCCGCGCTCTGGACCAACAACGGCCGCGTCGCCAACGAGCACATGGACGAGCTCATGGACAATCTCACCGTCACGAAGAAGTGGGGCCGCCACACCTTCGTCGGCGGCGGCTACTTCGGCTACTCCAGCATCTCCGACCGCCAGTCCAGCGGCGGCCGCACCGCCTCCCCGCTCACCGAGCAGCCCGAGCCCGTCGCCATCACCTGGATACCCGCCACCGCCGCCACCGCGCCCGCCGGCACGCCCGCCGCCGCGCTCGCCGCCGTCGCGGGCTTCGGCGGCCGCGCCGTGCAGCTCACCAATCCCGAGGGCTTCACCGCCCTCGGCATCGGCTACGTGCGCGACAAGGCCATCGCGCGCCAGTTCGCCTACTTCTTCGGCCACAAGTGGGAGCTCTCCCCGCGCTGGGGCTTCGACTGGGGCTTTCGCGCCGAGAACTACCTCGTGAAGGGTTTCAACGAGGCCGGCGTCCAGAACGCGCGCGGCAACTGGGATCCCACCTACGGCGGCGCCGACGGCGATCCGTTCACGATGTTCGACAACCGCTTTCAGGTGCCGAACCCCGCCGCGAAATGGCACTTCGACAAGAACGTCCGCAGCTTCTCCCTCTCCGGCGCGACCAACTTCGTCATCGATCAAAACAACTCCTTTTACGTCCGCTACGCCGACGGCGAGAAGGCCCCCGACTACGGTTTCTTCCGCAACTACAACTCGCAGTTCCGGCTCAACAACCTGAAGCCGCGCCCCCAAACCATCCAGCAGGCCGAGCTCGGCTACCGCCTGAAATGGGGCCTCGTCACGCTCACCGCCACGCCGTTCTACAGCCACCTCGACAACATCCTCGCCATCACGCAGGCGACCGAGTCCGACGGCGTCACGCTCTACTTCCCCGACCCCGTCTACAATTCCACCACCTCCTACGGCCTCGAACTCGAGGGCACGTTCCGCCTCTCCGAGCGCTGGAGCGTCCGCAGCGTCTTCACCGCGCAGAAGGCCAAGAACGACGTCTGGAAAGTCTTCCAGGCCGGCGTCAACGGCCGCGCCGACGACACCTACCTCGACCTCTCCGGCCGCCCCGCCGACAACAACCCCGACTTCATCCTCAACAACACGCTCACCTACCGGACGCCGGCGTTTTTCGCGAATCTCTCGTGGCGCCACATGGGCGAGCGCGCCGGCAACGCCGCCAACGTGATCATGCTCCCGCGTTTCAACCAGTTTGATCTCGGCCTGGGCTGGACCCTTTCCCGCCGCTGGTCCGTCAGTCTCAACATCAACAACCTCACCGACAGCGAAGGCGTCATGACCTGGCGCGGCTGGGGCATCAATCCCGGCGACCGCCAGAGCTTCACCACCCTCCCCGCCACCGGCCACGACACCATGCTCCAATACGTCCCCGTCCAGCCCCGCGCGTATTTCCTCTCGTCGACCTATCGCTTCTGAATTCTGAAGGTAGGGGCCGACCTCCGGGCGGCCCGTCAACGCGTCCGACCTCCAACGGCCCGCCCGGTGGTCGGGACCTACCTAAAACCCCCTTTTCAATCCCATCATGCTCCGTCCCCGCCACCTCCTCCTCGCGCTCACCGCGACCGCCTCGCTCCTCGCCCAGGACGCCGCGCAGAAAACCAAGAAGGCGCAATCCACCGGCCAGGCCTCCCGCGCCGCCATGGCCGAACTCACCACCGCCACCGACCCGTCCGCCATCACGGTCGCGCCTGGCTTCAAGGTCGAGTTGCTCTACACCGTGCCGAAGGGCGATCAGGGCTCCTGGGTCTGCCTCGCGCTCGATCCCAAGGGCCGCCTCCTCGCCGGCGATCAATACGGCGGCCTCTTCCGCCTCACGCTCCCGCCGCTCGGCTCCACCGCCGGCACCAAGATTGAGAAACTCGCCGTCAAACTCGGTGACGTTCCTGCCCCGCCCGGCGCCCCCGAAGGCGGCGGCAGCAAAAAGGGCAAGGGCGACCAGCCCGTGCCCGACATCGGCGCCCACGGCCTGCTCTACGCCTTCGACAGCCTCTACGTCATGGTCAGCGAGGTCGCCAACAAGCGCGGCGTCTGGCGCCTCCGTGACACCAACGGCGACGACCAATTCGACGAGGTGAAGTTCATGCGCGAGACCAAGGGCGGTGGCGAACACGGCCCGCACGCCCTCGTCCTCTCGCCCGACGGCAAGTCGATCTATTTCGCCGCCGGCAACCACACCGACCTTCCCGTCGGCCTCGAGAAGACCCGCATGGTGAGCTGGGGCGAGGACCATCTCCTCCCGCGCATGTGGGACGCCCGCGGCCATGCCCGCAACAAATACGCCCCCGGCGGCTGGATCGCTCGCGCCGATCCCGATTTCAAATCGGTCGAGCTCTTCACCATGGGCTTCCGCAATCAATACGACATGGCCTTCGACCTCAACGGCGAGCTCTTC
>CAZENI010000289.1:0-10511 GCA_964513055.1 uncultured Opitutus sp.
GCGGGACTGGCCGCGCGACCGTTCGTGATCGCGGTGATGGTCGCCGCGAGCTGCGCGTTCGCCACGCCGATCGGCTACCAGACGAACACCTACGTCTACGGCATCGGCGGCTATCGCTTCAAAGATTTCGTCAAGATCGGCGTGCCGCTGAACATCCTCTGTTTCATCGTCGCGATGATCGTGATTCCGCGCGTGTGGCCGTTCTGATCCGCGCGCGACACGCCCTCCCTCCGCGGGCCGGTCAGATGGCATAGTCATCGGCGAACGAGCGGCCCTGGCGCAGGCGGAGGCTGGCAAGATCGCCGACCTTCAGGTGCAGCGCCTCGAGTTCGGAGCGGGAGATCTCGACGTCGATCGCATCACGCGAGCCCACGTGCTCGAGCGTCAGCCGGGCCAGGGGGCCGGCGGCATCGATGTAGCGCAGCACAGCCGTGAGGCTGGCCGAGCCGGGCTCGTGCGCGGCAAGGGCGATGTCGTGCGGGCGCACATAGACGAGCCCGTCGGCCTGGAGCGCGGCGGCGCCGGCGTGGTGGACCCCGGCCGCGGCGAGGACCTTGGCGCGGAGGACGTTCACGTTACCGAGAAACTGATACACAAACGGCGACGCGGGCCGGTCGTAGACCTCCTGCGGCGTGCCGACCTGCTCGACCTTCGCCTGGTTCATGATCACGACCTTGTCGGCGATCTCGAGGGCCTCCTCCTGATCGTGGGTGACGAAGAGCGTGGTGAGATGAATCTCCTCGTGGAACTTGCGGAGCCAGCGGCGGAGTTCCTTGCGGACCCTGGCGTCGAGGGCGCCGAAGGGCTCGTCGAGCAGCAGGACCTTGGGCTCGACGGCCAGCGCGCGCGCGAGGGCGATGCGCTGCCGCTGGCCGCCGGAGAGCTGGCTCGGGAAACGGCCGCCGAGGTCCTCGAGCTGGACGAGCTTCAGGAGCCGGTGCACGCGGTCGGCGATCTCGGACTTCCCGGGGCGGTTCTGCCGGCGGACGTTGAGGCCGAAAGCGACGTTCTCGAACACCGTCATGTGCCGGAAAAGTGCGTAGTGCTGGAACACGAAGCCGACCCTGCGCTTGCCGGCGGGCACGGCCGTGACGTCCTCGCCGTGGAAGAGAATCTTTCCGCTGCCCGGATCGGCATGCTCGAGGCCGGCAATGATGCGGAGCAGCGTGGTCTTGCCCGAGCCCGACGGCCCGAGGAGCGCAACAAGCTGGCCGCTGGGGACGTCGAGATCGACGCCGCCGAGGGCGGTGTAGGAGCCGAAGGTCTTGGTGATGTGGGTGGCGGTGACGCTCATACGCAGATCAGGAGGAGCCGGCGCCGCGCGACTGGGCGTGGCGCCACTCGATGAAGGACTTCAGCACGAGGGTGAGGAGGGCGAGCAAGGCGAGCAGCGAGGCGACGGCGAACGCGGCGGCGAAGTTGTATTCGTTGTAGAGGATCTCGACGTGGAGCGGCATGGTGTTGGTCTCGCCGCGGATGTGGCCGCTCACGACGGAGACGGCGCCGAATTCTCCCATCGCGCGGGCGTTGCAGAGAATGACACCGTAGAACAGGCCCCACTTGATGTTGGGCAGCGTGACGCGCCAGAAGATCTGCCAGCCACTCGCACCGAGGGTGACCGCGGCATATTCCTCATCGGTGCCCTGCGCCTGCATGAGCGGGATCAGTTCGCGGGCGACGAAGGGAAACGTGACGAACGTCGTCGCGAGCACGATGCCGGGCACGGCGAAGATGATCTTGATGTCGTGCTCCTGCAGCCACGGACCGAGCCAGCCCTGCAGGCCGAACATCAGCACGTAGATCAGGCCGGAGATGACGGGCGAGACGGCGAAAGGCAGATCAATCAGCGTGATGAGGAGGCTTTTGCCGCGGAAGTTGAACTTGGCGATGCACCACGCGGCGGCGACGCCGAAGAGGACGTTGGCCGGCACAGCGATGGCCGCGGTGAGCAGCGTGAGCCGGATGGAGGCGAGCGCATCCGCATCGCGGAACGCGGCAAAGTAGACGCCCACGCCCTTCCGCAGGGCCTCGGTGAAGACCGCCGCCAGCGGCAGCACGAGAAAGCACGCGAGGAAGACGAGCGCGACGCCGGTGAGCAGCCAGCGCACCCAGGCGGGGTCGCGGGTGGCGCGGCGGCCGGTGGGCGCGGCGGCCGGAGCGTGCAGAGGGGTGATGGCGGCGGACATGAGGGAGGGCGGCGATCAGACGCGGTGGTAGCGGCGGCTCCATTTCTGGAGGAGGTTGATCAGAAGTAGCAGGACGAAGGATACGACGAGGAGGACGACGGCGATGGCGGTGGCGCCGCGGTAGTCGTATTGCTCCAGCTTCGTGATGATCAGCAGCGGGGTGATTTCGCTGTGCAGCGGCTGGTTGCCGGCGATGAAGACGACGGAGCCGTATTCGCCGAGGGCGCGGGCGAAGGCCATGGCGAAGCCGGTGAGCAGCGCCGGCACGAGTTCGGGAAGGATCACGCGCGTGATCGTCTGCCAGCGGCTGGCACCGAGGGTGGCGGCGGCCTCCTCCAGTTCGGGCTCCAGCTCCTCGATGACCGGCTGCAGCGTGCGCACGACAAATGGCAGACCGATGAACGTGAGCGCGATGAAGATGCCGGGGCGGTCGAACGCGATTTTCACGCCGAGCCACTCTTTCCAGCCGAAGCCCGGCAGCGCGGCGTCGAGCCGGCCGACGCCCCTTGCCCAGAGCGGCTCGAGCCAGGACCCGACCCAGCCGTTCTTCGCGTAGATCTCGGTGATCGCCAAAACATAAAAAAAAAACGGCAGCGCGAACGGCAGATCCACGAGCGCGTCGACGATCTTCTTTCCCGGAAACGTGTAGCGCACGAGCACCCACGCCACGATGAGGCCGAAGATCGCATTGAGCGACGCGGCCGCGAACGACACGCCGAAGCTCAGGCGATACGACGCGACAACCCTCGGCGAGGCGACGGCGACGACAAAATCGCTCCAACTCATGCCCGCGGTCTTGAGGAACGCAGCCGAGAGCGGCAGCAGCACGATGATGCCGAGATAGGCGAGCGTGAAGCCAAGCGAGAGGCCGAAGCCGGGCAGGACGGAGCGTGAGGCGCGGACGGAGGCCATTACAGATTTTGCGCGTAAGCGATGAAGCCACGATAGGTGGCGAGGATCGCTTCGAGGGCGGCCACGTTGGCCGCGACCTGTTGTTCGAGGGGAGCGTGGGCGGGCGTCTCGAAGATGAGGTTGAACGTCCGCGATGCGCCATCGGGCGGCGGCGCGAGAATCCCGGTGAAACAGTCGCAGATGACGCCTTCGCTCGCGTTGAAGCCGTCGATCCGCGAGCGGCCGTCGCGCGGGAGCACGCGCTCGGCGGCGACGAGCGCCGGCCGCAGCAGCGCATCGTCGAGCGCGCGCCCGTGCGAGTAGCCGTAGCTGCCTTCGCAGGTGTCGTCGGCGTCGAGGGCGATGATCCCGTCGAAGCGCTGCGAGCGAAGTTCGTGTTCGAGGATGCGCACCTCGGGCAATTCCGAGTCGCGCCAGAACTCGCGGTTGAGATCGAGGCCGGCGCGAGTGTGGCGCGTGCCATCCTCATAGCCGGTGGGATTGCAGAGCGGATAGAAGACCAGCTCGTAGCCGGTCGCGAGCGACGGGTGGTCGACGAGGTGCGCGAGAAACCGCTCGAGCGCGACCGCGCCGGCCGGCTCGTCGCCGTGCACGACGGCAAAGAGACCGAGCCGGAGGAGCGAGCCGCCGACCGACGGCCCGCGGAACGCGAAGCGCGGAATCGTGTAACGCTGGCCGTCGCTCTCGAAGGAACCGGCGACCGCGCCGTGGATGTCGCGTGACTCCTCCGCCAGGGCGAGGAATGGCCAGTAGAGACGCCGCAGCTTGTGCGGGTAGACGGGATTGGGGCAACCGAGCTTGACCATGACGAGCGTGAGCCGGGGGTTCAGAGATTCTGCCCGTAGGCGAGGAAGCTGCGGTAGCGGGTGACGAGGCGCTTGAGGAGCGCCGACAGCGCCCGGTCGGCGCGGGCCTGCGGCAAAACGGAAGGCAGGGACAGCTCCACCTCGAAGGGGGCGAACGGCAGATCGTCCGCGAGGCTCAGCGGTCCGTATCCGATGGCCTTTGACGGCAGGGCCTCGAAGGCCACCGGCCACGGCTCGAAATCCGTAGAGGCAAAGACCTCGATGCCGCTGCGCGCGACAGACGGCGAGAGCACGCTGCGCAGCCTGGCCGAGGGCTCCTCGTCGGCCGTCGTGATGACGCGGATGAAGCCCTGATACGTGCGGAGCCCGGCGTCCTGCGCAAGCAGGGTGATCTCCGGCGCGGTCGAGCGACCCCAGCCCTCTTCCGACAAGTCGCGCTCCTCCGCACCACCGAGCAAGCCAAGCACATTGACCACGGGAAAAAACGAGAGATTCAGACCGTGGCCGAGGTCGGGCCGGCGGACGAGGCCTTCGACGAAGGCGGTGACGGCGCTTGCCGCCGGTCGATCATGGCGGCCAAAGCCGGCCACCACCGCGAGCCGCGGCGAGGCATCGGACGTCCGGGGACCGAAGTAGACGAAACGTGGCAGATAGTAGGGTTGGCCCTCATGGTCGGGCAGCCCGAGGGGCGAGCCGAACAGGAAGCCGGAATTCTGGGCGTGATCGTAGAGCCGGCTCAGCCGGGAAGGCAGATCGAGCGAGGGCACGGCCGCCGTGCCGCGGTGGCGGACGGGAACGTAGTTTTTGAGTCTCATGGTGCGGATGGAGTTGGACCGGGACGCGCCCCGGCGTGCCCTCGTGAACGTGGTCGGGCGCGCCCGGTCGGGTGTGATTTGGATTCGGATACCGTTACTTGGCGTAGATTTGGTCGAAGGTGCCGCCGTCGGCGAAGTGGACTTTCTTGGCGTGGGTCCAGCCGCCGAATTTCTCGTCGATGGTGAAGAGCTCGATCTTCAGGAACTGATCCCGGTATTTCCCCGCCGCGGCCGCGGAGCGCGGGCGGTAGTAGTGTTTGCCGGCGAGATCCTGGGCCTCCTCCGAGTAGAGGTATTCGAGATAGGCCTTGGCGACGGATTCGGTGCCCTTCTTCTTCGCCACCTTGTCGACCACGGTGACGCTCGGCTCGGCGAGGATGCTGAGCGAAGGCGCGACGATGGGGAACTTCGCCTTGCCGAATTCCTTCTGGGCGAGGAACGCCTCGTTTTCCCAGGAGATGAACACGTCGCCGATGCCGCGCTGGACGAATGTCGTCGTCGAACCGCGCGCGCCGGAGTCGAGCACGGCGACGTTCTTGTAGAGGGCCTTCACGAACTCCTGCGCCCTGGCGTCGCTGCCGTAGTTGCGACGGGCGAATTCCCAGGCGGCGAGGTAGTTCCACTGGGCGCCACCGGAGGTCTTCGGGTTGGGCGTGATGACGGAGACGCCGGGCTTCACGAGGTCGTCCCAGTCCTTGATGCCCTTCGGATTCCCTTCGCGCACCAGGAACACGATCGTGCTCGTGTAAGGCGCGGAATTTTGCGGCAGGCGCTTGTTCCAATCGCCCGGGATGAGCTTGGCGACCTGATAAAGCGCGTCGACATCGCCGGCGAGGGCGAGCGTGACGACATCAGCCTGAAGGCCGTCGATGACGGAGCGGGCCTGCTTGCCGGAGCCGCCGTGCGACTGCTTCACCGTGACGGTGTCGCCGGACTTGGCCTTCCAGTGGCGGGCAAAGGCGGCGTTGTAGTCGAGGTAGAACTCGCGGGTCGGATCATACGAGACGTTGAGCAGTTCGACCGTTTTGGCGGGCGCAGCGGCGGCCATGCCGAAGGCGAGGCCGAGGGAAAGAAGGCGGTAGGAGAGTCGGGAGAGATTCATGGAAGGACCGATTGGAGATGAGTGGTGGTGAAACCCAGCGGCTCAGTAACGGAGCTGCACGCGGGTGAAGATCGCCTTTTCGTTTTCGCGCGTGACGACATTGCTCTGACCGCCCTCGAACGAGGTGTGTTCGAAGTTGACCGTGGCTTTGACGTTGCGGTTGAGATACCAGTTGAGGCCGAGGGTGGCGCCCTTCGCCTTGCTGGCGGCGGTCAGCGGATTGGCGAAGACGGGGAAGGCGTCGTCGTCGAGGTTGAACTCGCCGTAGCGCACGGCGGCTTCGAGCGCGCCCCAGGTGCCGTCCTTCCAACTGAAGTTGGCCGCCGGCGTGACGCCGCGGTAAGTGGCATCCTCGCCGGTGAGGACGTAGTGGAAAGCTCCATACCAGGCGATGTTCGTGAGGTCGCGGGTGACGGTGCCGGGGCCGGTGGAAAGCCCCTGCTTCGACGAAGCCCACGAGCCGATGAGACCGAGGGAGCCGTTGTAGTAGTAGGCCTGGGGCTCGATCCGCCGGTGCTGGCCGTTGCTGATGACGGTCGCGCGCCAGGCGAAGAAGGTCTGCTGGGCGTTCGTCCGGAAGCTGTTGGGCGCGCCGGTGTTCTTGTCGCCGGTCGAGGCGGCGACACCAAAGCCGAGGCCCTGCAGCGGCGAGCCCGGATCATCCTTGAAGGGATGCGCAAAGAGGCGGGCGACGAGTTCCTTGCCGTCGTCGGTGTCGGTGATGGTCGTGTCGTTGTCGCGCGCGCCGTTGAGCCAGGCGAGTTGGTAGCTCAGGGCGCCGCCGGCGAGGTCGCCGAAGACCTGCACGCCGAGGTCGCGGTTGGGCCCAAGGCTGGTCGGGTAGCCGCGCTCGATGAAGAGCAGATCGGTCTGGGAGACGAGGCGCTCGAGGTCGAAGGGCGACTTCGTCTTGCCGACGAGGAGGTTGAACTCGGGCGACTGCGTGTAGGTGACGTAGGCGTCGAGCAGGTTGAAGGTCGCCGGGGCGAAGTCGGGCATCAGCCGAAACCCGAATCGCTCTCCGATCGTGCCCTCGAAACTCGGGCGCAGGCGGCGAATGAGGAACGTGTCGTTGCCGTTGGTGTTGTCGCCGAGGAAAAACCGGGCGTCGGCCTGGAGATTGGCGCGGATGCGGAGCTGGAATTTCCGATCGGCGGGGGCGATCGAGAAGCCCGACGCTCCCGCCACGACGACGGGCGGCGGCGAGGCGGCGGCGGCCTCGTCTCTGAGCTCTTGCCGGCGTTCGAGCACGAGCAGCTTTTGTTCGAGCGCGCGGATGTGGGCGCGCAGTTCGGCAAGGTCCGCGTCAGCGGCGGCGACGGGCCACGCGGACGCGAGGGCGGTGAAGGCCAGCGCGAGGCGCGCAGGCACGTGACGGAGCGGGAAGTTCCCCATGGGAGGAGTGCAGTTTGATGTGGTGCATGGGACTTCCCGGTGCCGGGTCAGTGGACAGCGATCGTGACTTGGGTGGAGGAGGCCGCCGGGGGGAACCGGTGGGCCGGAAATAGTCAGGCGGAGGAACGGCCGGACGCATCGCGTTCGGCTGGCAGACGGGTCTTCTCGGTGCGTTCGATTTGGGTCACGCGACCGTCGTGGACGACGAGTTGCACGACGCCGTAGCGCAGCGATTCAACCTTCTCGCGGACCAGCGCGACCCAATCGGGCAGCGGGAGCGAAGCAGGTTCGGGACGGGATTCCGTGGTCATGCGGCGAGCGGATCAAATGGTGTAGTCGCCGAGGAGTTGGTGCAGCACGCCCTCGGTCGCATCGAGTCGCGGACCGGAAGCGCGGGCGGCGAGCTGGCGCGCGCGCCGCGCGGACAGGCGCACCGGCAGCTCGGTGGCGGGCGCAAACGGCAGGGGGAGATTGTCCCGCCGGAGCTTCCGCAGCGTCACCTCGACGACGTCCGCCAGCGTGTAACGATCCAGGATACCGGCGATCGCGTTGCGCACGTCGAGCATGAGCATGCGCAGCCCGCAATGCTCCTCGTCGGGGCAGGTGCATTTCTCGTAGGCCGTCTGGCTGACGCAGCCGATGGGGGCCAGCGGGCCGTCGATCAAGCGCACCACCTGCCCGATCGTGATCTGGCGCATGGGCACCGCGAGGCGGTAGCCGCCGAACTTCCCGCGCGCGCTTTCAACCAGCCCGGCTTCCTTCAACGCGTGGAGGATCTGCTCCAAAAACTTCGCCGGAAGCTGCTCGCTTTCCGCCAACTCCGAGACCTGCACCAGGGACCGGCCCACTTCGGCGGCGATGCCGAGGTTGATGAGGGAGCGCAACGCGTATTCGCCTTTCTTGGAGAGCTTCATTCTTCTTCCGTTCAATCTACATTAATTAGATATGGATTAAATCAAGCGCTGATTCTCAGGGACTTGGTTTATGACAGGCTGAGGCTTCCGACCGACGCGGTCTACAGCATCAGCCGCAGGCCATCGTAGGAAACCGCGATGCCGGCGGGCAGCGATGCCTCCAACGCGGCGTGATCGCTCAGGTGCGTGAGGTGGGTCAGCCAGGTGCGACGTCCGCCGATCTCGTGCGCCACGGCGATGGCCTCGTCGATCGACATGTGGGTCGGATGCGGCAGGGGCCGCAAGCCGTCGAGCACCACCGCGTCCGCGCCGCGCGCCAGTTCGACCGCCTCGCGCGGCACGCGTTTGCAGTCGGTGTAGTAAGCGAATTTTTTCCCGCTGCTGCGCTCCGTGAAGATCAGCCCGAGCGTGTTCAGGCCGCCGTGCGGCAGCAGCGTGGACTGGATGGAGCCCTGCGGCAGGTCGAGCATGGCCGGCATGTCGATCAACTTGAAAGCCGCGTAGCCTTTCGCGATCGGCCTCTCGGCCATGGCATACGGATACATCGCGAGCACGCGCCCCATCCCCTCCTCGGTCGCATAGACCGGCAGCGCCGTGCCGCCGAGGAGATCGCAGAAGCGGCGCAGGTCGTCCATGCCCGCGATGTGATCGGCGTGGCCGTGCGTGAGGATGAAGAAATCGGTCCGCGCAATCCGCTCCCGCACGCATTGCAGCCGAAGCTCGGGCGCGGCGTCGACCTGCACGTGGAGTCCGTCCATCACGACGTGAATCGACGCGCGCGTGCGGCGGTTGCGCGGGTCGGGGGACGTGCAGACCGGACATTCGCAGGCAATCATGGGCACGCCCTGCGACGTGCCGGTCCCGAGAAAAATGACCTCCATGCCGGGAGCGTGCTACTTTTCGCCGAGCCACGCCAGCGCGCGCGGCACGAAATTTTCCAGCCCGGGAGTATCCTCGGCATGGGGACTGATGGTCAGCACGCGGCCGCGGCCGAAGGTCGAGAACACGACCGCCGGCGAATTGATCATCACTCCCACCGGCGTGTCGTTGTCCGCGATCTCGGTGCGAAAAATAGCCGCCACCTGGTAGGGCGGCAGATCGTCGCGGCCGAGCGGCCGGATGATCGGTCCATTGGCATAGCGCACATGGAAGGGCTTCCGGACCGGACCGAACAGCGCGCTTCCCGCCTCGGCGAGTTCGATGTCCATCGTGCCGCGGCCGCGCCGCCACTTTTGCGAAACGGTCTTCGCATTCAGGATCCCGAGCCCCCATTCGAATCCCGCACAGGCGAGGTAGGCCCCCGCGCAGATGCCGAGATAGCCGCCACCTTGCTCGACGAAGCCCCGGACATTCTTCCGGCCGCTCTCGCCGATCGCAGCGGACTGGGCGCTGCCGCTGCCGCCGGAAAAAATGATGACATCGAACTCCTTCAGGTCGCGGGTGCCGACCTCCGCGGGCTTGAGCGCGATCACCGTCGCCCCCTGCAGCCGGCGGGCACGTTCGGTCACGGCCTCGATCCCCTTCTCGCCAGAGCCCGGCCCATCGTAGATCGCAATCTTGAGCGGGCGCACCTGGCTCGGCGGCGAGAACAGGTTGGGAGGATTGGTCGCCGTCGACGGAGCGATCGTCGCCGCCGGCAGCGACGAAAGCGCCGCGAGCACGAAGACCGCCGCGAAACGAAACGCTCGGAGTGCCATGGAGGCGATGAAGGTGCTTCCCGGGGAAAACGCGAGCCCTCGAGTGCCGGCCGCAGCGGTGCCACCCGCCCAAAGAAAAGGCGCGCCACTTGCGTAGCGCGCCTTTCTTGAATCAAACGAGCGGATTGCTCCGCACGGAATCTTAGTAGTCCATGCCGCCGCCGCCCGGACCGTGAGCGTGGCCGCCGCCGGCCGGCTCCTTCTTCTCGGGCAGTTCGGTGATCATGCACTCGGTGGTGAGCAACAGACCGGCGATCGACGCCGCGTTCTGCAGCGCGGTGCGGGTGACCTTCGTCGGGTCAACCACGCCGGCCTTCACGAGGTCCTCGTATTCGCCCGTGGCGACGTTGTAGCCGTAGTTGCCCTTGCCGGCAGCCACCTGGCCGACGACCACGGCACCCTCGACGCCAGCGTTGGCGCAGAGCATGCGGATCGGGGACTCGATGGCGCGACGGACGATCTGGGCGCCGATGGCCTCGTCGCCCTCGAGCTTCACGCCGTCGATGGCCTTGCCGCAGCGGATGAGCGCGACACCACCACCAGCGACGATGCCCTCTTCAACGGCGGCGCGCGTGGCGTGCAGCGCGTCTTCGACGCGGGCCTTCTTTTCCTTCATCTCCGCTTCCGTGGCGGCGCCGACATTGATGACGGCCACGCCACCGGCGAGCTTCGCGAGGCGCTCCT